>NZ_LT607754.1:2700000-3000000 GCF_900090285.1 Micromonospora inositola | reverse complement strand
GTCGCGGCCGGGATGACCATGCTGAACGCGCTGATCGGCGTGGGCGTCGGCATGGCCGGCCTGTTCGCGCTCAGTGGCGTCGTCGAGCTGACCAGCACCGCGCCGATCCTGGCCCTGATGCTCGGCCTCGCGGTAGGCATCGACTACTCGCTCTTCATCACCTCCCGGCACCGGCAGAACCTGCTCGACGGGCTGTCCCCGGAGGAGGCCGTCGGCCGCGCGGTGGGCACCGCCGGCTCCGCCGTGGTGTTCGCCGGCGCCACCGTGGTCATCGCGCTCGCCGGCCTGGCCGTGGTGGGCATCCCGTTCCTGACCGTGATGGGTCTGGCCGCCGCCGGCACGGTGACCGTCGCCGTGCTGGTCGCGATCACCCTGGCGCCGGCCCTGCTCGGCTTCGCCGGCCGCCGGGTGCTCCCCCGCCGGCTGCGCGTCCGCGAGGCGGTCGGGTCCGCCGCCACCGGCTCGGAGGACCGCTCCGGCCTCGGGTTCCGCTGGGCCCACTGGGTGACCAGGCTGCGGATCCCGGTCATCCTGGTCGGCCTGCTCGGCCTCGGGCTGCTCGCGCTGCCCGCCCAGGACATGCGGCTCGCGCTGCCGGACGCCGGCGCCGCGCCGGAGGGCACCGCCTCCCGGGTCAGCAACGACCTGATCCGGGAGGGCTTCGGCCCCGGCTTCACCGGCCGGCTCGCGGTGGTCGTCACCGCCGACTCCCCGCAGGCCACCCAGGCCGCCGTCCCGCAGGTCACCGCGCTGATCCAGAAGACCGACGGGGTGCTGGCGGTGGCCCCGCCGCAGCTCGATCCGACCGGGCGGACCGCGCTGCTCGGGGTGATCCCGAAGACCGGCCCGACCGACGAGGCCACCGAGACGCTGGTGCACGACGTCCGCCGCCAGGTCTCCGGCATCGACGACGCCGACGTGCTGCTCACCGGCGTCACCGCGATCGGCATCGACGTATCCGAGAAGCTCTCCGACGCGCTCCCGGTCTACCTGCTGCTGGTGGTCGGGCTCTCCATCCTGCTGCTGATGCTGGTGTTCCGCTCGATCCTCGTCCCGGTCAAGGCGGCGCTGGGCTTCCTGCTCACCGTGGCGGCGACGTTCGGCATCACCGTGGCGGTGTTCCAGCAGGGACACCTGGCCGACCTGGTCGGCCTGGACACCCCGGGGCCGCTGATCAGCTTCCTGCCGATCCTGCTCATCGGCATCCTGTTCGGCCTGGCCATGGACTACGAGGTCTTCCTGGTCTCCCGGATGCGGGAGGACTTCGTGCACGGCGACACCGCCCGGCAGGCCACCATCAACGGGATGGGCCACGGCGCCCGGGTGGTCACCGCCGCCGCGCTGATCATGATCTCGGTCTTCGGCGGCTTCGTCTTCCTCGACGACCCGGTGATCAAGTCGATGGGCTTCGCGCTCGCCATCGGCGTCGCCATCGACGCGTTCGTGGTCCGGATGACCATCGTCCCCGCGGTGATGTCGCTGCTGAACAACGCCGCCTGGTGGCTCCCCCGCTGGCTCGGCCGGCTCCTGCCCAACGTCGACGTGGAGGGTGAGGGCCTGCGCGCACACCTCGCCGACAAGGAGCCCGCCGGCGTTTGACGGGCACCCACGACGGCGGTCCCACCGGTCGGTGGGACCGCCGTCGGCGTTCCCGGCCGGCCGCCGGTCAGACGCCGGCCGGGTAGGTCTCCATCTCGCCCGGGGTGGTCAGGGCGGGCAGCGGGTGGAGGGCGGTGGCCTCGTCGCACCAGATGAAGGCGTCGTAGCGCTCGGCCAGCCGGGTCGGCACGTAGTTGCCCCAGGACTCGAAGGTGGGGTCGTACACCACCCCGATGGCCCGGTGGTCGGCCGCACCGGTGACCCACTCGGGCTCGTCGGGGCCGCCGAAGACCAGCACCGCCCGCTCCGGCATCAGCTCGTGCAGCCGCCGCTCGACCGAGCCGTCCCGGGCCGGCGGCACCACCATCACCTCGGCCGGCGAGCCCCAGCGCGGCGCCGCGACCACGTTCCCCCGGTAGCTGCCGAAGCCGACCAGCGCCACCGCGTCCCGGCCCTGCCGTTCCCGGGCGAGCTGACCGATGTTGAGCATTCCGTCCGCGGCCATCTCGGTGGCCCGGGCGTCACCGACATGGGTGTTGTGCGCCCAGACGATGCCCCGGGCGTCCGGGCCGTACCGGTCCAGCAGCCGGTCCAGCGTGTCCGCCATGTGGGTGTCCCGGACGTTCCACGACTCCGGGCCGCCGCCGATCATCGCCCGGTAGTAGCGCTCCGCGCCGGCCACCACCTCCGCGTTCTGCCAGGCCGAGAAGCGGTCCGGGCCGTCCGCGGTGGCCTGTTCCCGGGTACGCGCCAGCAGCCGCACCACCTCCTCCTCGCAGCGCGCGGAGACGAACCGGCTGGCCGTGCCGTACTCCTCGACCCGCTTGCCGTACGGCTCGAAGCAGCGGTACGCCTCCTGCGCCGCCTCCAGCGAGGCCGGGTCCTCCTCGCCCAGATAGTCGAAGATCGCCTGCATCGACTCCCAGAGGCTGTACACGTCCAGCCCGTGGAAGCCGGCCCGTTCGCCCTCCGGCCGCTCCAGGTTCCAGGCCCGCAGCCAGCGGCAGAAGCGGGCCACCTCGGCGTTGGCCCACATCCAGGTGGGCCAGCGTTCGAAGCGCTCCAGGGCGGTCTGCGGGTCGGCCAGCCCGCCCGCGGCGCCGACCACCGAGCAGTTCACCCGGTCGCAGTCCGGCCAGTCCCCCTCCACCGCGACGAAGTCGAAGCCCTGCTCGGCGATGAGCCGCCGGGTCAACTGTTCCCGCAGCCGGTAGTAGTCGTAACTGCCGTGCGTCGCCTCGCCGATCATCACGATCCGGGCGTCCCGGACACGCTCCAGCAACGGGTCGAAGTCGCTCGGCGCGCCGAGCCGCTGTACCAGCATGCCCGCGGCTACCCGGGTCCCGCGCGGGCAAACCGGCACCCCGGTCCCGCGCGGCGGGCACGGCGTCGGCGGCATGGCGGCGGGCGGAGCGGGTAGCCGGCCGGCATGACCGTCACCGGGGTGCAGTTGCAGGAGTACCTGGCCGGGCTCGACTACCCGGTCTCCCGCGAGGACCTGGTCCGCTGGGGCCAGGAGAACGGGGCCAGCACCGAGACGTTGCAGATGCTGAGAGCGCTGCCCGCGGAGCAGTTCGACTCCGCCGCCGAGCTCGGCGAAGCGCTGAACACCCTCCCCTGAGCCGGCCGGCCAGCCCCCGGACCTCACAGACCAGGGTGTCGGTGGTGAGCCGGAGCTCAGGTCACGCCGGCCCCGGCCTGCCGGGGTCGCACGCGAACGGCCAGCGCCGGGGGCGGCACGAGGCGATCGGCGCGGCGGGTCAGAGTTCGACCGTGCGCCCCTCGGCGCGGGCCGTCTCGGCGGCCTCCAGCACCGCGACCACCTCGCGGCCGAAGCGGACGTCGCAGCGGTGGTCCCGGGTGCCCGCGTCGATCTCCTCCAGCAACTGGTCGATCGCCGTGCCGAACGCGGAAAGCACGCTGCCGTCGCCGGGCGGCACGGTCTCCGTGCCGTTCTCGCCGAAGAAGACGAAGTCGCGGGTCACCGCCTCCGGCGGGGCGTCCAGGGTCAGCGACAGCGTGCTGGTCGCCCCACCGTCGTGGGTGAGCAGCAGGTGCACCAGCCCGCTCGGGCCGTCCATCGCGGCCACCCGGCTGACCCGGCCGAGCACCGGCAGGATGAGGGAGAGCGCGTGCGGGCCGATGTCCCAGAGCGCGCCCCGGTCCAGCCGCCACTGCGAGTTCCCGTACGGATTCCCGGGCTGGTAGATGGAGGCGAACATGGTGGCCCGGGCGTGCTGCCAGCCGCCCGCCGCGGCGGTGGAGGCGAGGAAGCCGGTGACGTTCGGGTGGTACCGCTGGGTGAAGAAGACCACCGAGGCCACCCCGGACGCCTCGGCCGCGGCGACCACCCGGTCCGCGTCGGCGAGGCTGAGCGCCAGCGGCTTGTCCAGCAGCAGGTGCCGGCCGGCGGAGGCGGCCCGGACGGCGATGTCGGCCTGCACGTCCGGCGGCAGCGCCACGGCGATCGCGTCGCACGCCTCGAGCAGCGCGTCGACGTCCTCGAAGACCGGTACGCCGTGCCGGCCGGCCAGCGTGGCGGCCTTGTCCCGGTCCCGACCCCAGACTCCGGCGAGCTCGGCGCGGGGGTGCGCGTCGATGGCCGCGGCGTGCGTCTCCGCCGCCCAGTGACCGGTGCCGAACAAGCCGAACCGCAGCACGAGGTACTCCCGCTTCCGTCGTCCACCACGGCGACTCCGTGGCCGTGATCCACGCTAGTCGGTCCGGTGTGCGGCACGCATGCGACCCGACGGAGAGCCGGTCGGTGGGCAGTACTACGCGGGTTAGTAGGCTGTGCCGGTGAACGGGACTCCGACGGGATGCCGTCGATGACCAGCGCGGCCACGGCCGGCTCGCCGGTGGACGGGCTCCTCGCGACGGCGACGATCGTGCTGTCGCTCGTACTAGCGGTCTGGGCGCTGGTGGCCGCGGTGCGCCACCGGCCGCCGGACCGGGTGCAGTTCGTGGGCCTGGCCGTGCTGGAGGTCGCGCTGCTGGCGCTGGCCGTGGTGGCGCTGGTCGCGCTCGGCGGCGGGGAACGGCCGGGCGAGCCCGGCGCGTTCTTCGGCTACCTGGTGACGGTGGTCTGCCTGCCCCCGCTGGCCTGGGTGCTGGCGCGGATGGAGCCGACCCGCTGGGGCTCGGCGATCGTCTGCGCGATCTGCCTGGTGACGCCGGTCGTGGTGGTCCGGCTCGGACAGACGTGGGAGGTGCTCGGTGGTTGAGCCGGTCGAGGTGCGCCCGGACGGGGCCGGCGGCCAGACACCGGCGCCGGAACGAGCCACCAACAAGGGACCGGGACGGCTGCTGATCGCCGTCTACATCCTGTTCGCCATCGCCGCGACCTCCCGCGCCGGGCTGCAGATCGCCACCAAGTTCGACGAGGCGCCGGTGGCGTACCTGCTCTCCGCGGTGGCCGCGCTGATCTACATCGTGGCCGCGGTCGGGCTGGCCCGGGCCGGGCACGCCGGCCGCCGGGTCGCGCTGGCCTGCTGCTCGGTGGAGCTGGTCGGGGTCGTCGCGGTGGGCATCCTCAGCCTGGCCGACCGGGCGCTCTTCCCCGACGAGACGGTCTGGTCCGGGTTCGGCAGCGGCTACGGCTACATCCCGCTGGTCCTGCCGATCCTCGGCCTCTTCTGGCTCTGGCGCACCCGCAACGACCTCCGCTGAACCCCGGCGGGTCACCACCCGCCGGGGTCCCGCCCAGGTCAGTCCTTGGGGCCGCCGGCCACGTAGATGATCTGGCCGGAGACGAAGGACGCGCCTTCGCTGGTCAGGAACGAGATGGTGTGCGCGACGTCCTCCGGCCGGCCGGGCCGGCGGACCGGGATCTCGGCGGCCGCATGCTGCTGCAGCGCCTCGAAGTCGACCTTCATCCGGGCGGCGGTGGCGGCGGTCATGTCGGTGACGATGAAGCCCGGCGCGACCGCGTTCACGGTGACCCCGAACGGGCCCAGCTCGACGGCGAGGGTCTTGGTGAAGCCCTGCAGGCCGGCCTTGGCGGCCGAGTAGTTCGCCTGGCCCCGGTTGCCCAGCGCCGAGGTGCTGGAGAGGTTGACGATCCGGCCCCACTTCCGCTCGACCATGTGCTTCTGAGCGGCCTGGCTGAACAGGAACGCGCCGCGCAGGTGCACGCCCATGACCGTGTCCCAGTCCGCGTCGCTCATCTTGAACAGCAGGTTGTCGCGGAGCACGCCGGCGTTGTTGACCAGCACGGTCGGCGCGCCCAGCTCCGCGGCGACCCGCTCGACGGCCGCCTCCACCTGGGCCCGGTCCGACACGTCGGCGCCCACGCCGAGCGCCCGGCCGCCCGCAGCGACGATCGCGTCGACCGTCTCCTTAATGGTCGACTCCTCGATGTCGACGACGGCGACGGCCATGCCGTCGGCGGCCAGCCGGCGGGCGGTGGCCGCGCCGATGCCGCGCGCGGCTCCCGTCACGATGGCGACTCGGGGCTCCTCCGACATGATTACCTCCCGGTAACTTGTGGCTCGATCGAAGGAGCTTAACCCGCTTCGCGTCCGACCTCAGACGGCCTGCCCCCGGCAGAGCCGGATCCAGCGGTAGCCGTAGCCGGACACCTTCAGCCGCTCCAGCTTGCCCACCTCGCCGTAGCCGCGGTCGGAGAGCACGTCGATCGGCTGGTCCGCCTCGGGCGCGAGGCTGCTCAGGTCCACCTCGGCGTCCTCGGTCCCCAGGTTGTGCAGGAAGACCATCGTCCCGGTCGGGCCGTCGGCGCGGTGCGCGAGCACCCCGGGCGGCATCGGCACGTCGATGTGGGTGGTCGAGCCGGAGCCGACCTCCGGGGCCTCCCGCAGCGTACGGATCATCCGCTCGAACCAGGCCAGCAGCGAGCGCGGGTCGCTGCGCTGCGCGGTCACGTTGACCTGCTGGTAGCCGAAGTCGCCCTTGTCGACCACCGGGCGGACCAGCTTCTCCGGCTCCGCCGTGGAGAAGCCGGCATTCTCCTTGTACGACCACTGCATCGGGGTACGGATCGCCTCCCGGCCGGGCAGCGACAGGTCCTCGCCCATGCCGATCTCCTCGCCGTAGCGCAGCACCGGCGTGCCGCGCAGCGAGAACTGCAGCGCGTACGCCAGCTCGAGGCGCCGCCGGTCGTTGCCGAGCATCGGGGCGAGCCGGCGACGGATGCCCCGGCCGTAGAGGCGCATGTCCTCGTCCGGGCCGAACTGCTCGTACACCTGGTTGCGCTGCTCGGTGGTCAACCGGGACAGGTCGATCTCGTCGTGGTTGCGCAGGAAGGTGGCCCACTGCCCGCCCTCGGGCAGCTTCGGGGTGTCCCGCAGCGCCTCGATCACCGACTCCGGGTCCTGCCGGGCCAGGGCGAGCATCAGCCGCCCGTTGAGCATGAAGTCGAAGAGCATGTGCAGCCGGTTGGCCGAGCCGCCGCTGTCGCCGAAGTAGACCGGAAGCTGGTCGGGCTCGACGTTGGCCTCGGCGAGCAGGATGGCGTCGCTCCGGCGCCACTGGACGTGCTGGCGCAGCTCGGTGAGGAACTCCATGTCCTTCGGGGAGTCCGCGTTGCCCGGCTCGGTCAGCTCGATGATGAACGGCACCGCGTCCATCCGGAAGCCGGCGACGCCGAGCTGGAGCCAGAACGCCATGATCTTCTTGACCTCGGCGCGGACCTTCGGGTTGGCCATGTTGAGGTCGGGCTGGAACTTGTAGAACCGGTGGTAGTACCAGGCCTTGGCGGTCCGGTCGTAGCTCCACGTCTCGTTCTGCTCGCCGGGGAAGACCATGCCCTGGTGCCGGTCCGGCGGTGCCTCCTCCGACCAGACGTACCAGTCCCGGTACGGCGAGTCCGGGGAGGAGCGGGCCGACTGGTACCACGGGTGCTCGTCCGAGGTGTGGTTGACCACCAGGTCGATGATCACGCGGATGCCCCGGTTCTGGGCCTCGTGCAGCAGCTCGGCGAAGTCGCCGAGGGTGCCGAACCGCGGGTCGACGTTGTAGAAGTCGGTGGTGTCGTACCCGTCGTCCTTGTTCGGGGACGGGTGGATCGGGTGCAGCCAGAGGCAGGTCACGCCGAGGCGGGCGAGGTAGTCCAGCCGGCCGATGAGGCCGCGGATGTCACCCACCCCGTCGCCGTCGGAGTCCGCGTACGTGTCGATGTCGAGGCAGTAGACGACCGCCTCCTGGTACCACCTGTCACCCATGCCCGGTTAACTTCTCCGATCGGCCGTCCCGGCAAACCCGGGCCGGTCTCCCCGGACCGCACCCGGAGGACAGATCGGGTGATCAGTGGAGTGGGTCACCGGCAGGTGTGACCGGTGACGGTCGGGGTACCACTGTTCGATCCCCGGCCGGAAGGACGCCCATGGCTCTCGCCCAGAACGTCGACCCGAACCAGTTCAGCGGGCTGACCGGGTGGGTTGCGACCGTCATCGACTCGCTCGGCGCGCTGGGCGTGGCCTTCCTGGTGGCGCTGGAGAGCATCATCCCGCCGATCCCGAGCGAGATCGTGCTGGCGATGGCCGGCTACCTCTCGGCCGAGGGCCGGTTCAACGTGGTGCTGATCGTGCTTGCCGCCACGGCCGGCTCGCTGCTCGGCGCGCTGGTGCTCTACTGGCTCGGCGCCGCGCTCGGCGAGGAGCGGCTGAAGCGCTGGCTGGACCACATCCCCCTGGTCGACCGGGAGGACCTGGAGCGGGCCGACCGCTGGTTCGAGCGGCACGGGAAGTGGGCGGTGCTGATCGGCCGGGTGGTGCCGGTGGTCCGCAGCCTGGTCTCGGTGCCGGCCGGGGCCAACCGGATGCCGCTGGGCCAGTTCGTCCTGCTCACCACGCTCGGCAGCGGGGTGTGGAACGCGCTGCTCGTCGGGCTCGGCTTCGCCCTCGGCTCCCGCTGGCAGCAGGTGGACCGCTACAGCAGCTGGTTCAACTACGCCATCTTCGCGGTCTTCGGCGTCATGATCGTCAGCTGGTCGACGAAGAAGCTCCGGAAGCGCCGCGCGCGGCGCGACCGGCAGTCGGTGACCGCCGGCCGCTGACCGCGACGACGCGTTCAGTACTGAGCGGTGACCGCGCTGATCAGTACTGCGCGGTGACCGCGCTGATCAGTACTGCGCGGTGATCGAGGTGAACTCCCAGGTGTTCTGGGCGATGCCGGAGCAGTTGGAGACCACGCCCCCGCCCGGGCAGGGCCGGTCGCGGTTGACCGACCAGAAGGTGAACCGGGACAGTCCCCGGGCCCTGGCCCAGTCGCGGATCTGCGTCCAGGTGGCCGGGGAGGTCAGCTCCTGCTGGTCGGAGAGGCCGTTCATGCCGGAGATGCCCATGTGCGCGTACGCGGTGGCGTCGGACCAGCCGAACGCCGTCTTCAGCGCGTTCTTCAGCCCCTCGGCGGCGTTCACCGTGTTCTGGTACATGTTCGCCCCGCCGCCGAAGTCGAACGGCATGATGGTGAAGGTGTCGATGTTGGCACCGAGCGCGGCGGCCTGGTTGATCAGCCGGGTGCCCCACCAGGACGGGCCGGTGGTCGACGTGCCGAAGGTGACGATCGTCTTGATCCCCGGGTTGTTCTGCTTGACGATCTTCAACGCGCCGAGGATCCGGTCCTGCACCACCTCGTTCTCGAACTCGTCGCTGTTCTCGATGTCGATGTCGATGGCCTTCAGCCCGTACGCGTTGATCACCTGCTGGTACGCCCCCGCGAGGGCGCTCGCGGAGGAGCAGTTCGGGCCCAGCTTGTTGCCGCTCCACCCGCCGAAGGACGGGATCACGTCGCCGCCGGCCGCCCGGATCGCGGCGATGGTGCTGGCGTGCGCGCCGCCGGTGAGCGGGCCGCTGCCGTCCCAGGCCGGGGCGCAGCCGCCGCCGGAGAGGACGAACGCGATGGTGAACCACTTGATCCCGGTCGCGCTCATCACGGTCGACGGCGCGGGCGGGTCGCCCCAGCCCGGGTAGAGGTAGGGCGCGGCGGCCATCGGGCCGCTTCCGCCGCCGGTGCAGCCGGTGGTGCTGGCCGACACCGCCGCCGACTTCGCCGACTCGCCGCTGGCGTTGTACGCGGCCACCGTGTAGCTGTGCGCCGTGCAGGCGGCCAGGCCGGACGCGGTGGCCGACGTGCCGGTGACGGTGGCCCGCACGGTGCTGCCCTCGTACACCCGGTAGCCGGAGACCGTGCCGGAGACCGCGTTCCAGGCCAGCGAGACCGAGGAGTTGGTGGTGCCGGTGACCCGCAGGCCGCCCGGGGTGGCCGGCGCGGACGGGTTGCCCCCTCCCCCACCGGTGCAGGAGCCGCCGTTGACCGTGCAGTTCGTCGGGTCGCCGGTGCCGCTGACGATGAAGCCGAAGGTGGTGCTGGCGCCCGGGGCGAGGGCGCCGTTCCAGGACTGGTTGACCGCGGTGACGTGCTGGCCGGAGGTGGTGAGCAGGGCGTCCCAGAACGAGCCGACGGCGCTGCCGGCGGGCAGGTCGAACTGGACGTTCCACGAGGAGATGCTCGCCGAACTGTTGTTGGTGACGGTGAACTTGGCCTCGTACCCGCTGCCCCAGCTGGAGGTGCGGACGAAGGCGGCGGTGGCGGCGGAGGCCGGTGGCGCGGCCACGACGGTGGCCGCGACCAGGGCGGCGGCGACCGCGGCGGCGAACGTCGCCACGCGGGTGGGGTGGAGTTTCACGGTGTCCTCCCGGGACCTGATGTGGTGGGGGGTGCCGGTTCGGCCGGTGGGGTGGGCCGACGGTGCAGGGGCGGCCCGCCGGGTCGCGGCGGGCCGACGCCGTCAGGGCACGAAGCTGGCGGTCGGGCCGGCGGCGTACGCGGGCAGCGCCACCGCCGCCGCGCCGAGGGTCGCCGTCAGCACGGCCATCAGCGACACGACAAGGGATCTGGACCGTTTCATGCGACCCTCCACACCCGAACGGGAATCCATGGACGTCAACGTCAGCGCTATTATTAAGACTGTTAACTGTTTCTGTCCAGAGGGTGTGGGAAAGGGGCCCCCTCCCGGACCCGGAAGCGGGAGGGGACCCCGGCCGACGCCTCAGCGGCGGAAGGTGAACCAGTTGACGTTGACGAAGTCGGCCGGCTGGCCGCTGGTGAAGGTGAGGTAGACGCTGTGCCGCCCGGTCACCGCCGAGACGTTGCCCGGCACCGAGGTCCAGCTCTGCCAGCCGCCGGTGTTGCCGACGGCGAAGCTGCCGATCGGCGCGGCGGTCGGGCTGTCCAGCCGGACCTCCACCAGGCCGCTCACCCCGCCCGGCGCGCCGGAGGCCACCCGGGCCAGGAAGTCACGCGGCGGGCTGGCCCCGAAGTCCACGTTGTCGTACCGGGCCCAGTCGCCGTTGCGCAGGTAGCCGAGGTTCTGCCCGCCCTCGGCACACGCCTCGACGACCACCCCGTTCTGGCCGCTGAACGTCTCCGCCTGGATGGTGGCGTACGGGTTCACCGTCCCGCCGGGCGGCGGCGTGGTCGGGCTCGGCGACGGGCCGGTGCCGCCCCGGCGGTAGACCGCCACGTAGTCGACCAGCATCGGCCGGCCGGGAACCGTCGCGGCGGTCGGCGTACCCGTGCCGGCGACGCCGTTCGGGAAGGAACCGCCCACGGCGACGTTGAGCAGCAGGAAATAGCCGGCGTGGTTGGTCATCTGCCCCCAGTACGGCTCGCCGACCTGGGTCTGGCTCACCGTGTGGAAGAGCTGGCCGTCGACGTACCAGCGGAGCTGCTGGGGGCTGACCGAGGCGTCCCACTCGAAGCGGTAGGTGTGGAACGCGGACTGGCAGCTGCTGCCCGGGCAGGCCCGGATGTTGCCCAGGCCGTTGAACTCGTTGCACGGGCCGCCCGGGGCGACACCGCAGTGCAACGTGCCCCAGACCTGGTTCAACCCGTTGACGTTCTCCATCACGTCCAGCTCGCCGATGCCGGGCCAGTTCTGATAGTTGCCCCGGTACGGCGAGCCGAGCGCCCAGAAGGCGGGCCAGTAGCCGGCCGCCTGGGCACCGGTGACGTTCGGCATCTGGATCCGCCCCTCCAAGGCGAGCACGCCCCCGGCCGGCGGCTTGAAGTCGGTGCGGACCGTCTCGATCCGGGCCGACGTCCACCGGCCGGCGGCGTCCCGCAGCGGAGTGATCCGCAGGTTGCCGCCGCCGTCCTGGCTGAGGTTGGCGGTGCTGGTGGTGTAGGTCTGGATCTCGCCGGTGCCCCAGTTGGCCGGGCCGCCCGGGTAGCTGGTGCCGGTGTCGATGATCCAGTTGGCGGAGGACGGCAGGGCGCCGGCCGCGCCGGTGAAGTCGTCGCTCCAGACCAGACTCCAGCCGGCCGCGGGCGGCGGTACGGCGGCGTGGGCGGTCATCGAGACGGCGGCCAGTGCGGTGGCGGTGGCGAGCACGGCCGCGGCCAGCGACAGTCGGCGGCGTGATCGGCGCAGGGTGGACGGGGCGGCGGACGCCGCCGGGACAGGACTCATCGGGGTGCCTCTCTGCGGGGACGGGATTCAGAGAGCGCTCTCTGACGCGTTTTCTACGCGCCCGCCGGGCAGTTGTCAACGTCCGTCGATGTCTGCCCGCTGCGGCCGGCGCAGCACCACCTGCTCCAGCGCGGTCCACCCGGTCGTGACGACCAGGTAGAGCACCGCCGCCAGCGGCACCACCAACGCCACCAGCACCGTGGTGTACGGAAGCAGCGGCAGCAGCCGGCCCAGCGTCGCCGCGCCCGGACCCTCGGTGGGCGTACCGGCGACGGTGCCGGTGGCCGCGGCCGCCCGACGGGCTCGCCGCGAGGAGTACCAGGCCAGCACGAGCAGCGCCACCAGCAGCACCCCGAAGACCGCGACCACCGGTCCGGTGAGCCCGTCGCCGAGGTGCCAGCCCAGCGGCACCCCGGCCAGCCGCTCGTCCAGCAGGCCGGGGCTGGCGTCGCCGGTGGCGAAGAGGCGGTACATGACCAGGAAGAACGGCGCCTGGAGCAGCGCCGGGAGGCAGCCGGCGACCGGGCTGGCGCCGGCCCGCCGGTACAGCGCGAACAACTCGCTCTGCAGCCTGGCGGGATCGTCGGCGTACCGGCGCTGGAGGTCGCGGACCTCGGGGGCGAGCGCCGCACGGCGCCGCTCCCCGCGGACCTGCGCCAGGGTGAGCGGCGAGATAAGCAGGCGGACCCCGATGGTGAACAGGACGATCGCGGCGGCCGTGGCCGCGCCGCCGGTCAGCGGTTCGAGCGTGCCGGCGAGCCAGGTGACGACGGTAGCGGCGGCGGACGCCGCGGCGTGCAGTGGTGCGAAGGCGAGCAATTGAACCCCTCGGTCCGATTCCGGAGGTCCCGGCGGGGCCGACACGTCCCGGCGGGACGGATGACGACGGAACCGGCCGCGCGGCGGCGCAGCGCTACGCGGCCGAGGGGCGCAGGCCGGGGGCGCGCGGCCGCGGCCGACCGGCCGCGGCCGGGTCGACCTGCCGGGGGACCCGACGACCGCGGGCCCGGGCCCGCAGCGCGGTGGCGAGCCGGCCGGACCGGGGCGCGCCCGGCAGGGCCCGCGACCGGAGGGCAAGCAGCGTGGCCAGCAGCAACGCGGCGGCGACCGCCGCCCCGGCGAGCAGCCCGACCGGCCGGTCCGCCAGCACGGTGAGCTGGGCGAGGGCTTACGCCCACGTCCCCGCCACCGCCATCAGCAACCCTGGCACGCCGACCAGCCTAGGACCCGGTGTCACGCCCGACGCCGGATCCACTCAGGGTCGGCGGTATGGGGGCGTCCGGGGACGGGACCCGCCCGGTCGGCGACCCGGCGTCGACCATTCAGCTCGCCCGGCCGGGACGCGCGTCACGGGTCGGGGCGGGTCGCGACGACTCCCGCGTAGACCAGCCAGCCGGACAGGCCGAGCAGTTGGACCCGCTGCCAGGCGCCCAGCGCCAGGTCCGGATGGGCCACTTCGACCAGGGTCGCCGCCGTGCCGACCAGCAGCACCGCCGCCACCGCGAGCCCCCAGCGGAGCGACGCGCCGCGGCCGCGCCGGGCCATCAGCAGCGCGAGCAGCGAGGCGATCCCGCCGGCGATCGCCACCGACGAGCTGACCGAGTGCCCCTGGTGCCGCCAGGACAGCTCACCCAGCTCCGCCAGCCGGGCGCAGCGCCCGTCCGCGGTCGGGGCGCAGTCCATCGAACTCACCGTGCCGTCCAGGGCGGTGGCCACGCCGAAGGCGACCAGCCCCCACCAGGCCCACCGCGGCCAGCCCCGGGCCTGCCGGGCCAGCGCCACCCCGGTCGCCGACGCCAGCGCGCCGACGACCAGGTCACCCAGGCCGAACACCAGGTGGTACGGCTGGTCGCGGGCGGCCAGCTCGCTGGCGTACCCGTCGAGGAGGCCGAACGCCGGGTTCAGCAGCGGCCCGATCAGCCACGAGGCGTAGATGACCCCGGCCAGCCCGAGCGCCAGCCCCGGCAGCGCCCGGGCCGGGCCGACCCGGCTCACGAGGACTCGCGGACCAGCGGGAAGGGCAGCGTCTCCCGGATCGACCGGCCGGTCAGCAGCATCACCAGCCGGTCGACGCCCAGGCCCAGACCCCCGGTGGGCGGCATGGCGTACTCCAGCGCGGTGAGGAAGTCCTCGTCCAGCTCCATCGCCTCCGGATCGCCGCCGGCCGCCTTCAGCGACTGCTCGGTGAGCCGGCGCCGCTGCTCGGTCGGGTCGACCAGCTCCGAGTACGCGGTGCCCAGCTCTATCCCGAACGCCACCAGGTCCCACCGCTCCGCCAGCCGCGGGTCGTCCCGGTGCTGCCGGGTCAGCGGCGAGACGTCGGTCGGGAAGTCCAGGTAGAACGTCGGCGCCCCGGTCCGCGCCTCGACCAGCCGCTCGTACAGCTCCAGCAGCACCGCGCCGCGCTCCCAGCGCGGGTCGTACGGGACCCCGGCGGCGTCGCAGAACTTGCGCAGCGCGGCCACGTCGGTGTCGGCGGTGACCTCCTCGCCGAGCGCCGTGGAGACCGCCTCGTTGACCGTACGCACCGGCCACTCGCCGCCGATGTCCACGGTCTCGCCCGGGCCGGGGCGGCGCACCACCGGTGACCCGTTGACCGCGACCGCCGCGGCCACGATCAGCTGCCGGGCCAGCCCGCGCATCACGTGGTAGTCGGCGTACGCCTGGTACGCCTCCAGCACCGTGAACTCCGGGTTGTGGCTGTGGTCGACGCCCTCGTTGCGGAACGCCCGGCCCAGCTCGTACACCCGCTCCACCCCGCCCACGGCCAGCCGCTTCAGGTACAGCTCGGGGGCGATCCGCAGGCTCAGCCGCAGGTCGTACGCGTTGCTGTGGGTGAGGAACGGGCGGGCGTTCGCGCCGCCGTGCACCCGCTGCAGGATCGGCGTCTCCACCTCGAGGAAGTCCCGGTCGGCCAGCGACTGCCGGAGGCTGTGCAGGGCGGCGCCGCGGGCCCGCAGCAGGTCCCGCGCCGCCGGGTTGATGGCGAGGTCGAGGTAGCGCTGCCGGACCCGGGCCTCCGGGTCGGCCAGCCCGTGGTGCTTGTCCGGCAGCGGGCGCAGGCACTTGGCGGTCAACGTCCAGTCGGCCACCCGCACCGACACCTCGCCGTGCCGGGTCGCGTACACCTCGCCGGTGGCGCCCACGTGGTCGCCGATGTCGACGGTGGCCCGCCAGCGGTCCAGGTCCTGCTCCAGCATCAGTTGCAGATCGCCGCTGCCGTCCCGGATCGTCGCGAAGCAGAGGTGCCCGTGGTCCCGGACCAGCATCACCCGGCCCGCCACCGCGACGGTCTCCCCGGCGCCGGTGTCCGGCGCCAGCCCGGCGTGCCGCGCCCGCACCGCCGCGCAGCCGTCGGTACGCGGGAAGCCCACCGGGTACGGGTCGACGCCCTCGGCGCGCAGCCGGTCCAGCTTCGCCAGGCGTACCCGGATCTGCTCCGGAAGGTGCACCGCGGCCGGCTCCGACGGCACGGCCCGGACCGTCGCGGCGGCCGGCGGCACGTAGCCCACCCCGCCGCCGGTCGGCGGCACCCCGCGCAGCGGGGTGGGCCGCCCGCCCGGCAGGGCGACGAAGCCCTCGGCGACTGCCGCCGCGAGACCCACCCGGGCCAACTCCCGGCGCTCGGCGAAGCAGAGGTAGCGCGGCGTCCAGTGCGGCTGGTATTTGGCGTTGGAGAGGTACAGCGACTCCAGCTGCCACCAGCGCGAGAAGAAGAGCAGGGTGTGCCGCCAGAGCCGGATGACCGGGCCGGCGCCGATCCGGGCGCCCTGCTCGAAGACCGACCGGAACACCGCGAAGTTCAGCGACACCCGCTCGACGCCGAGCCGGGGCGCCGCGCCCATCAGCGCCGCGACCAGGAACTCCGTGACTCCGTTCTCGGCGGACCGGTCCCGGCGCATCAGGTCCAGCGAGAGCCCGTCGGTGCCCCACGGGCTCAGCGACAGCAGCGCCCGCACCCGGCCGGCCGCATCCCGCGCCTCGACCAGCACGCAGTCGCCGTCGGCCGGGTCGCCGAGCCGGCCCAGCGCCATCGAGAAGCCTCGCTCGTGTTCGGTGTCCCGCCAGGCGGTGGCCAGCCTGGCCAGCCCGGACAGCTCCGCCGGCGGGATCTCCGCGTGCCGGCGCACCCGGGCCGTGTAGCCGGCCCGCTCCACCCGGTGCACGGCCTGGCGGACCGGGCGCATGTCCCGCCCGTCCAGGTCGAACTCGCGGGCCAGCAGGATCGCCTCGTCCCCCAGGTGCAGCACCTTCAGCCCGTGCCGGTGGTACGCCTTGGCGCCCGCCTCGCTGGTGCCCATCACCGCCGGGGTCCAGGCGTACGCGCGGGCCTGGTCGAGCCACGCCTCGATGGCCGGCCCCCACGCCTCCGGATCCCCCACCGGGTCCCCGCTGGCCAGGCTGACCCCGTTGACCACCCGGTAGGTGATCGCCGCCTTGCCGCTGGCCGAGAAGATCGCCGCCTTGTCCCGGCGGGTGGCGAAGTAGCCGAGCGAGTCCCGCCCGCCGTGCCGGGCGAGCAGTTCCCGGATCCGCTCCTCCTCGTCGGCGTGCAGCACGGCGGCGGCCCGCTGCGACCGGAGCAGGGTGAACAGGCCGGCGACGAAGGCGAGCGCGCCGAAGCCACCGAGCAGCAGGTTCACCCAGCCGGGCGCGTGCCCCTGCCGGGTGACGTCCAGGGTGATCGCGCCGCCGAACACCTTCTCGATGGCGTAGCCGAGCCGGTCCACCCAGGTCCGCAGGCTGCCCGGCTCGACGAGGAGCAGCAGGTAGCCGAGCCCGACCGAGACCGCCGCCAGCCCGAGGAAGACCCCCAGGGCCCGCCGGGTGCTGCCGCTGCGCACCCGGGCGTAGAACTCGCGGCGGGCGGCCAGCAGCAGGGCCAACGCCCCGCCGGCGAAGGCGATGCCGACCCACACCCCGACCGTCTCCAGCGAGTTGAACAGCCGGTCCCCGGCGTCGTCGGTGAGCTCGTTGCTGCCGACCACCAGCAGCAGCACGCCGGCCAGCACACCGACGGCCAGGCTGAGGGTGAAGTAGACGACCAGCACCCAGTACGCCAGCCGCTTGCGGCGCAGCACCGCCGAGGCGAGGGTGCCGAGGAAGACCGCGTACGCCAGGTTCGCCGGCGCGGGCAGCAGCAGGGCGTCGATCGCGGTGCGGACCGGCTGGATGTCGGAGCGGACGGCGCTGCTCAGCGCGGCCAGGGCGCAGACCACCGCGATCACCCAGAGCAGCGTGGCGAAGGCCCGGGGCACCTGGCGGCGCCAGTCCCGGTCGGCGCGCCGGGCGTCGGTCACCGTCCGCGACGCGGTGCTCGGGGTCAACGTGGCCTCCCTCGTGCCGGTGACGCCCGGCGTCGACCGGCCTCATCGTAGCCACGCCTGCCGGTGCGCCCGGTGCGGAAGGACCGCGTCGCGACCGACACGCCGGGCCGCGTTTCCGCGCGCCGACACGGTGGGTAATGGCCCGTCGACGACGCGGCACGGCGTCGCGGCCGGCACGGAACGGACGGTGAGGGCGATGAGCGGGTCAGTGGCGGAGCGGGAACGGAACACCGCCGCGGGCGGCACCGACCTGTTCACCGTCGGCGTCGAGGAGGAGTTCCTGCTCGTCGACCCGCACACCGGCGCCGCCGTACCGGCCGTCGACCTGGTCATGGAACAGGTGCCGGCCGAGCTGCGCGGCCAGGTCGAGCGGGAGTTCCAGACCAGCCAGATCGAGATCGGCAGCCCGCCCGGGCTGGAACTCTCGTCCATCCGGCATTCGCTGGGGGTGCTGCGCGCCGCGCTGGCCGACGCCGCCGAGCGGGCCGGCGTACGGGTGCTCGCCATCGGCACCGGCCCGGTGGACGGCCCGGTGCCGCCGGTCGTCGACAAGCCCCGCTTCGACCAGATGATCGAGCGGTTCCGGCTGCTCGTACCCGGCCCCGGCAACAACGGCATGCACGTGCACGTCGGCATCCCGGATCCGGACACCGGCGTGCAGGTGCTCAACCACGTCCGCGCCTGGCTGCCGATCCTGCACGCGGTGACCGCCAACTCCCCGTTCGCCAAGGGCGAGGACACCGGCTACGCGAGCTGGCGGTCGGTGGAGTGGGAACACTGGCCGTCGGTGTCGCCCACCCCCTTCCTGGAGTCCCACGAGCACTACCAACGGCTGATCCGGCAGCTCATCGCCAGCGGGGTGATGCTCGACGAGGGGATGCTCTACTGGTACGCCCGGCTGTCGGCGAAGTACCCGACGGTGGAGATCCGGATCGGTGACGTCTGCCCGTCGGTGGACGACGCGGTGCTGGTCGCCGCCCTGGTGCGGGCCCTGGTGGCGACCGCGATGACGGACATCGCCGAGGGCCGGCCGGCCGTCCGGACCGACCACCACCTGCTGGTCGCCGCGCACTGGCGGGCCGCCCACGACGGGCTGGAGGGCGAGGGCGTCGACCTCACCGACGGCGAGCTGCGGCCGACCTGGGAGTTGCTGGACAGGCTGGTCGACCGGGTGCGTCCCGAGCTGGACCGGCACGGCGACCTCGACCAGGTGACCGACCTGCTGGGCGGGCTGCGTCGGCACGGCAGCGGAGCCGCCCGGCAGCGCGCCGTCTTCGCCCGTACCGGCCGGCTGGTCGACGTGGTCGAGGACGTGGCCCGGCAGACCCGTGGCTGACCGGCGCGGCCCGGGCCGGACCGCGCGGGGCGGCCCCGCGCGGGAGGTCCGCGTGACAGGATGGTCCTCGTGGCGGAACGGCTGATCGTCGTCGGCGGGGACGCGGCCGGGATGGCCGCCGCGTCCCAGGCCCGGCGTCGCCGCGACCGCGACGACCTGTCGATCGTCGCCTTCGAGCGGGGCCACTTCACCTCCTACTCGGCCTGTGGCATCCCCTACTGGATCAGCGGGCTGGTGCCCGAGCGGGACCAGCTCATCGCCCGCGACCCGGCCACCTTCCGGGAGCAGTTCGACATCCACGTCCGGCTCCGGCACGAGGTGACCGGCATCGACCTGGAACGGCGCGAGGTGGTCGCCCGGGACCTCGACGGCGGCGGCGAGGTCCGCGAGGGCTTCGACACCCTGGTGTACGCGGCCGGCGCGGTGCCGGTGAAGCCGGCCTGGGCGCGCACGGGGACGCAGGGAGTCTTCGGGATGCAGACCCTCGACGACGGCGCGGCGCTGCGCGACTGGCTGGAGAGCGAGCCCCGGCCCCGCCGGGCGGTGGTGATCGGCGGCGGCTACATCGGCGTCGAGATGGCCGAGTCGCTGATCCAGCGGGGACTCACCGTCGACCTGGTCGAGCAGGCCGACCAGCCGATGTCCACCGTGGACGGCGACATGGCCGAGCTGGTCGCCGACGCCATGAAGGGAATCGGCATCCAGATCCGCACCGGCCTGGCGGTGACCGGGCTGGAGGAGCGGGACGGCCGGGTCGCCGCCGTGGTCACCGCCGAGGGGCCGATGCCGGCCGACGTCGTGGTGCTCGGCCTCGGCGTACGCCCCAACACCGCGCTCGCGGAGGCCGCCGGCCTGCCGCTCGGGCCGACCGGCGGGGTCCGGACGGACCGGCGGATGCGGGTGCCCGGGGTGCCGGGCGTCTGGGCGGCCGGGGACTGCGTGGAGACCCTGCACCGGGTCAGCGGGATGCCGGTGCACGTGCCGCTCGGCACCCATGCCAACAAGCAGGGCCGGGTGGCCGGCATCAACATCGGCGGCGGGTACGCCACCTTCCCGGGTGTGATCGGCACGGCGGTGACCAAGGTCTGCGACCTGGAGGTGGGGCGTACCGGCCTGCGGGAGCGGGACGCCGTCGCGGCGGGCTTCGAGTTCGTCTCGGTGGTGGCCGAGTCGACGAACCGCGCCGGCTACTACCCGGGCGCCCGGACGATGACCGTCAAGCTGATCGCCGAGCGGCCCAGCGGCCGGCTCCTCGGGGCGCAGATCGTCGGCTGGTCCGAGGCGGCCAAACGGATCGACACGCTGGCCGTGGCGCTCTGGAACGGCATGACGGTGGACGACATGACGGCGCTGGACCTGGGTTACGCCCCGCCGTACGCGCCGGTCTGGGACCCGGTGTTGATCGCGGCCCGCAAGGCCGTCGACGCCCTCGCCGGCCCCGGCCGCTAGGTCGCCCGCGCTCCGCACCCGATCTTTGTCGGGGGGCGCGGTTAGCGTGTGCGCGCTGTCGCAGTGCCGGTTTCCGGCGCCGATTCCCCTCGGAGGCACCCATGTCGCAGGAGACGACCTACCTCGAACTGTCCGAAGTGGACGGTAGTGCGCACAAGTTCTACGAGATCGTGGTGGCGGACACCGCGCTGACCGTGCGCTACGGCCGGATCGGCGACCAGGGCCAGGTCAAGACCAGCACCTTCCCGGACAACGTGCGCGCCCGCGCCGCCGCCGCGAAGAAGATCGGCGAGAAGATCCGCAAGGGGTACGCCCCGGCGGTGCGCGGCGTCCGGCAGAAGCGGGCGGTGTCCCGCCGGCAGATCGTCAGCACCCGCTCCACCGCCCACACCGCCCCGGTCCTCTGGCGGTACGACTCGGGCGCCCCCGCGTTCGGCATCTTCATCGACGGGCAGAGTTGCATGGTGGGCAACGAGCACGGCGTCATCACCACGCTGAGCCACGACGCCCGGGTGCTGAACCAGGTCCGGCTCCCCGACGGGGTGAAGTGCATCGTCGCCGACGACGCCTGGATCTACGCCGGCTGCGACGACGGCAACGTGTACGACCTGTCCGGCAAGGTGCCCCGGGTGGCGTACGCGATCGCCCCCGAGATCGACATCTACTGGCTGGACATCCACGACGGGGTGCTGGGTGTCTCCGACGCCGACGGCGGGATCGCCGCGATCGACCACGAGGACGAGTTCCTCTGGCGGCGGCCGGGGCGCGGCCGGGCCGCCTGGATGGTCCGCTGCGACGCCGACGCGCTCTACCACGGCCACTCGCAGGGGGTGACCGGCTACGACTGGCGGACCGGACGGGAGCTGTGGCACACCCGTACCGGGTCGGTGCTCTTCGGCTGGCAGGAACGGGACGCGGTCTTCGCCGGCACCGGCACCCGGGAGGTGGTGCGGCTGCGCAAGGACGGCCGCACCGGACGGGCGTACCGCTGCGACGCCCCGGTCTTCTCCTGCGCCACCGCGGAGGGCGGCCGGTACGTCTTCGCCGGCGACAGCCAGTCCTCCATCTACTGCTTCGACGCATCCGGCAACCGGCTGTGGAAGCTCGGCACCGGCTGCGGCTCGGCGTACTCGATGCAGTACCACGAGGAGCGGCTCTACGTGGTGACCACCGGCGGCTACCTGGCCTGCGTCGACGCCAGCGAGCCGGCGATCCGGGCGGCCGAGGCGGGCAGCGTGCCGGAGGTGGTGGACGTCAAGGCGCCGGCCCGGCTGCCGGAGCCGGCGGCCTGGACGACCGTCGAGGTGACCACCGACGACCGCGACGGCGTGGTGGTGCAGTGCGTCGAGGACCGCGGCCGGCTGCGCATCCAGGTGCTCTCCTCCGGCTACCGGCGCGACTGGTCGGTGCAGTTCCCCAAGGGCATCCGCGAGCCGGGCGCGCGCTACCTGGTCACCGAGGTCCGGCAGTCCGGCCGCGGCGGCTTCTACCGGACGTACGGCGACATCCGCCGCCTCCGCTGACCGGCGCGGTCCCGCGAGCGGGCCGGGACGGCCTGCCGGCCGGAATCGGTTGTACGCGGGGACCCGATTGCGTCGAGGATGGTCGGATGGCCGTCGAACTGGAGATCCCCGAGGGGCTGCGTTGGACCGAGCGGGTCCCGGCCGGGCGGGAGTGGCTGGCGACGCTGCCGGACCGGCTGGCCGAGTGCGTCGAGCGCTGGGAGCTGCGGGTCGGTGCGCCCTACCCGTACGCGTTCGCGTCGCTGGCCGTGCCTGCCACGCTGCCGGACGGCACCCCGGCCGTGCTCAAGCTCCAGTACCCGGACGAGGACAGCGTGCAGGAGGCGACCGCGTTGGCGCACTGGGCCGGCCGGGGGGCGATCCGGCTGCTGGCCCACGACGCCGAGCGCCGGGCGCTGCTGGTCGAGCGGTGCGTGCCCGGCAGCCCGCTCCACCAGCTCCCGCCCGATCGGGCGCTCGACGCGGTGGTGGAGCTGCTCCCCCGGCTCCAGGTGCCGGCCGGCCGGCCGTTCACCCCGCTCGCCGAGGAAGCCGCCGGCTGGGCCGAGCGGATGCCGGTGCACTGGGAGCGGGCCAACCGGCCGTACGAGCGGCGGCTGCTCGACGCCGCGCTCGGGCTGCTCGACGAGCTGGCGCCGAACCAGGGTGAGCAGGTGCTGGTCAACCAGGACCTGCACGCCGGCAACGTGCTGCGGGCCACCCGGGAGCCATGGCTGGTGATCGACCCGAAGCCGGTGGTCGGCGAGCGGGAGTTCGCCCCGGTGCCGATGGTGCGCGGCGCCGAGCTGGGCCACTCTCCCGCGGCGGTGCGACACCGGTTGGACCGGCTCAGCGCCGAGCTGGGGCTCGACCGGGAGCGGGTCCGCGGCTGGACGATCGGGCACACCCTGGCCTGGAGCGTCGCCGAGGGCCAGGTCTTCCCGAACCAGGTCGAGGTCGTCCGCTGGCTGCTCGGCGTGGAGTGACCGGGCCCCGGAGACGGCTGGGGACCGGTGCATCCCACAAGTCCTCCTTCAGGCCGGATACGGGGCGGCGTCGCGTGCCGCCCGCAGGGCTGCGGCCCACCAGGCGAGATGATCCAGCAGGGTCTTGGCATATCCGGGCGCCTCGGGGTCCAGTGGCCGGCCGTCTTCCCAGCCAGTGCGGTAGTTCGGGAAGGCCAGGCCGTCGCGGATCGTCACCGCGTGCAGTTCGGTGAGGACGTTCTCCAGATGGAGGACGGCATGGCGACCGCCGGCGGCGCCGCCGCACCTCACCCGCATCGAGCAGGGACGGGACCGCAACCCGTCGCCCGCAGTGTTGACGCAGCCGACGAGTTGAGGGACGCGGCCCGGCGACACCACGACGAACGTTCGCCGCGACACCGATGATGGCCGGCCGGATCGGTTGGCGTCTGGTGTGCCCGCGGCACCGGCCCGGCGTCAGCCGGCCTGGCAGGTGGCGCACCAGTAGAGGTTGCGGCCGGCCAGGTCGCCCCGGCTGACCTGGGTGCCGCAGACGTGGCAGGGCGCGCCGGGGCGGCGGTACACGTACACCTCGCCGCCGTGCCGGTCGACGCGGGCGCCGCGGCCCATCGCCTCGGGCAGGTGGGCGTCGCGCACGGTGTCGATCCGGCCCCGCTCGACGGCGAGGGTCATCAGCGCGACCAGGTCGGCCCAGAGTTCCCGCCAGCCGGCCGGGGTCAGCTCCCGGCCGGGCAGGGTGGGCGGCAGCCCGGCCCGGAACAGCGCCTCGGTCACGAAGATCAACCCGGTGCCGGCGACCACCGACTGGTCCAGCAGCAGCGCGGCGAGGGGCGTCGGGCTGCGGGAGATCCGGGCGTACGCCCGGTCCGGGTCGGCGTCGGCGCGCAGCGGGTCCGGGCCGAGCCGGTCGCGCAGCGCCGCCACCTCGGGCGGGGTGAGCAGCTCGCAGGCGGTGGGACCGCGCAGGTCGAGCCAGTGCCCGTCGCTGGTCAGCCGCAGCCGCACCTGGCCGACGGGCGGCGGCGGTTCGCCGGCGCCGTCGGCGACCTTGCCGTACAGCCCGAGGTGGACGTGTAGGGCCAGCTCGCCGGCGTAGTGGTGCAGCAGGTGCTTGCCGTACGCCTCGGTGCCGTCCAGGACGGTGCCGGTGAGCCGGGCGGCGCCCTCGGCGAAGCGGCCCTGCGGGCTGGCGGCGTGCACCTTGTCGCCGGCGAAGAGCTCGGCGTGCCGGGCCGCCAGGCGGTGGATGGTGTGTCCCTCTGGCACGCCGGCAACGGTAGCCCGGCGTCGACCCGCCCGCGGAGGCCGACCGCCGCGCGATCCGGGTCGCTCGGGGCCGGCCGGCGCCCGGTGCCCGCGCCACCGGGGCCGACCGGCAGGCCGGGCGATCCGTCGATGGGTGTCGGCGACTCGGCGACGGGGTACATCCTGTCCGTCACGCGTGGCTGCCACTGCGCTTCCGTGGCCTCCACGCCCTTGACCAGGAGGTGTGCAGTGAAGATTCAGTCGCGCCGCAACGGAACGGCGCAGAACGAGGACGTGAACGGCGACGGGCGCGTCGACGAGCGGGACGACGTCGCGTCGCCGGACCGGGTGGACGGCACGGCGGGACGGCCGGTGGTCGCCGACCGGGACGACGACCGGGCGACGTCCCGGAGCACCGCCACCGACGGCGACCGCGTCCCGGACGCGGAGCAACGGGCGGCGACCGCGCGGGCCGCCACCGTACGGCCGGTGGGCGCGGACACCCCGCGGGCCGGCGCCGTGGTGAGTCCGGACCCTGCCCGGGAGCGGACCGTCGACCTGGACCGGAGCCGCGACCGGTCGGTGGAGCGGCCGGTGCCGGTGGACCGGGACCGCGCCGACCTCGACGACCGCGCCGAACCGGTCGCCGTAGGCCCGAAGCCCCGGGCCAGCCTGCTGGCCACGCTCGGCCTGATCGTCTCGGTGGTCGGCGCGCTCTTCGTGCTCACCGGCACCCTCGCCGGGTACGGCGTCGGGCTCGGCGCGGTCGGCGCGGTCCTCGCCGTGCTGGGTCTGATGGCCACCCGCCGCCGGCACATCGCCGGCAAGACCGACGCGCTGATCGGCATCCTGGTCGGTCTCGCCGCCGTGGTGCTCGGCATCGTGGCGCTGACCGGCCAGTTCGACTGGCCGACCACTGACGGCGACTGGGTGGGCCGGTTCCGCGAGTGGCTTGACTCACAGTTTGCCGGCGTGTTCTGACGGGCATTTTCCGGCTCGCCGGCGGTGCGTCGGCACGCCCGACCAGCTCCGGTGGTTCACCGGCCGGGCACATCCTCTTTCGGGGGCGGCGATTCGCCGCCCCCGAAGTGCGTCCGGGGCCTGATGATCGGCCCGACGCAATGAATCGTCGGACTGCCAGCCTCAGACGCAACGATCCGGCGGCCAACGCAACTTCCGACGGTGGATGTCGTCGCCTCGGGCCGCATACCGTTGACCAACGGCGCCAGCCCGTGGGCCACGGTGGCCGGGCGCGCCCGACCGCTGGGAGCAGGACAATGACGATGGACGCCACCAGGCAGCGTTTCCTGATGTGCCGGCCGACGTACTTCGCCGTCGACTACGCGATCAACCCGTGGATGGACCCGACCGCCCCGGTCGACGCCGACCTGGCGATCCGGCAGTGGGAGCAGCTCCGGCAGACGTACCTGGACCTGGGCCACGAGGTCGAGCTGGTCGACCCGGTCGCCGGCCTGCCGGACATGGTCTTCGCCGCCAACGGCGGCACGGTGATCGACGGCAAGGCGATGGCGGTGCAGTTCCGCGACCCGCAGCGCGCCGACGAGGCCCCCGCGTACCGCGCCTGGTTCGAGGCCGCCGGCTTCGAGATGTACGACCCGAAGCACGTCAACGAGGGTGAGGGCGACGTCCTGCTGGTCGGCGACCACCTGCTGGCCGGCACCGGCTTCCGCACCGCGCACGCCTCGCACGCGCAGCTGCAGGAGGTCTTCGGCTACCCGGTGATCACCATGCAGCTGGTGGACCCGCGCTTCTACCACCTGGACACCGCGCTGACCGTGCTCGACGAGCGGACCGTGGCGTACCTGCCGGAGGCGTTCTCGCCCGGCAGCCAGGCGGTGCTGCGCCGGCTCTTCCCGGACGCGATCCACGCCACCATGGCCGACGCCGAGGTGCTGGGGCTGAACGCGGTCAGCGACGGTGAGCACGTGGTGCTGCCCGCGCAGGCCACCGAGCTGGCCGCCAAGCTGCGCGACCGGGGCTACGAGACGATCGGGATCGACCTGTCCGAGCTGCGCAAGGCCGGCGGCGGACCGAAGTGCTGCACGTTGCGACTCCGTCAGGGAAGGGCAAGCAAGTGATCGAGGACATGCTGCGGACTCCGGCCGCGGTCCGGGACGCGGAGCGCTGGACGGCGCACAACTACCACCCGCTGCCGGTGGTGGTCTCCTCCGCCGAGGGGGCCTGGCTGACCGACGTGGACGGCCGGCGGTACCTGGACTGCCTGGCCGGTTACTCCGCGCTGAACTTCGGCCACCGGCACCCGAAGCTGATCGAGGCCGCGCACGCGCAGCTCGACAAGCTCACCCTGACCAGCCGGGCGTTCATCCACGATCAGTTCGCCGACTTCTGCAAGGAGCTGGCCGAGCTGTGCGGCAAGGACCTGGTCCTGCCGATGAACACCGGCGCCGAGGCGGTGGAGACCGGCATCAAGGTGGCCCGCAAGTGGGGCTACCAGGTCAAGGGCGTCACCCCGGGCCAGGCGAACATCGTGGTGGCCGAGGGCAACTTCCACGGCCGGACCACCACCATCGTGAGCTTCTCCACCGACGAGGACGCGCGCGCCGACTTCGGGCCGTACACCCCGGGCTTCACGGTCGTCCCCTACGGCGACCTGGACGCGCTGGCCGCCGCGATCGACGAGAACACCGTCGCCGTGCTGCTCGAGCCGATCCAGGGCGAGCAGGGCGTCGTGGTGCCGCCGGAGGGCTACCTGCCGGGCGTCCGCCGGGTCTGCACCGAGAACAACGTGCTCTTCATCGCCGACGAGATCCAGTCCGGCCTGGGCCGGACCGGCGCCACCTTCGCCTGCGAGCACGAGGGCGTCGTGCCGGACATGTACCTGCTGGGCAAGGCGCTCGGCGGCGGCATCGTGCCGGTCTCCGCGGTGGCCGCGAACGCCGACGTGCTCGGGGTGCTGAAGCCGGGCCAGCACGGCTCGACCTTCGGCGGCAACCCGCTGGCCTGCGCCGTCGCCACCGAGGTGGTCCGGCTGCTGGCCACCGGCGAGTTCCAGCGGCGCTCGGCCGAGCTGGGCGAGCGGCTGCAGGCCGGCCTCCAGGCGCTGGTCGGCAAGGGCCTGGTCGCCGTCCGGGGCCGCGGCCTCTGGGCCGGCCTGGACATCGACCCGACGCTGATGACCGGCCGGCAGGCCTGCGAGCGGCTGATGGAGCGGGGCGTCCTGGCCAAGGACACCCACGGCTCGACGATCCGCCTCGCCCCGCCGCTGGTCATCACCGAAGCGGAGATCGACCACGCGGTGGCGCAGCTCGCCGCAGTGCTGGCCGGCTGACCTCGTACGCGGAAGGGCGCCGGGACCGTGACGGTCCCGGCGCCCTTCGTCGTCGGCCTCAGGGACGTGGCAGCCGCATGGCCATGGTGGGGGCCTCCGCCATCACCGAGGTGGGCGTGAACGGGGCGCCGCTGGGCAGCTCGTCGGCGCGGGCGATCTGCACGCCGGGGTAGAGCTCGACGATGTCGCCCTCCGCCAGCACCCGGGACTGCTGCGGGGCGAGCGGGAGCCGGTCCGGCTCGGCCATCGAGCCGGCCGGCCGGATGCCCGAGCCGTTGGTGCTGGTGTCGGTCACGATCACCTCGCCGACCCGCAGCTCGAGGCGCACGTGGTTGCGGCTGATCCAGCGCCGCGACTCGTCGTTGAGCCACTGGCCGAGCGTGATCCCGCCTGTCTGTTCCGGGGCCCGCCCGACCAGCACCGGCTGGGTCTCGGTGAGCACGAACCGGCGGCGGACCAGCCCACCGATCCGGACCGCCAGCACCTCCGTACGCGGCCGCGGCCCGGCGTCGCCGAGCCGGGCGCCGTGCCGGGGGCAGGTCGGCACGCCACCCCGGAGCGTGGGCGGCGGCTGCCCGGCCGGGGCGCGGTCCACCCGGGCCAGGTCGGCGAAGGCGCCACCGCCCCCACCACCGCCGAAGAGCGCGCAGCCCGGCTCGGGGCAGCGCCACTGCCGGCCGAGCAGCTTCGCGCCCACCGACGACCGGGTGCCGGTGGCCGGGCTCTGCCCGCCCCCGACGTGCGCGATGAAGACCGGCCCGCCCGCGCCGGGCACCGGGGCGAGCACCCGCCCGGCCTGCCCGAGCCATGGCCACCGGCCGCCCAGCCCGTCGAAGCGGACCCGGCTGAGCACCGGCAGGCCGAGCAGGTCGGCGACCTCCAGCATCCGGTCGCCCGGGTTGTCCAACACTTCGACCAGGCCGTCGTCCGCCCAGCGGCGGACCACCATCCGCTCGTTGGAGGTCAGGTCGGCGTCGGAGAGCAGGGCCCGGTGCACGATCGCGTAGACCGGGACGCTGTCCTCCTCCAACTGGCGGGCCAGCGCGTCGATCACCATGCCGAGCCGAAGCAGGCTGGCCGGCCGGCCGGCGTCGAGGTCCTGCCAGCGGATCACCTCGGCCAGGTCCACCACGGCACGGGCCAGCGACGGGTCGGTGCAGACCCGACCCTCGATGGCGTCCAGCACCTTGCTGATCTCGAATCTCATCGGGCGCTCCGGACGATGTCGTCGATCCGCCGGGCCAACGCGAAATCACGGTGGGTCACCCCACCGGCCGAGTGCGTGACGCAACGGAAGGTCAGGGTCCGCCATCGGATGTCGATGTCGGGGTGGTGGTCGAGTTCCTCGGCCGCCGCGGCGACCCGGTCGACCACCGCGACGGCCGCCGGGAAACTGCCCAGCTCAACGGTGCGGCTGATCCCGGCCGGGTCACCCGACCAGTCCGCCAGCCCGCCCAGCTCGTCTCGTACCGCCTCGGCGGTGAGCAGGTCTGCCATGCGTCGACCCTACCGGGAGGGCCTACCGGAGCCCCGCCCCGCCACCGCCGGGCACGCCGGTGAGCAGGGCGGCGGCCGGCGAACGGGTCACCGGTCGCGCAGCGGGCGGCCGACCTCGTGCAGGTGGGCCAGCGCCTGCCGATACGACTCGACCAGCCCGGTCTCCGCGTACCCGATGCCGTGCTCCGCGCAGTACGCCCGGACGATCGGCCGTGCCCGCCGCAGGTTGGCCCGGGGCATGTTCGGGAACAGGTGGTGCTCGATCTGGTAGTTCAACGCGCCGAGCGCCGCGTCGACCAACCGGCCGCCGCGCACGTTGCGCGAGGTGAGCACCTGCTTACGCAGGAAGTCGAGGTCGTCGTCCGCGGACGGCATCGGCATGCCCTTGTGGTTGGGGGCGAACGCGCAGCCCATGTAGAACCCCCAGAGACCCTGGTGGACGGCGACGAAGAGCAGCGCCTTCCCCGGCGACATGACGGTGAACACCAGCCCGAGGTAGCCGACCGCGTGCGCGCCGAGCAGCAGCGCCTCGACCGCCCGGTGCCGGACCGGGGTGGTCCAGCGCCCGTCCGGCTCCCGGCTGGTCAGCGCCCGGACGCTGGCGACGTGCAGCGCCAGCCCCTCCAGCAGCAGCATCGGGAAGAACAGCCACGCCTGCCGCCGGGCCAGCCAGCGGCCGAAGCCGCGGGTCGCCGCCGCCTGCTCGTACGTCCAGACCAGCGCGCCCGCCCCGACGTCCGGGTCCTCGTCCTCGTGATTGGGGTTGGCGTGGTGCCGGTTGTGCTTGTCGACCCACCAGCCGTAGCTGAGCCCGACGGCGAGGTTGCCGGCGATCAGCCCGGCCACCTCGCTGTGACCGCGCCGGCGGAACATCTGCCGGTGTCCGGCATCGTGCCCGAGGAACGCCAGCTGGGTGGTGGCCACCGCCATCCCGACCGCGACCAGCAGCTGCGCCCAGGAGTCGCCGACCGCGACCAGCACCGCCCACCCGGCCAGGAAGGCGCCCAGGGTGAGCACGATCCGCACCGCGTACCCGACCGGGCGGCGGGCGAAGAGGCCGGTCTCGGCGACCCGGCGGGACAACCGTGCGTAATCACTGCCCCGCCCTGCCGGTGGTGCCGCCAGCGTCGAAGAAGTCATCTGCGCTCCCCGTTCCTCGGTCGTGTGGCCCCGCCAGGCGGCGGGCCCGCGTACCGATTCTGGTCGGCACGGTTGCGCTGAGTAATACCGTACCCCCCCGAGCTGGGGGTGGGGCTGGCCCTACCTCAGCTCATCCGGCCGACCATGATCCGCAGCCGGGCCAGGTCCCGCCGGCGCCGCTCGTAGGTCGCGGCAAGCGCGATCAGCGCCAACCCGCCGAGACCCAGGTAGATCCACCGAGGCAGCAGGTCCCAGCCGCGGGCCAGCTCGTGCAGCGCGAGCGGGACGAGGGTGGCCGCGCCCAGCAGGACCGGCGCCTGCCAGCGCCGGACCGCCCCGGCGAGCACCGCGCCGAGCGCGACGACGCCGAGCGCCAGCCGCCGCCAGGGCTGCGGATCCGCCGCCACCAGCACCGAGACCAGGCTGGGCAGCAGCGCCGCGGCCAGCCCCGGGCCGAGCGCCAGCCAGCTGTTCAGCCCGGCCCGGGTACGCAGCGCCACCAGGCCGGCGGCGAGGGCCAGCCCGGCCGCCGGCACCGTGTACGCCTCCAGCAGCGCCACCCCGCCGGCGACCAGCAGCAGCCACCCCCCGAGCAGCTCGCTGCCGCCCGCGACGCCGGCGAGGACCCAGCGCCGGGAGGTCGGCTCGCCCCGCCGCAGCACCCGGAGCGCGACGGCCACGCCCCAGAGCGCGCAGACCGCCGCCGCGTGCCGCAGCGCGCCGCCGGCCAGCAGCAGCGCCAGCACCGCGACCGCCTGGGCGGCCGCCTCCAGCGCCACCGCGAGCGCCGGGCCGCGTCCGGTCGCCGACCGGCCGGCCGCCAGCGCCGCTCCGACGCGGCCCTCGCGGGCGGTGAGGGCCGGCGCGGCGAACAGGACCAGCACCGCCACCGCCAGCACCCCGAAGGCGGCGGTACGCAGTGGCAGGCCGCCGGCCAGCGCCGCGGTCACCGCGAAGCCGGCCGCCGCCAGCACACCCGACAGCCAGCCGGCCAGCCGGGTGTCGGCGTGCCGCCCGACCGCGCCGACGACGGCCGCGGCCACCACCAGCGCACCCAGGCCGGCGAGCGTCCCGGCCCGGGTGGCGAGCAGTCCGCCCAGCCCCGGGACGGTCAGCGCCAGCCCGACCGGCAGCGTCACCGGGAGCAGGGGCGGGCGCGGCGCGGCGAGCGCGGGGGCCAGCAGCGCGGCCAGTCCGACGCCGAACGCCACCGCCGGCGCCACCGGCCAGGGCGCGCCGGCCGCCACCAGCAGCACCGGCAGCCCGGCCGCGCCGAACGGCAGCCCGGCCAGCGCCGGCACCCACCGCCCGCCGCGCACGACCCGGGCGTACGCCGCCGCGGCGGCCCCGAGCAGCAGCAGGGTCAGGCCGGCGCCGCCGGCACCCGGCACCTGGTCCACGGCGGGCACCCCGGACCAGGCCGGGACCGGCAGGTCGACGAGGACCCGCAGGGTGACCGGCGCGACGGCGAGCAGCGCCAGCCCGGACAGTCCGGCCCCGACCAGGCGCGGGGCGATGCCCGGCCGGGCACCTCCGCCGACGGCCAGCGCCAGCAGCACGCCCAGCGTGGCGTAGAGCGACACCCGCTCGGCCCCCGGCACGACCAGCGGCGCGGCCCCGACCAGCGCGAGCGCGGCGGCGAACCCGGTCGAGGCGTACCCGAGCAGGTCCGGCCACTGTCGACGGACGGCGAGGACCCCGAACACCAGCACCCCGACGGCGGCGAACGCCCCGCGCAGCTGCCACCAGGGCGGCGCCCCGGCGGCGATCAGCCCGACGGCCACCCCCGCCGGCACGGCGAGCACCGCCGCGGCCAGCGCCACCCCGCCGACGGTGGGCTGGACGCCGGCGCCCCGCCGGCCCCGGGCCGCCACCAGGGCGCCCGCCGCGGCCACGACGGCGAGCGCCGCTCCCGCCCCGGCGGGATTGGCGAGCCCGACCAGCAGGCCGTGGCCGAGCAGGACGGCCCCGCCGAGGGCCGGGACGAGCACGGTCGCGTACCGCCGGCGCGGCCGGAGCACGGCGGACGCCACCAGCACGGTGGCCGCCAGCAGGTCGGCCGCCACCACCACGGGCCACGGGGTGGCCGCGACCGCCGGGGCGGCCAGCACGGCCAGCGCCCCACCCCCCGCGACGACCGGCCGGGTGGCCCGGGGCAGCAGCAGGGCCACCGCCGCGGCGGTCAGCAGCACGGCGACCGGCAGCTGCCACCCCCAGTGCGGCGCCGGCCCGGCCGCAGCGCCGTGCCACGGCGGCAGCGACCGGAGGACCGCACCGCCGGCGAGCACGACCGTGGCCAGCGTGGCCACCTGCGCCAGCCCACCGGCCACCACCAGCGCCCCCACCCGTGGCCCGGTACGAAGCCGCCCCGGCAGCACGCGGACCGCCCCGGCCAGTACGGCCACCACCGACCCGGCCGCGAACAGCAGCAGCCCCGGACGCAGCTCGGCCACCGGCCGGAGCAGCGCGGTGGCGAGCATCGGCACCAGCAGCCCGGCCGCGACCAACCGGTACGTCCGGCCGCCCACGGCCAGTGCCCCGCCGAGCAGGGCGACCGACACCAGCAGCAGCGGGCCGCCGGCCAGCAGCGGGGTACCGGCCGCCCGGCCCCGGGCCAGCGGCACCAGCGCGCAGCCGGCGGCGGCGGCGAGCGCGACCCCGTGGCCGAGCCAGCCGAGGACCCGCCCGGCGACCACCGCCGGGGTGCCGACGAGCATTCCCGGCCCGGACGCCCCGGCCGGCACCCGGGGACGCAGGGCGACCACCACCACGAGATCGCCCAGCGCCACCCCGGTGCAGACCAGCGCCCACCCGGCGGCCGACGGCCGGGCCGCCGCCGCGGCCAGCGGCAGCACCGGCTGCGCGACCAGCAACGCCGCGAACCACGGCACGGTCAGCCAGCTCAGCCGCGCGTACCCGGCCGCCACCGCCGCGCCGATCCCCCCGACCAGCGCGGCGTACCGGGTCCCCGGCCAGCCGGCCACGCCGAACAGGTCCACCGTCCAGGCGGCGTACCCGTCGAGGAGCACCAGCAGCAGCCCCACCGCGGCGAACGTCTCGGCCGTGCCGCGCAGCCCACGCCGGGTCGCGACCAGCGGCGCGGCCAGCGCGAGCACGGTGACCGCGGCCAGGATCAGTGCCCGGCCGGCCACCCCGACGGCCGCCCAGGCGACGGCGGTGAAGACGATCGCCGCGGTGCCGAGGAGGAGTCCACCGAGGACGAAGAGCAGCCCCTGCACGGTCCGGGTGGAGGTCTCCGGCCGGCCGGGCCCGGCCACGGCCGGCGACGGCGGCGCCGGGACGGGTGGCACGGGACGCGGCTGCGGCGACGGGATCTCCAGGCGGATCCGGGCGGCCAGCTGCGTCCGGCGCTGCCGTGCCGCGCCCAGCCGGGCCGTCAGGTCCTGGTACGTCACCCGGGCCCGCTCCACCTCCGGGGCCAGCGCGGCGATCTCCCGGTCCAGCCGGACCACCTCGGCGGCGGGCGGGTACGGCGGGCGACCGCAGCCGGGGCAGCCGGAGGCGAGGTCGGCGGGCGCGCCGCAGCCGGGGCAGGGGTAGCCGGTGTTCTCCACCCGGCCAGCATCGCGCCCGGGGGGCCGGCCGCCCAGAGTAGGAGTACCTAGGGACGGCTGTGTTCGTGCACCCAGGTCGCGTAGTCGGGGTTGCCGCTCTCCACCCGGGTCACCAGGATCTCCGGCACCTCGTACGGGTGGTTGGCGCGGAGCTGGTCGACCAGGGCGGTCACCCGGTCCGGGGCGGTCTTGAACTGCACCGTCCACTCGGGGGTGGTCTGGATCGCCGACTGCCACCAGTAGGTGCTGTCCACCTGCCCGCCGACCTGGGCGCACGCCGCCAACCGTCCGGCGACGGCCGCGGCCGCCAGCACGTCCGCGACCGACCGCGCGTCCACCACCGTCGTCACCACGCAGATCTGCTCCACGAACGCACCCTACGGGAGACTCCTGCCGATCGCCTGGGACCGCGTGCGGTCAGGTGTCGACCCCGTCGCGATTGGCCGCGACCCAGCCGTCGATCCGGGCCCACCAGTCGAAGAGCCAGTCGATGCGTTCCTGCCGGTCGACGGGGACCTCCTCGGGCGGCACCGACCAGAACCGCATCACGATCCGCTTGTCCATCGGCAGCTCCCGCCACACGTCGGCGACGGTGAGCATGCGGTCCAGACCGGTGTGCGCGACGAAGATCACTCCGGCGTCCGGGGCGGCGTCCAGGGCGGCGAGCAGCCCGCCCGGCTGCGGGGCGAGCACGTGCTCCATCCGCTCGGCGCGCAGCGCCATCCGCTCCAGCCCCAGCGCGCGCAGCCGGGCGATGGCCCGCAGCCGGCGGCCCGGGGTGAAGTTGCCGCCCTCCGGGAAGATCACGAACGCGTCGTCGTCGTCCAGGCCGCTGGCGAGGTGGCCGATCTGCGCGATCATCGTCTCCCGGCCGTCCGACCCGGGGGCGATGAACCGGTTCGGCAGCCGGTTGAGCAGGACGTCGATCGTCGGGTCCCACTGCAGGCTCTCCTTGAGCACGATCCGGGGCTCCCGGTGGAACCAGTTCACCAGCGCGTGGATCAGGATGAACGAGTCCCCCGGCCCGGCGTGCCGGCAGAGCACCAGCTCCGGCCGGCCGGGCAGCGCGGTGTCCGGGTCCGTGCCGACCACGTCGATGCTCAGCCGCAGCGTCCAGCGGGCCTGCCAGAACAGCACCCGCAGGAAGTGCCCGGCCAGCACGTAGTGCGCCCGCTGGAAGATCGGCGTCCGCTTGCGGGCGCCGAAGCCGGAGGCCAGCCAGAGGACGAAGAGGGCGAGCAGCGCGGCCGCGTCCCAGATCAGGTAGACCGTGCCGATCCAGAGCAGGCGCAGCGGCCGCAGCCGGCCGGGCACCAGCGGGGAGGCGGCCAGCGCGAGCAGCGCCCAGACCGGCAGCGTGGTCACCACCGCCACGGCGAGCAGCACCACGCCGGGGGCCAGCAGCAACCGGCGTACCCACCGGGGCGGCAGCGGCATCAGTGGTCCAGCTGGGTCGCCAGGTAGTGCCGGGAGGCGGTGTACGCGCGGCTGATCCGCCGCCCCACCGCCGCCATGTCCCGGTACGCCCACGGGCTGTCGTCGCGCGGCCCCCCGCCACCGGTCGGCAGCACGTGCACCTCCACCCCGTCGGGCAGGGCCGCCATCTCCCGGGCGAACCGGTGCCGCCGGGCCACCTCGAACGCGACCTGGGCGATCTCCCAGGGCCGCCGGGGCGGGGTCAGCTGCCGCTCGATCCGTCCCACCTGGAGCACGAAGATCCGCGTGGCGCCGGCCGCGACCGCCTCCCCGATCGGGATCGAGTTCACGATCCCGCCGTCGATGTAGTGCTGGCCGTCGATCTGGGTGGGCGGCAGCAGCCCGGGCACCGACGCGGAGGCGAGCACCGCGGGCACCAGCGGTCCGCTGTGGAACCAGTGCTCGGCGGCCCGCTCGATGTTCGCCGCGCAGCAGCGGAACGGCACCCTCAGGTCCGCGAAGGTGGTCTCCTCGCCCAGCTCGCTCTCCAGCAGCCGACGCAGCGGCCGGGGCGAGTGCAGATGGGTCCGCGCGGCGAAGCGGCGCAGCTGCCGGGCGACCGAGTCGCCGTACACCTCGCTGGCCTCCGGGGAGGCCCAGAGCCGGACCAGCCGGTCGGTGACGGCCTCGGACGGATCGGCCGCGACCAGGGCGCCGTTGACCGCCCCGATCGAGGTGCCCAGCACCATGTCCGGCCGGATCCGGGCCCGGAACAGCGCCCGGAGCATGCCCACCTCGACCGCGCCGAGCACTCCCCCGCCGCCGAGCACGAACGCCACCGGACCGCCACTCATGGCGTTCATCCTGGCACGCGCCCCGCAACGGGCCCGCCCGAGCCGGCCCGCCCGCCGCGCGCCGTCACCCCGGGCCGCGCGGACGTCGCGGAGCGCGACGAGAAAACGGACAGCCATTGACAGGCCGGACACATTCCCGCACCTGATAGCGCTCCCGAGCCCAGACAGGCGCGGCAGCGCGAGGGGAGCATTCGCCCGCGGGTACGCCCGTCAGCTCGGCGCCGCGGCCGCCCGGCTGGCCGCGGCGCGGGCCTGACCCGTCAGCGGGCCGCGACCGGGACCGGCTGCCGCGCCCTGAACCCGACGGCCCGGTCCGCCAGGAAACTCCGGTACACCGCCTCGTAGCCGCGGGCCATCCGCTCCACGGAGAAGTTCTCCGCGACGTGCGCCACGCAGTCGGCCGGGTCCAGCCGGGGCGACTCGCGCAGCGCCGCCGGCAGCTCGTCGGCCCGGTCGCAGACCAACCCGGTCCGGCCCGGGCGGACCAGTTCCGGCACCGCGCCCCGGCGCAGCGCCACCACCGGCGTACCGGTCGCCATCGCCTCCAGCATCACCATGCCGAACGGCTCCTCCCACTGAATCGGCATGATCAGGCAGCGGGCGTCGAGCAGCAGCCGCTGCGTGGCCTGCCGGTCGGCGTTCAGCACCACGGTCACGTCCTCGTCCAGCAAGGGCTCGACCACCTCCTGGAGGTAGCGGCGCTCGGCCGGCTCGTTGCACTTGCCGGCCAGGGTGAGCGGCAGACCGGCCGCCCGGCAGGCCCGGATCGCCACCTCCGGGCCCTTGTCCGGGCTGAACCGGGCCAGCCAGAGCACCGGCCCCTGACCGGGTGTCCGCTTGCTCGGAAGGTCCCGTGCCGGCATCGCGTTGTGCACCGTGCCCGCCCAGGGCAGCCCCGGATTGGCCCGACGCTGGGCGTGCGAGATGGCCACCAGACCGACGTCGCGGTCGATGTCGGCGAGCACGTCGCCGTACTCCCCCACCGGATTGCCGTGCACGGTCGCCACGGTGGGCACCGCCCGATGGTCGGCGATCAGCGGGCCGATGGTGGTGTGGTCGTGGATCACGTCGAAGTCGGCGGCGGAGATCAGGCGGTTGACCCGAGCCAGGTGCGCCAGCTCGGGCAGCGCCTCGCCGAGCCGCTCGTACTGGAGGTCGGGCACGGTGGAGACGAACTCGGCGGCGGTGCCGTGCTCCGCGCCGGCGCCGAACAGGGTGACCACATGCCCCTCCCCGACGAGGCCGTCCACCAGCCCGGCCACCACGTGTTCCAGGCCGCCGTAACCGGGCGGCGGCAACGACAGCCACGGCGGCGCCACCATCGCGATCCGCAGTGGCCGCGCGCGCGAGCGCTCCGACGGCAGGTGGTTCACGGCCACGAGTCCTCCCCGTTGGTCACCGAAGAACGTGATCGACGGCACTTTCCCGGTGCCGGCGGCGGCAAACGGCGACCCGGCCTCACCCGGCCAACACGAGCCGGTCGTGCACCTCACGGACGCCGGGAGTCGACCAGGCCACCCGTTCCGCCTCGTCCCGCTGCCACCAGGAGCGGACCACCCCGGTCAGCACCACGGTGTCTCCGGTGACCTGGATGTCGACGCGTTCCGTGCCGGTCCGCCGGATCAGCACCCGGTGCAGGTCCCGGCGGGTCTGCTCGTCGCTGGGCGGGCTGGTCGGGCGGACCTCCACCAGGTTCGTCAACCCGCGTACGCCGCGCAGCCGGCGCAGCTCCCGTTCCGCGGTACGCCGCTGGAAACCGAACTCCACCTCGCCGCGGAGCATCACCCAACCGTTGGCGACGGTGACGTCCAGCCGCTCGGCGGGCACGAAACTGTCCCACTCCAGCGCCCGGCCGGCCGCGATGGCGATCTCCGCGTCGGTGCGCTCGTCCGTGCCGGGCAGGCGTACCTCGATCTCGCTGGCCACCGCCCGGACCCCGCGTACCCGGTGCGCGCAGCGCTCGGCCGCCCAGCGGCGGGCGTAACTGTCCACCCAGCCGGTGAGCGTGACCACGCCGGCGGAGACCGTCACGCCGATCTCGGTGGGCTGCGTCTGGGCGTCCCAGTCGAGCTCGTCGAGCACGTCCCGCTGGATCTCCGGATCGGTGCGGACGGCGGCTGCGGTGGTCATGACGTCCCCTCCCCGTACGGTTCCCGTCCGTCGAGGATGCCGCCACCCGGGGTGAGCCGGGTTCACCCGGTGCGGGTGAGCGGGGACGAAAAAGGCGGCGGGTGACGGAGCCAACCCCCTTGGCTCCGTCACCCGCCGCCTGGCGGAGGAAGGTCTGTATCCCCGGTAGGCGCCTCTCGGCGCGTCAATCCCCTATGACGTCTCGGCGAGCGTCACGGTTGCCGTCTGCGCCGATCCGTTCCGCTTGTACTGCACCTCGACCCGGTCGCCCACCTTGCCGGACTGGACCGCGCCGACCAGGTCGTTGGAGTCGTTGATCGCCTTGTCGCCGAACTTGGTGATCACGTCGCCCCGCTGGAGCCCGGCCTTCTCGGCGGCGCTGCCCGGGGTGACCGCGGCGACCAGCGCCCCGCCGTCCTCTGCGGCGTTGACGCTGACGCCGAGCGAGGGGTGGCTGACCTTCTCGCCGCGCTGGAGCTTCTCGGCGACGTTCTTGGCCTTGTTGCTCGGGATGGCGAAGCCGACGCCGATGTTGCCGTTGCTGCCCTGCCCGGCGGTGGCGATCGCGGTGTTGATGCCGATCACCTCGCCCCGGGTGTTGACCAGCGCGCCACCGGAGTTGCCCGGGTTGATCGGGGCGTCGGTCTGGAGCAGTCCGGAGATCGAGCTGGCGGCCTGCCCCGGGTTCTGCTGCTGGCCCTCCTCGCCGGCCTGGATGGTGCGGTCCCGGGCGCTGAGGATGCCCGCGGTGACCGAGCCCTGCAGGCCGAGCGGGCTGCCCAGGGCGAGCACCTGGTCGCCGACCTGCATCCCGTCGCTGTCGCCGAACTTGGCCGCCTTCAGGCCGCTCACCCCGCTGGCCTTGACCACCGCCAGGTCGGTCTTCGGGTCGGTGCCGATGATCTTCGCCTGCGCGGTCTTGCCATCGGCGAAGACCACCTTCACCGTGTCGCCGGTGGCGGAGGCGACCACGTGGTTGTTGGTCAGCACGAAACCGTCGGCGCTGAGGATCACCCCGGAGCCCTCACCGTTGTCCGTGATGATCGAGACCACGCTGTCCTGGACGGCGGCGGCGATCTTCGGCAGGTCCGCGCTGTTGAGCACCGGGGCCGCCGAGTAGGTGCGGGTGACGCCGCCCGAGTCGCCGTCGAGGGCGAGGGCGAGGGCGCCGCCGGCCACGCCGGAGCCGAACATCAGCGCCAGCACCAGCGCGCCCGCGCCGACGAACTTGCCCGCCCGGCTCGGGCGGGCCGCCGGCGCCGGGCCCCACGGCGGGACCGGCTGGCCCGGGTGGTGCGGCTGGCCCGGGTGGTGCGGCTGGTAGGCCTGGTGCCCCAGGTACGGCGGGACCGGCCCGCCGACGTGCGGCGGGTAGCCCGTTCCGCCCTGGTGCGCTCCGGCGGCCCAGCCGGTCTGCTGCTGGCCGCCGTACCAGGGCGTGCCCGGCTGCGGCTGCCCTGAGACCGGGTAGGGCGGGGCGGACGGGGTCGCCGTCGGCGGCGCGTACGGGCTGGCGGGAGCCGCTCCCTCCGGCCGGCCGGCCTCGAAGGCGGCGGTGGGGCCGGGTTCCGGGGCGGCGGCGGTGGCTTCCGGGGCGGCGGAGGTTCCGGCGGCCGGGGAGTCGGCCGGAACCGGCGCGGCGGCCGGGGTGGTGGGGTCGGACTGCCCGCTCTCGACGCGGGACAGCTCGGCGATGGGCTGCGACGGCTCGGCGTCGGCGGGAGCCGGCGACCGCTGCGGGTCGGTCTCGTACTCGGTCATGGGACCACCTTCTCCCCTGGCACTGCGATCAGCCTGGAACGTGCCTGAATGTTTTCTGAAAGTCAGTCGGACTGGTCCGGTGCCCCCGGCAGCAGCGGCAGCTTGACCCGGAAGGTTGCCCCGCCGCCGGGCGTCTCGGCCACCTCCACGGTGCCGTGGTGGGCCGCGACCAGCGCCGAGACGATGGCCAGCCCCAGCCCGGTGCTGGTGGCCCCACTGGGCCGCCGGGTCCGCGCCGCGTCGGCCCGGTAGAACCGCTCGAAGACCCGCTCGGCCTGCTCCGGGGTCAGCCCCGGACCGGTGTCCGCGACCTCCACCACGGCCAGGTTGCCCGGCTCGGTACGCAGCCGCAGGGTCACCGAGGTGTCCGGCGGCGTGTGGGTGAGCGCGTTGGTCATCAGGTTGCCGATCACCTGGCGCAGCCGGGCGTCGTCGCCGTGCACCACCAGCGCACCGGCGCCCGGCTCGATGTCCAGTTCGATCCGCCGCTCCGGGGCGACGGCGCGGGCGGCCTGCACCGCGTCGCCGGCCAGCACCGGCAGCTCCACCGGGGCCAGGGCGATCGGCCGTTCCCGATCCAGCCGGGCGAGCAACAGGAGGTCCTCCACGAGCAGCCCCATCCGGGCCGCCTCGTCCTCGATCCGGCGCAGCAGGCCGGCGGTCTGCTCCGGCTCGCGGGCCGCGCCCTGCCGGTACAGCTCGGCGAAGCCCCGGATGGTGGTCAGCGGGGTGCGCAGCTCGTGCGAGGCGTCCGCGACGAACTGCCGCATCCGCTCCTCGGAGCGTCGGGCCCGCGCCTCGGAGGCCTGCGCCGCCGCCGCCGCGTCCCGGGCACTGACCTCGGCGCTGCGGGCCGCTGCCTCGGAGGCGGCGCGGGCGGTGAAGGCGGCCTCGATCTGGGCCAGCATGGCGTTCAGCGCCCGGGACAGCCGGCCCAGCTCCGAGGTGGGGCAGGGCCGCCCCTCCTCCGGGTCGGGCACCCGCCGGGTCAGGTCACCGCCCGCGATGGCGGCGGCGGTGCGCTCGATTTCCACCAGCGGTTTCAGGCTGGTCCGGACGATCGCCGCGCCGACCGAGGCCAGGATGATCATCACCGCCCCGCCGACCAGCAGGTCGATCCAGATCAGGCGCTTGACGGCCAGGTCGACGTCGGTGAGGTGCTGTCCGAAGGCGATGATGCGGCCGTTGCCGAGGTCGGTGTAGAGCATCCGCCAGCGGGTGCGGCCGTCCTCGGAACGCACGGTGAACGGCTCACCCACCCGCGCCTGGTAGCCGGCATAGTCCACGGGAAAGCGCGGCAGCTCTTCGGTGCTCATCTCTGAGTAGCGCGAGGGTTCCTGCACGCCGTCGGCAGGGGTGGCCTGTGCGGCCACGTAGTCGGAGGGGATGTTGACCAGGAGTCGCCCTCCGCCGGCCTGGTCCAGCGCCCGGGCGACGCTCACGGTGTCGCCGCGGAGTTGCTCGTCCACCTGGGCGATCAGGTAGTCCCGGAGGAAGTAGGTGGTGAGTGCGCTGATCACGACCAGGGCGGCGGCCACCAGGGCCAGCACCGAGGTGACCAGCTTGACGCGGAGCGGGACGCTGCGCAGCCGTCCCTTCGCCTGCTCGAGCGTGTTCACGCCGCCGGCTTGCGCAGCACGTAGCCCACCCCGCGCAGGGTGTGGATCAGCCGGGGCTGGGTGTTGTCGACCTTGCGCCGCAGGTACGAGATGTAGGACTCGACGATGTTGTCGTCGCCCCGGAAGTCGTAGTTCCAGACGTGGTCGAGGATCTGCGCCTTGGAGAGCACCCGGTTGGCGTTGAGCATCAGGTAGCGCAGCAGCTTGAACTCGGTCGGCGAGAGTTGCACCCGCTGACCGGCCCGGTGCACCTCGTGGGTCTCCTCGTCCAGTTCCAGGTCGGCGAAGGTGAGCCGGGACGGCGCCTGCTCCCCGGTGGCGGTACGCCGCAGCACGGCGCGGATCCGGGCGGTGAGCTCCTCCAGGCTGAACGGCTTGGTGACGTAGTCGTCCCCGCCCAGGGTCAGCCCGCGGATCTTGTCGTCGGTGGCGTCCCGCGCGGTCAGGAAGACCACCGGGGTACGCGTGCCGCCCTCGCGGAGCATCCGGATGACCTCGAAGCCGTCCAGGTCGGGCAGCATCACGTCGAGCACCACCAGGTCGGGCCGGTGGTCCTTGGCGGCGTTGAGCGCCGCGCTGCCGCTGGTCGCGGTGGCCACGTCGAAGCCCGCGAAGCGCAGGCTCGCGGAGAGCAGTTCGAGGATGTTGGGATCGTCCTCGACGACGAGCAGTCGGGCCTCGGTCTGGGTAGCCACCATGTGGCCCATCATCCGCGCTCTCGCTGCGGCGACGCTGGGCGGTTCCTGGAAACAACCTGTGAGCCCGGCCCCGAGCCCGCCGGGCCGGGGACGGCCGTCAGCGGAGCAGCCGGCGCAGCCCGTCCAGCGCCCCGTCCAGCACCCGGATCGCGGTCCGCAGCTTGCTGTCGCTGAGCCGGCCGGCCCGGACCAGCGCGCCGACCTCGACGGTGAACGCGGCGAGCCGCTGGTCGAACTCGGCGAGCAGCGGTGATTCGGCCGGCTGCGGGGTTCCGTTGGTGGCGGGCCGGGCGGGCGGCGGCTCCCACCGGGCCGCCCGGCTCTGCCGGGTCTGCCGGGTCGCCTCGCGCAGTTCGCGCTTGAGGTCACGCACCGAGCCGCGTACCTCGGTCTGGATCTCGCCGGCCAGGGCGGAGAGGTCCTCGACGGAGGCGGTGATGTCCGATTCCAGGGTGGCCAGCTCACCGGCGCGCTGCCGCAGCTCCGCCCGGCCCGCGTCGGTGATCTCGTAGACCTTGCGCCCGCCGGCGGCGGTGTGGGTGACCAGTCCCTCGACCTCCAGCCGCTGCAGCCGGGGGTAGATGGTGCCGGCGCTCGGCGCGTACAGGCCGAGGAAGCGGTCCTCCAGCAGCCGGATCAGCTCGTAGCCGTGCCGGGGACCGTCGTCGAGGAGCTTGAGCAAGTAGAGCCGGAGCCGCCCGTGACTGAACACGGCGGTCACGGCAGCTCCTCCTCGTCGACCTCGTCGGTCTCGTCCACCGGCCGGGCCAGCAGCGCGATGCTGCCCGACGTCGCGGACGCCCAGAGCTTACCGTCGCCCGCGCCGAGGACCCCGTGGCTGTCCTTGGTCGCGCCGAACCCGCCGGCGCCGCGTACCTGGGGGAAGCCGCTGGTGATCCGGCCGGAGGTGGTGTGCAGGTGGACGGCGAGGTCGCTGTCCTCGCGGACCCGGACGGTGACGCTGCCGGAGATGGTGCTGAGCCGGATCTCGCTGCGCCGGGGGTTGTCCAGGTCGCAGGTGATCGCCCCGGAGACGGTGTTCGCCTGCACCCGCCCGGCGGCGCTGTCGGCGAGGATCACCTCTCCGGACACGGTCTCCATGGTCAGGTCGCCGGCCACCCCGAGCGCCTCCACCGGACCGGAGATGATCTTCGCGGCAGTCCGGCCGCGGAGCCCCATCAGGGTGATCTGCCCGGAGGTGACGTCCACCTGTGTCTCGCGGCGCAGGCCGGAGGCGACCAGTGAGCCGTCGATCAGGCGCAGGTCGGCCAGCACGTCGGCCGGTACGGCGATGGACACCTCGGCCCGGAACCGGCGGCCGAGCTGACCGAGCCACCAGAGGAACCCCGGCCAGCGCGGGATCCGCTCGTGGCCGACGTGCAGCCGGCCGTCCCGGTGCTCCACGATGACCGGCCGCCGGCCGACCCGGGTGACGTCGACCCGGGCCGGGCCGTCGGTGCCGACCACGTTGAGCCGGCCGGTGATCAGGCGTACCTCGAGCCGGGTGACCGGCTCGTCCAGAGTGATCCGCTGCGGGCTGTCGACCGTCCAGCTGGCCACGACGTCCTCCCCTCGGTGACGTACCGGTCCGCGGCACGTCGAGCGACGAGGAGAGCCTAACGCGATACATCGCGACGTATCAAGACTGTCCCGAGTCGGGGATCCGTCAGGCCGCCAGGTCCAGGTCCCGCACCGGCACGGGCGGGGCCGGGCGCCGGGCGCCGGGGACGAGGTGCACCGCCGACTCGGCGGCCCGGGCCAGCAGCCGGCGGTCCGCGTCCACGGCCGGGTGCAGCGCCGCGGTCACCGCCACCGACAGGGTCAGGTCGCGGGCCGCCAGCACCCGGCGTACCGAGTCCCAGAGGGTCTCGTCGCCGAGGAAGGCCGCCGCCGTCGTCGCCGTGCCGGTCGCGCCGCACCCGTAGCCGAGCCGCAGCGGCACCACCGGCGCCCCGGCGTCCACCGCCGCCTGGAACATGGCCGGCCGGAACCCCCGGCCCGGCCGGCAGTCGGCCGCCTCGCCGCACCAGGTGGTCCCCTCGGGGAAGACCGCGACCGGGTGACCGGCGCGCAGCGCGGCCGCGACCCGGCCCACCGTGGCCGGCAGCTCGCGGGGGCGCGCCCGATCCACGAAAATCGTCCCGGCCGCGGCGGCGAGCTGACCCACCAGCGGCCAGGTCCGCACCTCCCGCTTCGCCAGCATCCGGGCCGGCGCGACGGCCAGCACCGCCAGCACGTCCAGCCAGGAGACGTGGTTGGCCACCAGTAGGGCAGGCCGGCGTGGCAGCCGGCCCCGGACCACCAGCCGGATGCCGAGGGCCCGCAGCGTCCCCCGGGCCCAGCCGCGCACCGCGGCGTCGCGCTCCCCGGCGGGCAGCACCGCGAGCAGGCCGGCCAGCCCGACCCCGAGCACGAGCATGCCGAGTACGCCCACCAGCCGGCCGGCCCGGCGCAGGGCCGGCACGGTCGGCTCCACCACGAGCGGCAGGCAGTCCGGGCCGCAGCCGGAGGCGGGCCGCCAGAGACCGTCGACGGTCATCACTGCTCCCCACCGAGGAAGTGGCGCAGGTAGCGGGGGTTCATCCGGTCCAGCGAGAAGAGCACGTAGAAGTCGGCCACCCCGAAGTCCGGGTCGTACGCCGGCTCGCCGCAGACCCAGGCGCCGAGCCGGAGGTACCCGCGCAGCAGCGGCGGGACCAGCGCGCGACGCTCGGCCGGCGGCAGGGTGGCCGGGTCGACGGCGACCGGCGCCTCGGCGAACCACGGGCGCAGCGGGCGGACCCGCAGCGGCGGCGGCGCCAGGTGCCGGGCGCGGACCTGGGCCCACACCTCGGCGGCGGCCGACCCGCCGTCGGCCACCGGCACCGAGGCGCAGCCGCCGAGCCAACGCGACCCGCGCAGGTGCAGGTACCGGGTGATGCCGGCCCACATCAGGTTGATCACCGCGCCGGACCGGTGGTCCGGGTGCACGCACGACCGGCCGGCCTCGACCAGGTCGTCGCGGAGCGGGTCGAGCGCCGCAAGGTCGAACTCGCCCGCGGCGTACCGGCGGTCGGTGCGCCCGGGCGGCAGCAGCCGGTAGGTGCCGACCACCTCGGCGGTGCTGTCGTGCACGACGATCAGGTGGTCGCAGTGGGCGTCGAAGTCGTCGGTGTCCAGCCCGGCGGCGCCCGGGTGCAGGGTAGCGCCGAGCTCGGTGGCGAACACTTGGTGGCGCAGGCGTTGCGCGGCCGCGACCAGGGTGGGGTCGTCGGCGATCAGCAGGGTGTATCCGCTGGTCGTCAGGGGTGCGCCAGCGGCGTGCAGTACGGCCATGGGTATCTGTGTAAGGGCCTCGGGTTGCCGGCTGCGGGGTGAGGGGTGTCGATTCGGTGAACGCCACCCGGCGCTCGGGTCCGCCCGTTCACCTGCGGCGGACCGCCACCGAGCGGCGCGGCGGGCCGGCGCCGGCCGGTGCGGCGGGGCCGGAACGGGCGTGCGAGGCTGCCGGGGCGGTGCCCGGCGACGCGGCCGGAGCCCGGACCAGCCCGGAGGGCGTACATGATCATCGAGTCCCGCTTCGCCGGCCCGCCCGGCTCCGGCAACGGCGGCTGGAGCGCCGGCGTCTTCGCGGCAGCGCTCGACGACCGCGGCCCGGTGGAGGTCACGCTGCGCCGGCCGCCGCCGCTGGAGACCCCGCTGCGCGCGGTCGACGGGGAGATCCGCGACCCGGACGGCCAGGTCGTCGCGCAGGTACGCCGGGTCGAGCCGTTCACCGCCGTGGTGCCCCCGGTGGACGCGGCCACGGCGGCGGCTGCCGCGAAGACGTACCCCGGTCTGGTGGACCACCCCTTCCCCGGCTGCCACGTCTGCGGCCCGGCGAACCCGGACGGGCTGCGGATCTTTCCCGGCCGGCTGCCCGACGGGCGGACCGCCGCCCCGTTCCGGGCGCCCGAGCGGGTGGTCCGGGCTACGGTCTGGGCCGCGCTGGACTGCCCCGGCGGCTGGGCGGTGATCGCGCCGGGCCGCCCGTACGTCCTCGGCCGGATCGCCGCCGTGGTCGCCGGGCTGCCCGCGCCCGGCGACGAGTGCGTGGTCACCGGCGCGACGATCGGCGGCGAGGGGCGCAAGGCGGAGGTCCACTCCAGCCTCTACGGCCCGGACGGCGCCCTGCTCGGGTACGCCCGGGCCACCTGGATCGCGCTGCCGCCGGCCTGACGTCTCCTCCCTGGGGATGATCACCTCCTGCCCAGGACGGAGACGGGACTACGGACAGCGCCTGATTGACCAGCTTGCGCGGCCTTGCCAGGCTGGGCCCGGCGCCCCGCAGCGGCGTCCCCACCGGCGCGCCCGCGCGCCGTGGCAGGAGAGGAGAACGATGTCCGACGGGCAAAGGAGCCCCAGCGCCGGGTCCGGCCAGATCGTGGTGTCCGGACTGACCAAGCAGTACAAGAAAGTCCGGGCGGTGGACGACCTGTCCTTCACCGTCGAGCCGGGGCGGGTGACCGGCTTCCTCGGCCCGAACGGCGCCGGCAAGACGACCACCCTGCGCATGCTGCTCAACCTGGTCACCCCGACGGCTGGCACGGCGACCATCGGCGGTCGGCGGTACGCCGACCTGACCGACCCGCTGCGCTCGGTGGGCGCGGTGCTGGAGGCGTCCAGCGCGCACAAGGGCCGCACCGGGATCAACCACCTCCGGGTGATCTGCGCGGCGGCCGGCCTCCCGGCGTACCGGGCCGACGAGGCGATGGCGCTGGTCGGGCTCACCCCGGCGGCGAAGCGCAAGTTCAAGGGCTACTCGCTGGGCATGAAGCAGCGGCTCGGCATCGCCGCCGCGATGCTCGGCGACCCGCGGGTGCTGATCCTCGACGAGCCGGCCAACGGCCTCGACCCGGAGGGCATCCGGTGGATGCGCGGCTTCCTCAAGGGGCTGGCCGCCGAGGGCCGGACCGTGCTGGTCTCCAGCCACCTGCTGTCGGAGATGCAGTTGCTCGCGGACGACGTGGTGATCATCGCGGCCGGCAAGCTGGTCCGGCAGGGGCCGGTGGAGCAGGTGATCGGCTCGATGGCCCACGGCGTCCGGGTGCGGGTCCGCACCCCGCAGGCGGCGGAGCTGGTCGCGGCGCTGCGCGAGCAGGCCGCCACGGTGGACACCGACGAGCACGGCGCCCTGCTGGTGAGCGGGGTGGACGCGCCCACCGTGGGTCGGACCGCGCTGGCCGCCAAGGTGGAGCTGCACGAGCTGACCACCGAACGCCCCGATCTGGAAGGGGTCTTCCTCGAGCTGACGGCCGGAAAGGCGGACATCCGATGAACCTGGTCCGGTCCGAACTGCTCAAGATCCGTACGACCAGCACCTGGTGGCTGCTCGGCATCGGGGCGTTCCTGGCGACCGCCCTGGCCTTCGCGGTCAACGCCTGGCTCGCCCACCAGGTGCTCAGCGGCCACGCCGAGGACTTCGGGGTCAGCGGGGAGCAGGCGAGCGCCGCCGGCCAGGCGGCCAACCTCTACACCTCGGGTCAGTACCTGGGCCTGCTCTTCGTGATGCTGATCGGCATCCTGATGGTCACCAACGAGTTCTTCCACCAGACGGCGACCACCACCTTCCTCACCACGCCGCGGCGCACCTCGGTGATCCTGTCGAAGCTCGGCGCGGCCTCCCTGCTCGGCTTCGGCTTCTGGCTGGCCACCACGGTGATCGACCTGGCCGCCGGGGCGATCTTCCTCAGCGCCGACGGGCACGGCGCCCAGCTCGGCGAGTGGACGGTGCACCGCGCGCTGCTGCTCAACCTGCTGGCGTACGCGATCTGGACGATCCTCGGGGTGGGCATCGGCACGCTGATCCCCAACCAGCTCGGCGCGGTGATCACCGCGGCGGTGCTCTACCTGGTCGGCACCCAGGTGGTGCAGCTGCTCTTCTTCCTGCTCTCCAACTGGCTGGACAGCCAGGCGGTGGTGAAGTGGCAGGTCGTCTGGCCGGCCGTGGCGTCCCAGGTGATGATCAGCGGAAGCAGCACCGAGCTGACTCCCGACTGGTGGGTGGGCGCCCTGGTACTGGTCGGTTACGCGCTGGTCAGCGGCGTCTTCGGGGTCCTGATCACCCGGCGGCGCGACATCTCCTGACCGGTCGTCGGATGGCCCCGGGCGCGGCGGTGACCGCCGCCCCGGGGCCGTCCGGCATCTAGCAGGAGTCGCCGGGACACGCAGCGTTTGCCGAACTTCTGGCATCTTCTGTGAAACGGACCACCAGCCGGAGGCGAGAATGCCAGCCGCATCCGTACGGCGTAGCCTGGGACCGTCTTCCGTGCGCCCCGTTTCCGGCAGCGGCGGACACCGCGTGACATACGAACCCGCGTGAAAGAGGCGATTACCGGCCGTGTCGACCCAGCAGACTTCGCAGGAGAACCCACTGGCGGGTTTCGGCCCGAACGAATGGATCGTCGAGGAGATGTACCAGCGCTACCTCGCCGACCCATCGAGCGTCGACTCGGCCTGGCACGACTTCTTCGCCGACTACCGACCCGCGCCCGGTGCCGCGACCCCGCGCCCGGCCGACGGCCAGGCCAAGCCGGCCGCCGCGCCGGAGCCGGCCGAGCAGCAGGAGGCGGTCGCCGCCGTCACCCAGCAGCCGGCCCCCCAGAAGCCGGCGGCCAGGTCGGCCCCCGCCCCGGCAAAGCCGGCCGAGAAGCCCGCCGCCAAGCCGGCCGCGAAGGCCGCCCCGGCAAAGCCGGTCGCCAAGGCGCCGACGGTCAGCGCCGCCGGCACCACCCCGCTGCGCGGCGTGGCCGCCAAGATCGTGCAGAACATGGACGCCTCGCTGGCCGTGCCGACCGCGACCAGCGTACGCGCCGTCCCGGCCAAGCTGCTGGTCGACAACCGCATCGTGATCAACAACCACCTCGCCCGCGGGCGCGGCGGCAAGGTCAGCTTCACCCACCTGATCGGGTACGCGATGGTCCGGGCGCTGGTCGAGCACCCGGAGATGAACAACTCCTTCGCCGAGGTCGACGGCAAGCCGGCCGTGGTCCGCCCGGAGCACGTGAACCTGGGCATCGCGATCGACCTGGCCAAGCCGGACGGCTCCCGCAACCTCGTGGTCCCGTCCATCAAGGCCTGCGAGCAGATGGACTTCCGGCAGTTCTGGCAGGCGTACGAGGACGTGGTCCGGCGTGCCCGCCGCAACGAGCTGACCATGGAGGACTACGCCGGCACCACGATCTCGCTGACCAACCCGGGCGGCATCGGCACCGTCCACTCGATCCCGCGCCTGATGCAGGGGCAGAGCGCCATCGTCGGCGTCGGCGCCATGGAATACCCGGCGCCCTACCAGGGCATGAGCGAGGCGACCCTGGCCGAGCTGGCGGTCAGCAAGATCATCACGCTGACCAGCACGTACGACCACCGGATCATCCAGGGCGCGCAGTCCGGCGAGTTCCTCAAGGTGATGCACGAGCTGCTGCTCGGCGAGCGCGGCTTCTACGACCAGATCTTCACCTCGCTGCGCATCCCCTACGAGCCGGTGCGCTGGGTGCGCGACGTCGCCGTCGACTCCGAGGGCCAGATCAACAAGACCGCGCGGGTGCACGAGCTGATCCACGCGTACCGGGTGCGCGGCCACCTGATGGCCGACACCGACCCGCTCGAGTTCAAGATCCGCAAGCACCCGGACCTGGACGTCCTCCAGCACGGGCTGACCCTGTGGGACCTGGACCGGGTGTTCCCGGTCAACGGCTTCGCCGGCAAGCAGCGGATGAAGCTGCGCGAGATCCTCGGTGTGCTGCGCGACTCGTACTGCCGCCGGGTCGGCATCGAGTACATGCACATCCAGGACCCGGAGGAGCGGCGCTGGATCCAGGAGCGGATCGAGCGCAAGTACGAGAAGCCCAACCCGGACGAGCAGAAGCACGTGCTCAACCGGCTCAACGCCGCCGAGGCGTTCGAGACCTTCCTGCAGACCAAGTACGTCGGGCAGAAGCGGTTCTCCCTGGAGGGCGCCGAGTCGCTGATCCCGCTGCTGGGCGAGATCCTGGAGTCGTCCGCCGAGGGCGGGCAGGACGAGGTCGTCATCGGCATGGCCCACCGCGGCCGGCTCAACGTGCTGGCCAACATCGTCGGCAAGCCGTACGAGAAGATCTTCTCCGAGTTCGAGGGGCACCTCGACCCGCGCTCCACCCAGGGCTCGGGCGACGTGAAGTACCACCTCGGCCAGAACGGCAAGTTCACCACCCCGAACGGCGAGCACGCGGTCAAGGTGTCGGTGGTGGCGAACCCGTCGCACCTGGAGGCCGTGGACCCGGTGCTGGAGGGCATCGTCCGGGCCAAGCAGGATCGGATCGACCTCAAGCTGGAGGGCTACACCGTGCTGCCGCTGGCGGTGCACGGTGACGCCGCCTTCGCCGGCCAGGGCGTGGTCGCCGAGACGCTCAACCTCTCCCAGCTGCGCGGGTACCGCACCGGCGGCACCGTGCACGTGGTGGTCAACAACCAGGTCGGCTTCACCACCGCCCCGGAGTACAGTCGGTCCAGCCTCTACAGCACCGACGTGGCCCGGATGATCCAGGCGCCGATCTTCCACGTCAACGGCGACGACCCCGAGGCCGTGGTCCGGGTCGCCCGGCTGGCCTTCGAGTACCGGCAGGCGTTCAACAAGGACGTCGTGATCGACATGGTCTGCTACCGGCGGCGCGGGCACAACGAGGGCGACGACCCGTCGATGTCCAACCCCCAGATGTACAAGATCATCGACTCGAAGCGCTCGGTGCGGAAGCTCTACACCGAGGAGCTGATCGGGCGGGGCGACATCACCGTCGAGGACGCGGAGGAGCTGCTGCGCGACTATCAGGCGCAGCTGGAGCGGGTCTTCAAGGCCACCCGCGACGCCGCCACCACCCCGCGCCAGCTCAGCCGGCCGCCCCGCCAGGAGGAGCCGGAGCCGCTCGTGGAGACGGCCACCGACGCCGCCGTGGTCAAGGCCATCGGCGAGGCTCACGTCAACCTGCCGGAGGGCTTCACCCCGCACAAGCGGATCCAGCAGCTGCTGGACCGGCGGGCGAAGATGTCCGTCGAGGGCAACATCGACTGGGGCTACGGCGAGATCATCGCCTTGGGCGCGCTGCTGCACGACGGGGTCACCGTCCGGCTCGCCGGGCAGGACTCCCGCCGGGGCACCTTCGTCCAGCGGCACGCCTCGGTGGTCGACGCGAAGACCGGCGACGACTACCTGCCGCTGAAGACGCTCACCGGAGACGGCGAGCGGTCCCGCTTCTTCGTGCACGACTCGCTGCTGTCCGAGTACGCCGCGATGGGCTTCGAGTACGGCTACTCGGTGGAGAACGTCAACGCGCTGGTCTGCTGGGAGGCCCAGTTCGGTGACTTCGTCAACGGCGCCCAGTCGGTGATCGACGAGTTCATCTCCTCCGGCGAGGTGAAGTGGGGCCAGCGCTCCGCCGTCACCCTGCTGCTGCCGCACGGCCACGAGGGCCAGGGCCCGGACCACACCTCCGGCCGCCCGGAGCGGTTCCTCCAGCTCTGCGCCGAGGACAACATGCGGGTGGCCATCCCGACCACCCCGGCGAACTACTTCCACCTGCTGCGTCGTCAGGCCCTGTCGTCGAAGCGCAAGCCGCTGGTGGTGTTCACGCCGAAGTCGCTGCTGCGGCACAAGCTCTGCGTCTCCTCGGTGGAGGACTTCACCACCGGCACCTTCCAGCCGGTGCTGGCCGACACCGCCGCCCCGGCGCCGGAGCAGGTGAAGCGGGTGCTGCTGTGCTCGGGCAAGGTCTACTACGACCTGTTCCAGGCCCGGGCCGAGCGGGGGGTCACCGACACCGTGATCATCCGGATGGAGCAGCTCTACCCGCTGCCGATCGAGGAGATCCGGGCCGCCCTGGCGCAGTACCCGAACGCCGAGGACTTCGCCTGGGTCCAGGAGGAGCCGGCCAACCAGGGCGCCTGGTCGTTCGTGGCGCTCAACCTGCTGGAGCACCTGACCGACGTCCGGCTGCGGCGCATCTCCCGCCCGGCCGCCGCCGCCCCGGCGGGCGGCTCGGCCAAGATGCACGAGGTGGAGCTGAACGCGCTGATCGAGGCGGCCCTCCCCCGCCCGTGACCTGACCGCACCGCCAGCACCGGGGCAGCGACCGTACGACGGCCGCTGCCCCGCCTCATGTGGCGGCCCCGTTTCCGAGAGGACACACCGATGTACTTCACCGACCGCGGCATCGAGGAACTGGTCGAGCGCCGGGGCGAAGAGCAGGTCAGCCTGGAGTGGCTGGGCGAACGCCTCCGCGACTTCGTCGACCTGAACCCGGAGTTCGAGACCCCGATGGAGCGTTTCGCCACCTGGCTCGCCCGGTTGGACGACGAGGACGACGAGTAGCCGGCCGCGGGTCAGCTGTTCGGTGAACCTACGAGGCGCAGGTACCGCTCGACGACCGCCGTCGTTCGCTCGACGTCACCGGTGGCCAGCAGGTCGAGCAGAGCGCCGCGCAGCAACGCCAGGCCGAGCGCCCCGCTCGTCCCGTCGGCGTGGTCGCCACCCTCGGGCAGCGCCGCCAGCAGCCCGAGCCAGTCCTCGACCGTCTGCCGGGCGAAGCCGGCCCACGGCCCGTCCGGCTCGCTCAGTGAGCGGGCGTACGCCTGGAGCCAGAGGATCAGCATCGGCCGGTGCGCCGGATCCACGAGCCAACCCCAGGTGGTCCGCACCGTGGCGACGAAATCGGCCGGGTCCCCCGCGTGCCGGGCCCGGCGGAGGGCGGTCAGTTCGTCAGCCCGGGCCCGGGCGAGCAGGGCGCGGATCAGCTCCTCCTTGGATCCGAAGAGGAAAAGCAGGACCCGAGGGCTGGAGCCGATCGCGGCGGCGAGCGGGCGCAGCGACAGCTCCGCCAGCCCGTGCTCCAGCGCGTACCGGTAGGCCAGCTCCAAGAGCTCGTCCCGGCGGGCGCTCGGGGGTCGCTCGTGCCGCGTCACAGCGCTACTCTGCCACTGAAACGACTGTTTCAGTAGCGGAGGGGCGTCGATGAGCGTGCAGATTCGGCCGTTGGGCCGCCCGGGCGACCTCGGCTGGGTGGTGCTGGCCCACGGCGAGGTGTACGCCGCCGAATTCGGCTGGGACACGAGCTTCGAGGCGCTCGTGGCCCGGATCGTGGCCGACTACGCCGCCGCCCACGACCCGGCGCGGGAGGCCGCGTGGATCGCCGAAGTCGACGGGGAGCGGGTCGGCTGCGTCTTCTGCGTCGCCGTGGACGAGCACACCGCCCAACTCCGGATCCTGTTGGTCGACCCCTCGGCCCGGGGCCGGCACCTCGGTGGCCGGCTGGTCGACGAGTGCCTGTCCTTCGCCCGACGGGCGGGGTACGCCCAGATGCGGCTCTGGACCAACCACCCGCTGGTCGCGGCCCGCCAGATCTACCTTTCCCGGGGTTTTCGGCTGGTCAAGGAGGAACCCCACCACAGCTTCGGTGTGGCCCTGAGCGGCCAGGTGTACGAACGGGACCTCGCACCGGCTGAGGCGTGATGCTCACCGACCGTTTGACGCGGGCGGGGTGGATCGAGTCCACTGGAGAGCAGCGCCCCGGGTCCCGCTAGGGCCCGCCGGAGCGTACGCCGCCGGACGACAGGGAGGCGGAAGTGGACCCCGAGACCCGCAAGCCGCCGCAGGACGCGGTGACCGTCCGCCGCCTGCGCCTCGGCATCGGTTCCGTCGGCATCGCGCTGCCGGTCGTGCTGGTGGTCGGCCACCTCGTCGCCACCCGACGGCTCACGCTGCTGGACTCGCTCAGCGGCTACTACCACACCGAGATGCGGGACGTCTTCGTCGGCGCGCTCTGCGCGATCGGGGTGTTCCTGATCAGCTATCGGTACCGCTGGCCGGACGACGTCTTGAGCACCGTCGCCGGGGTGCTGGCGATCGCGGTGGCCCTGTTCCCCACGACGGTCGGCGCCCCGGCCGGCACCACGAGCGGCACCGACCGGACGGTCGGGGTGGTGCACCAGGTCGCCGCCGCGGCCCTGTTCCTGCTCCTCGCGGTCTTCTGCCTGTTCCTCTTCACCCGGCCGGACCGGGTGGGCGTACCGCAGGGGCGGTCGGTCAACCGGTTCTACCGCGCCTGCGGGCTGGTCATCCTGGCGGCCATCGCGCTCGCGCCGGCGAGCACCGCGTTGCCCGCGGACGTACGCCACACGCTCAAGCCGGTGCTGTGGTGCGAGACGGTCGCCGTCTTCGCGTTCGGTGCCGCGTGGGTGGTCAAGAGCGCCGCGCTCTTCGCGGCGTCCGGTCCGGTCGACCCGGTGCCGGACGTCGGGCGCGACGCCACGCCGGCCGCCTCCTGATCGGGCCGGTGGGCCCGGGCACAAGGACCCGGGCGCGGGGTACCCCGATCTTGTAGCGTGAGGTCGTGGCGCGCAGCGTGTACCTGACCAGCGTGGGGTCCGGCGGGGGAAAGTCGACCATCGCGCTCGGGCTGGCCGAGCTGCTCTCCCGCCAGGTCGGGCGGATCGGCGCGTTCCGACCGCTGGTTTCCGGGGCCGGCACCGACCCGATCCTCGCCCTGCTCACCGACCGCTACCGGTTGGACCTCCCGGTCGCCGAGCTGTCCGGCAGCACGTACGCGGAGGCGACGGCGCTGGTCGCGGAGGGCCGGCGGGAGGAGCTGATCGCCCGGATCGTCGCCCGCTACCGGGACGTCGAGCGGCGCTGCCCCGCGCTGGTCGTGGTGGGCAGCGACTTCGCCGACGGGGACGGCGCCGGCCCACGCGAGCTGGCCTTCAACGCCCGGCTGGCCACCGAGTTCGGCAGCGTGGTGGTGCCCGTGGTCGACGGCTTCGGCCAGGAGCCGGCGGCGATCGCGGCGGCCGCCCGCGGGGCGTACCACGACCTCGAGGATCTCGGCGCGACGGTGCTGGCGGTGATCGCCAACCGGGTGCCCGGGCCGATGGCGCTCCCCGAGCTGCCCGTCCCCGCGTACGCGATCCCGGAGGTGCCGACCGTCTCGGCGCCGACCGTGGCGGAGGTGGCGGCGGCCCTCGGCGCCACCCTGCTGGCCGGCGACGACGCCGCGCTCGACCGGGACGTGCTCGACTACGTGGTGGGCGCCGCGCACGTGCCGACCCTGCTGGACCACCTGACCGAGGGCGCGCTGGTGATCACCCCGGGCGACCGGGCCGACCTACTGGTCGCGGCGAGCGCCGCGCACGTCGCCGGTCAGGTCTCGGTGGCCGGGCTGGTGCTCACCCTCGGCGAGCAGCCCGACCCGCGGGCGATGCGGGTGGTCGAGGGCCTGAACACCGGTCTCGCCGTGCTCTCGGTGACCAGCGACAGCTACGACACGGTGGCCGCGTCCAGCCGGATCGAGGGCCGCCCGAGCGTCGACAACCCGCGCAAGGTCGAGGCCGCGCTCGGCGCCTTCGAACGCTGCGTGGACACCGTCGACCTGGCCCGCCGGCTGCGGGTCAGCCGCTCCGAGCGGGTCACCCCGCTGATGTTCGAGAACGACCTGATCGACCGGGCCCGGACGAACCGCCGCCGGCTGGTGCTGCCGGAGGGCGCCGAGGAGCGGATCCTGCGCGCGGCGGAGATCGTGCTGCGCCGGGGCGTCGCCGACCTGACCCTGCTCGGCCGCCCCGACGACATCGCCCGGCGTACCCGGGAGCTGGGCATCGACATCGGCGACGCCGAGGTGGTCGACCCGGTCACCAGCGGCTGGCGGGACGACTTCGCCGCCCAGTACGCGAAGCTGCGCGCGCACCGGGGCATCACCGTCGAGCTGGCCCACGACATCGTGGCCCAGCCCAACTACTTCGGCAGCATGATGGTGCAGACCGGTCACGCCGACGGCATGGTCTCCGGGGCGACCCACACCACCGCGGCCACCATCCGCCCCGCCTTCGAGATCATCCGTGCCGTGCCGGGCGTCTCGGTCGCCTCCAGCGTCTTCTTCATGCTGCTCGCCGACCGGGTGCTGGTCTACGGGGACTGCGCGGTCAACCGCGACCCGGATGCCGCCCAGCTCGCGGACATCGCCACCTCCTCCGCCGACACCGCGGCGCGGTTCGGCATCGAGCCGCGGGTGGCGATGCTGTCGTACTCGACCGGCAGCTCGGGCGCCGGCGCCGACGTGGAGAAGGTCGCGGCGGCCACCAAGCTGGTCCGCGAGCGCCGGCCGGAGCTGCTGGTGGAGGGCCCGATCCAGTACGACGCGGCGATCGATCCGCAGGTCGCGGCCACGAAGCTGCCGGACAGCCCGGTGGCCGGGCGGGCCACCGTCTTCATCTTCCCGGACCTGAACACCGGCAACAACACGTACAAGGCGGTGCAGCGCTCGGCCGGCGCGGTGGCGGTCGGCCCGGTGATGCAGGGCCTGCGCCGGCCGGTCAACGACCTGTCGCGGGGTGCGACCGTCCCGGACATCGTCAACACCGTCGCCATCACCGCCATCCAGGCCGCTGCGGAGGCATCATGAGCCGGGTACTGGTGCTCAACTGCGGGTCGTCGTCGGTCAAGTACCGGCTCTACGACGACGAGGAGGTCCGCGCCAAGGGCAAGGTGGAGCGGGTTGGCGAGCCGGGCGGCGGGCCGGCCGACCACGAGACCGCGGTCCGGCAGATCCTCGCCGGGCTGGACCTGGCCGGGCTGACGGCGGTGGGGCACCGGGTCGTGCACGGCGGCCGGAAGTTCAGTGAACCTGTCCTGATCGACGACGCGGTCTTCACCGCGATCGAGCGTCTTGTGCCCCTCGCACCGCTGCACAACCCCGTCAATCTGGCCGGCATCCGGGTGGCCCGCGAGTCGCTGCCGGACGTCCCGCAGGTCGCCGTCTTCGACACCGCATTCCACCACACGCTGCCGGAGGCCGCCGCCACGTACGCCATCGACCGGGACACCGCGCAGCGGTACGGCGTCCGGCGCTACGGCTTCCACGGCACCTCGCACGCGTACGTCTCCCGGCGCACCGCCGAGCTGCTGGAGCGGCCGTACGAGGAGCTGAACGTCATCACCCTGCACCTGGGCAACGGGGCCAGCGCCTGCGCGGTCTCCGGTGGACGGAGCGTGGCGACCTCGATGGGGATGTCGCCGCTGGAGGGCCTGGTGATGGGCACCCGCAGCGGTGACCTCGATCCGACCGTCATCTTCCACCTGCGCCGCGAGGGCGGGATGACCGTCGACGACATCGACGACCTGCTGAACCACCGCAGCGGCCTGCACGGCCTGACCGGGGCCAACGACATGCGCGAGGTGCTGGCCCGGAGGGACGCCGGGGACGCCGGCGCCGCGCTCGCCTTCGACGTCTACTGCCGCCGGATCAAGGGCTACCTCGGCGGGTACTACGCGCTGCTCGGGCGGGTCGACGCGGTCACCTTCACCGCCGGGGTCGGCGAGCACGCGGCGCCGGTCCGCGCGGCGGCGCTGGCCGGCCTGGATCGGCTCGGCATCACCGTGGACCCCGCGCGCAACGACGGCAGCGGCGACCGGGTGATCTCGCCGGACGGGGCCGAGGTGACGGTCTGCGTCATCAGCACGGACGAGGAGCGGGAGATCGCCCGGGAGACCCGGGCCGTGGTGGCGGCGACCCACCACTGACCCGGGTACGGCTCAGCTCAGCGCGAGCCAGGCGACCACGGCCACCACCAGCACGACGACCGCCGCGCCGACGATCAGCGGGAGGCGGGACGGCGCGACGTCCGGGGCGGCGCCCTCGGGCGTGTGGACGAAGGCGCGGAACTGCTCGGTGTTACCGCTCGGGTCGGTGTAGTTCTCAGGCATGCCGGTGACCCTAGCGAAGCCCGTCGACGCGGATCGTCCCGCCGGGCCGATGGCGGCAGGTCGGCCCGGCCGGCCGAGCCGCACCGACCGGGTGGTGACGGCAGCCGGTCCGGACGGCGGGGCCGCCCGGCCCACCCGCCCGCCTAACGTGGAGCGGTGGGGGTGCAGCGGCTGGTCGCCGCGCTGTCGACGGCGCTGCTGGCGGGCTGCGGACCGGCCACCGCCGCGGCTGGGCCACCCCCAGGGACCGTCCGTGTCGTCTCCTTCGGGCACGCCCCGCAGCGGAGCTGGCCGGTCGGCGTCCGGCAGCTCACCGTCGATCCGGACGGTCCACGACCGCTCCCGGTCACCATCTGGTACCCCGCCGCCCCGGGCGGCCCGGGTGGCCCGTCGACGACCGGGCCGGTGCCGATGGCTGACGCACCCGTCGCGACGGGACGGTTCCCGGTCGTCGTCTACAGCCACGGGCTGCGCAGCCTCCCCGAGCTGCAGGCCGCGCTGACCACCCGGTGGGCCGCCGCCGGCTTCGTGGTCGCCGCACCGACCTATCCCCGCACCAACCTGCGCGCCCCGGACTTCACCAGGGCGGACGTCCGCAACCAGCCGGCCGACGGGTGGCGACTGATCCGCCACCTGGTCCGCCTCGACGCCCGCCACGACGACCCGCTCGCCGGGCACCTGGCCGTCGATCGGATCGCCGCGGCCGGTCACTCGGCGGGCGGCTTCACCACGGCCGGCATGTTCACCTCCGGACACTCGGCGCGACTGCGCTCCGGCATCGTGATCGCCGGCGGGGGCCTGGCGGGCAGCTTCGCCGGCCCACCCGCACCGCTGCTGTTCGTGCACGGGGCCGCCGACCCGATCGTGCCGGAGTCCGTGGGTCGCGCCGCGTACGCCCGGGCGACCGGGCCGGCGGCCTTCCTGAGCCTGCCCGCCCAGGGTCACGGCGAGTACCTCACTCCGGGCCACCCCGGCTTCGCCCAGGTCCTCGCCACCACCACCGACTTCCTCCGCTGGACCCTCTACGCCGACCCGAGCGCCCTGCACCGCCTCCCCGCCGACGCCGAGGGTCCGCCGATCACCGTCTTCACCAGCCGCCTTCCGCGCTGATCCGGGGGCGGCAGTCCGAGTTCGACTACAGATCGCCGAGGTGGCGGCATCCAACGCCGCCCGATCCCGCCACCTCGGCGACCTGGTGCCGACCGGACGGCGAGGGGCGGCACGCGGAGGGCACGGAGCGGTAGCGTTCGGCGGATGGACGGGGGCGGACTGGTCGGGCGGCAGCTGGAGACGGTTCGGGCGGTGGTGGCATGGTGCGCGGCGGCCCGGATCGCGGTCTGGCTGCGCGGGGGCTGGGCGATGGACTTCCACCTCGGCGAGGTGACCCGGCCGCACGTGGACGTCGACTGGTACTGCTGGCGGGCCGACGCGGAACGGCTGGCCGTCCTGCTGCGTGACCAGGGGTGGCGGCCGGACCCCCGGATGCCGGCCGAACTGCAGCTCGACCTGCTCCGGGACGACGTCGAACTGAGCTTCGCCTACCTTGACCGGGACGCGGACGGCCGGCTGGTGGTCGGTGCCGGGCCGTGGGCCGGCACCCCGCTGCCCGACGGGATGCTGGACGGGCCACGGGGCCGGATCGGACCGGTCACCGCACCCGTGATCAGCGTGGCCGCGCAGATCGAGTTCAAGGAGATGTTCCCGGTCTGGATGCCCGACCGGCCCAGGCGGGCCAAGGACGCGGCGGACATCGCCCGCCTTCGAGCCAGCCTTCCCGGCCAGCCAGCCACCTGAGACCACCGCGGCAACCCTGGACGCTCGGTCACGGAGCGCGGCGTCCGGCCGCCCGCGACCGCCGATCCGGCCACGCTCCGTTGGATGTCGGGCCGGCGACCCGGGGGCGCGAGGCACAATCGTCTTCATGTCCCGTCGCCGTACCTCCGCCCTCGCCGCCGCCGCCCTGCTCACCGTGGGCCTGGCCGGCTGCTCGGGCGGTGCCGCGCCGACCGTGCGCAGCGCCCCGACCCCGCCGCCGAAGGCGACCACCCCCGCGCCCCGGGTACCCGCCGGGCACGCACCCACCGCGGCCTTCGCGGTCGGCGTACGGCAGCTGAAGCTGAACCGCGACGGCGACCGCCCCCTGCCGGTGACCCTCTGGTACCCGGCCCGGGGCGCGGCCGGCGGCGCGCCGGAGCGCTCGGCGCCGGCCGCGACCGGCCGGTTCCCGGTGGTGATGTTCAGCCACGGCCTGGGCGCCCGGCCGGAGGACTACCAGCTGCTGCTGAGCCGCTGGGCGGCGGCGGGTTTCGTGGTCGCCGCGCCCCGGTTCCCGCACACCGGCACGGGCGGCGACGGCAGCGTGCTCGACGTGCTCAACCAGCCGGCCGACGTGTCGTACGCGCTGACCCAGGTGCTCGCCCTCGACGCGAAGGCCGATGACCCGCTGCACGGCCGGCTGGACCCCGAGCGGGTGGCCGCGGCCGGGCACAGCGCCGGCGGGGTGACCACGATCGGGCTCTTCACCGCCGGGCGGGACGAGCGGCTGGACGCCGGCATCGTCTTCGCCGGCACGGCGCTCGGGGTCGGCACCGCCTTCGCCGGCGCCGCCGCGCCGCAGCTCTTCGTGCACGGCGAGGCCGACGAGGTGGTGAACTACGCCGCCGGCAAGGCCGTCTACGACGCGGTGCCCTGGCCGAAGGCCATGCTCAGCCTGCCGAAGGGCGACCACGGCCGGGCCCTGCTCACCGACGGCAAGGCGCTGCGGGTGGTCTCCGACACCACCGTCGAGTTCCTCCGCTGGACCCTCTACGGCGACGCGAAGGCCAGGGACCGCCTCCCCGCCGACGCCACCCGCGGCGACCTGGCCACCCTCGACGACCACCTCTGAGCGGCCGCCGAGGGCGGCCGGCTCAGGCGGTGTGGTCGACGACGACCTTGCCGAAGACGTCACCGGAGGCGAGGCGGGCGAAGGCCTCCTCGATCCGGCTGAACGGCACCACGCTGTCGATCACCGGGCGCACGTCCCGCTCGGCGCAGAACGCGAGCAGCTCGGTCAGCTCGTCCGGGGTGCCCATCGAGGTGCCCAGGATCTCCAGCTGCATGGCGAAGACCCGACGCAGGTTGACCTTGGGCTCGTAGCCGGCGGTGGCGCCGGAGACGACGATCCGGGCCATCGGCGCGGCCGACTTCAGGGAGTGGTCGAAGGTCGCCGCGCCGACCGTCTCGATCACCACGTCGACCCGCTCGGGCAGGCGCGCGCCGGGTTCCAGCGCGGTCGCGCCCAGTTCGGTGATCCGCTCCCGCTTGGCGGCGTCCCGGCTGGTCGCGTACACCCGCTTGCCGAGCGCGACGCCGAGCGCGACGGCCGCGGTGGCCACGCCGCCACCGGCCCCCTGGACCAGCACCGACTCGCCGTCGTCGACCCGGCCCTTGGTGGTGAGCATCCGCCACGCGGTCAGCCAGGCCGTGGGCAGGCACGCCGCGTCGGCCGCCGCCAGGCCGGTGGGCAGCGGCAGCAGGTTCATCCGGGGTACGGCCACCCGCTCGGCGAAGGTACCGGGGAAGTGCTCGGAGAGGATGGACATCCCGCGCGGGTCGCCCGGGGTGGGCACCACCGGGTAGATGACCACCTCGTTGCCGTCCGGGTCGGTCCCGACCGCGTCGCAGCCGAGGATCATCGGCAGCTGGTCCGGGCCGAGCCCCACCCCGCGCAGCGACCAGAGGTCGTGGTGGTTGAGCGAGCTGGCACGCACCTGCACGCTGACCCAGTCCCGCTGCGGGTGGGCCGGCTCGGGGCGGTCGCCGACGGTGAGCGCGGCGAGCGGGTTGTCGGCGTCGAAGCTCGAGGCATAGGCGGCACGCATGATCGGCACGGTAACAAGCTGAGCGCCCGTTAAGAAGGGGCCCTTCCCATCAAAACGCGATAAGAAGGGCCCCGTGCTCCTGCGCGGCGCCGGTCAGCGGCGGGCGACGCCGTCGCGGCGGGCGGCCTCGGCCACCGCCTCGGCGACCGCCGGGGCGACCCGCGGGTCCAGCGGGGAGGGCACGATCGCCTCGGCGGTCAGCGACTCGGCGACCACGCCGGCGATCGCGTCGGCGGCGGCCACCTTCATCCCCTCGGTGATCCGGGTGGCCCGGGCGTCCAGCGCACCTCGGAACACGCCGGGGAAGGCGAGCACGTTGTTGATCTGGTTGGGGTAGTCGCTGCGACCGGTGGCCACCACCGCCACGTGCCGGGCGGCCACCTCGGGGTGCACCTCGGGGGTGGGGTTGGCCAGCGCGAAGACGATGCCCCCGGGCGCCATTCCGGCCACCGCCGCCTCGGGGATCTGCCCGCCGGAGACGCCGACCAGGACGTCCGCGCCGCGCAGCGCCTCGGTGATGCCGCCCTGCCGGCCCTCGGCGTTGGTGATCTCCGCCAGCTCGGCCTTGCTCCCGGTCAGCTCGCGGTGCCGGCCGATGATCCCCTTGGAATCGCAGACCACCACCTGGTCCGGGTTCACTCCCCCGGCGACCAGCATCTTCGTCACCGCCACCCCGGCCGCACCGGCGCCGCTGACCGCCACCCGCAGGTCGCCGAGCTTGCGGTTGAGCAGGGTGGCGGCGTTACGCAGCGCGGCCAGCACCACGATCGCGGTGCCGTGCTGGTCGTCGTGGAAGACCGGGATCGGCAGCGCCTCGTCGAGCCGGCGTTCCACCTCGAAGCAGCGCGGAGCGCTGATGTCCTCCAGGTTGATCCCGCCGAACGACGGGGCGAGCGCCCGCACCGCGGTCACGATCTCGTCCACGTCCTGGGTGTCCAGGCAGATCGGCACCGCGTCCACGCCGGCGAACTGCTTGAACAGCACCGCCTTGCCCTCCATCACCGGCAGCGCCGCGCGGGGGCCGATGTTGCCCAGCCCGAGTACAGCGGACCCGTCGGTGACCACGGCGACGGTGTGCGACACCCAGGTGTAGTCATCGGCGAGGGCGGGGTCGGCGGCGATCGCCTCGCACACCCGGGCCACGCCGGGGGTGTACGCGAGGGAGAGATCCTCCCGGCTGGTGAGCGGAACGGTCGAGGCGACGGCCATCTTGCCGCCGACGTGCAGCCGGAAGACGGGATCGGCGGGGTCCACGGTGGACGAAGACATTGGTGACTCCAGGATCTGTCGAGCAGACGGACCGGCCGGCTCGGGCGCGAGGTCAGCGGCGAGCGGGGCGGGCGGTGCGGGGGTCACCCGGGCACTTTTCGAGCATAGTGGCGCAGGCGGAGCGCCGATGTGAGCGGGGTCATATCCACGCGCGGCGCACCCGACCGGGCCGGGGCCAGTACCGGACCACCACCCGGCCCCGGACGTCGGCCACCCCGTACGCCCGGGAGTCGTCGGCGACCAGGTCGTTGTCGCCGCGTAGCCACCAACCGCCGTCCTGCGGGCGGACCGCGCGCTTCACGACGAGCAGGTCGGGGCGGCTGCGGAAGACCGCCACCACCACGTCGCCCGGACGGACGGCCCGACCCCCGGTGCGCACCAGCACCGAGTCGCCGTGGCGCAGCGTCGGGAACATGGAGGGTCCGGTGACCAGCACGGTCACCAACGGGCCGCGCAGCTCGGGCGCGGCGGAGTCGTCTGGGGTGCGCATCGGGTTTCACCTCCCGCCCGCCGGGGAGCATGTCCAGGAGTAATGTCGGCTTGGATCATCGCAAACATCCCATGGAGGACCCTGATGCGCCTTCCTCGCATCCTTTCGCCCCGTGTGACCGCCAGCGCGCACTGCGACCTGCCGTGCGGCGTGTACGACCCGGCGCAGGCCCGGATCGAGGCCGAGTCGGTCAAAATGATCTGCGAGAAGTACCAGGCGAACACCGACCCCGAGTTCCGCACCCGGGCCATCATCATCAAGGAGCAGCGCGCCGAGCTGGTCAAGCACCACCTGTGGGTGCTGTGGACCGACTACTTCAAGCCGGCCCACTTCGAGAAGTACCCGAACCTGCACATGCTCTTCAACGAGGCCACCAAGCTCGCCGGCGCCAGCGGCGCCAAGGGCAGCGTCGACCCGGCCAAGGCCGACGGGCTGCTGCAGAAGATCGACGAGATCTCCAAGATCTTCTGGGAGACCAAGAAGGCGTGACCCTGGCCTCCCAGGCACCGACGATCCGGCCGGCGCGTCCCGAGGACGTGCCGGCCGTCGTCGCGATGGTGCACGAACTCGCCGAGTACGAGCGCGCCCCCGAGCAGTGCCACCTGACCGCCGAGCAGTTGACCGCCGCCCTGTTCGGGCCGGCCCCGGCGCTCTTCGGACACGTCGCGGTGGACGGCCGGGACGAGCCGCTCGGCTTCGCCCTCTGGTTCCTGAACTTCTCCACCTGGGAAGGCGTGCACGGCATCTACCTGGAGGACCTGTACGTGCGCCCGGCCGCCCGGGGCAGCGGCGCCGGTCGGCTGCTGCTGGCCACCCTCGCCGCGATCTGCGTCGAGCGGGGCTACCGCCGGCTCGAGTGGTGGATGATCAAGTGGAATCCGGCGGCCGGCTTCTACGCGTCCATCGGCGCGGTGCAGATGGACGAGTGGGTGCCGTACCGGCTCGCCGGCCCGGCGCTGTACGGCCTCGCCGCCCAGGCGACGGCCGTGCCCCCGCATCCGCACACCTGACCGGGTAGAGTCCCGCCCGGGGGGATGAGGCGTGACTCAACTGACCGGCCAGCCGACGACCGACGACGACGTGGTGCACCTCACCGTGCCCGCCGACGGCGGTTACCTCGGCGTACTCCGTACCGCCACGGCGGGTCTCGCGGCCCGCCTCCAGTTCGCCCTCGACGAGATCGAGGACCTGCGCATCGCCGTCGACGAGGCGTGCGCCATGCTGCTCGCCATCGCCACCCGGAACGCCGAGTTGGAGTGCCGCTTCGCGGTCACCGACGACGCGCTGACCGTCGAGGTGACCGTGCCGACCGTCCGGGGCGCCACGCTCCCGTCCGAGTCGTCCTTCGCCTGGAAGGTGCTCAGCGCGCTGACCACCTCGGCGGCCGCGAAGGCGGCCGACGGTCGGGCCACCATCTCGCTGCTCACCCGCCGCGCCGCCGGCTACTGACCCACCGCGCCCCGGACTCGCCCGGGCGGGTTGGCCGGGTGAACGGGCGGCGGTCAGTCGAAGCCGAGCGCCCGGTTGGTCGGCGGGCTGACCAGCAGGCCGGTGACGCCCAGGCCGAGGGCCATCAGCGGCAGGCCCAGCCAGCCCAACCCGCCCTGGATCATGTACCAGCCGATCGGCAGCAGCATGAGCTGAAGGACGATGGCCGGGGCCCGGGCGCCGCTCTTCCGGCGGGCCAACGCGCCGCCGAGGGCCCAGAGCGCCGCCGCTCCGGCGACCGCGAACGCCGTCACCAGCAGCGCCGAGGTGAGGTCGCTCGTGGCGGCGGTGAGGTCGGACCAGATCAGCCAGACCGCGACCAGGCCGAGCGCCACGGCCTCGGCGCGCAGCAGGCGTACCGCCCAACGGAGGGTGTCGGGGGTCGGCCCGGAGTCGATGGTCACGCGCGACACGATACCCGTGGGTAGGCGCGGTACAGTGCCGCCCATGCGGGCCGTCCTGGTGGTCAATCCGAAGGCCACCACCACCAGCGAACGCAGCCGGGACGTCCTGGTCCGGGCGCTGCGCAGCGAAGTCGACCTGTCGGTGCGGTACACCCGCCGACGGGGCCACGCCATGGACCTGGCCCGGGAGGCCGCCGAGGAGGGCGTCGACCTGGTGGTCACGCTTGGTGGCGACGGCACGGTCAACGAGGTGGTGAACGGCCTGATGGCGGCCGAGCCGCCGACGTTCCGGACCGGCGACACGCCGGCGGAGCGGCTGCCCGCGCTGGCCACCGTCCCCGGCGGCTCGACGAACGTCTTCGCCCGGGCGCTGGGACTGCCCCGGGAGTGGCCGGAGGGGACCAGCATGATCCTGGAGGGGCTGCGCCTGGGCCGTTCCCGGACGATCGGCCTGGGCCGGGCGGACGACCGGTACTTCACCTTCTGCGCCGGCTTCGGCATCGACGCCGCGGTGATCCACCGGGTCGAGCGGGCCCGGCGGAAGGGACGGGTCTCCACGCCCGGGCTCTACCTTCGGTCCACCGTCGGCCAGTACTTCTTCGCGTCGGACCGGCGGCATCCGGCGATCAGCCTGGAACGCCCGGGCGAGCAGGCGGAGAGCGGACTGGCGACGGTCATCATCCAGAACACCGCGCCGTGGACGTATCTGGGCGAGCGTGAGATCAACCCGAACCCGGAGGCCTCGTTCGACCTGGGCCTGGACGTGCTGGCGATGCGTCAACTCCGGGTCGCCAGCACGGCACGGACGGTGACCCAGTCCTTCTCCCGGAATCCCGGTCCCCGCGGCCGTCAGGTGCTGCAGCTGCACGACGCGGCGGAGTTCACCCTGCTCTCGGCCCGTCCGCAAGCTTTTCAGCTAGACGGGGACTACCTCGGGGAGCGGCAGAAAGTTAGATTCACATCCGTTCCGGCCGCACTGAGAGTAATCTGCTAGGTCTCGGGTACTCCCGTCGGTTGACGCGGTCACCCATCGCAGCGTCGCGGTGGCCGCCACACCGGAGAGGTAAGTGCCAGAAATGTCAGCAATGTCACGCGGACTGTACTATATTGATCCTCGACTGTGGTACGCCGGGTAACCAGAGCGCTCTGAAACCCGGACAAAAGGGTGGTGAGCTCGCTCACTGCTCGGAGTTTTTCCGAGCGTCACCCTTGACATCGCGACAGTTCGTGAAAGTATTCACAAGCGAACTTGTGTTACCGGGACATTGCCCTGGATATGCTCGGCAGGTTGAGCTGTTCCAGCAGGTCCAGGGGCCCGCAGCCTGCTCACGCAGTGCCGAATTGATGGACGCTGACCGTCACTGATCGGCATTGCGGATGCATATAGGAAAAGCACGAAGCGATATCTGCCACCCATCCAGAATGAGGAGTGTTGCCGCCATGGACTGGCGTCACCATGCTGTCTGCCGCGACGAGGACCCGGAGCTGTTCTTCCCGATCGGGACGTCCGGTCCGGCTCTCCTGCAGGTCGAGCAGGCCAAGGCCGTCTGCCGGCGCTGCTCCGTGACCGACGAGTGCCTGAAGTGGGCGCTCGAGTCCGGTCAGGACGCCGGCGTCTGGGGCGGGATGAGCGAAGAGGAGCGCCGTGCGGTCAAGCGCCGCGGCGGTCTCCGGGTGCTGCGCGCTCACTCCGCCTGACCAACCACACAGCTGCACGCACGCCCCGGCCGGGTCACCCCGCCGGGGCGTCTTGCTGTCCAAGGCCCGCACCCGCTCCTGCTACCCCGACACGGCCTCCGCCGACCGGGGCGGCGACGGTCGTCACAGCGGGCACCAGCCGGCCGGCCCGGCAAGGCGGCGCACCGGGTCACCGCGCCAATCGAAACTGACCGTCCGGAGCCGCGTCGACCCGACGCAGGACCAGGCCGGCGAGTTCCGGAATGTCGTTGAGCGGGTCTGCCGCCGCCAGCGCCCCGGCTTCGCGGGCCGCCGCCACCACGCTGTCGTGGAACAGACCCGGGGCCAGGAAGTAGGCGGCCACCGCGACCCGCCGGGCGCCGGCCCGGCGCAGCTTCGCCACCGCCCGGGCGGTCGCCGGCGGCGCCGCGGAGGCGTACGAGACCCGGCACGGCACGGCCAGTTCCGCACCGAGCGCCGCGGCGACCCGCCCCACCGAGGCACGGGCCCCTGGGTCCCGGGTGCCCGCCGCGGCCAGCACCAGGGCGTCGACGGGTCCCGGCTCTGCCTCGGCCAGCCGTCGGCGCAGCCCGGCCAGGAGTCCGGCGTCCACCACCCCGTCCGCCGGTCCCAGCACGTCGGTGATCCGGACGTCCATCGGCGGCCCCGACGACTCCCGTGCGGCGGCGACCGCCGCCGGGATGTCGACCTTCCGGTGGTACGCGGCGGTCAGCAGCAGCGGGACCAGCACCGCCCGGGGATGCCCCGCGGCAGCCAGGTCGCGCAGCACGCTGGTCGGTCCGGGCTCGGTGTGGTCCAGCCAGCTCGGCAGCACCGTGGTGCCGGGACGGGCCCCCGCGACGGCCCGGGCCAGCGCGCGGGTCGCCTCGGCGGCGCGGGGATCGCGGCTGCCGTGCGCGACCAGGACGACCGGAGCGGCCTCGACGACCGCCCCGGCGCCCGTCGAGGTCACACGTGCAGGCCGCACTCGGTCTTCTCGAACATGGCCCAGCGGCCCGCCCGCGGGTCCTCCCCCGCCTTGGTCCGGCGGGTGCAGGGCCAGCAGCCGATCGAGCCGTAGCCACGGCTGAACAGCTCGTTGACCGGGATGTCGTACCGGGAGATGTAGGCGTCCACGTCGCGCTGGGTCCAGGTCGCGATCGGGTTCACCTTGACCTTGCCGCGCCGGGCGTCGAAGGTCACCACCGGCGTGGTCGCCCGGGTCGGCGACTCGTCCCGGCGCAGCCCGGCGGCCCAGGCGTCGTACCCGGTCAGGGCCCGCTCCAGCGGCTCGACCTTGCGCAGCTGGCAGCAGTCGTCCGGGGACCTGTTGAACAGCCGCGGGCCGTACTGGCCGTCCTGCTGCCCGACGGTCATCCGGGGACGGATCGAGCGGACGTTCACCGGCAGCCGGCGGGCCACCTCGTCGCGGACCCGCAGCGTCTCCGGGAAGTGCAACCCGGTGTCCAGGAAGACCACGTCCACCCCGGGCGCGACCCGGGAGACCAGGTGCGCGAGCACCCCGTCCGCCATCGAGCTGGTCACGCAGAACCGGTCGCCGAAGGTCTCGGCGGCCCAGCGGGCGATCTCCAGCGCCGGGGCGCCCTCCAGCTCCCGCCCGGCCGTCTCGGCCAGCGCGCGCAGCTCCTCGGGGTCACGGCGGGCCGGGTCGGCCGGCGCCGGCCCGCCGATGCCGACCAGACCCAGGTTCGCGGCGGAGACCAGGCTCATCGGGCCACCCCCTTGCTGAGCAGGCCGGTGAACTTCACGGTGAAGACCCGGGCGCAGGCGTGGCACTCCCAGGCGCCGTGCCCGGCCTCGCTCGGCCGCAGGTCCTCCTCACCGCAGTACGGGCAGTACAGCGGCGCGGAACGGGCGTCACTCATCGCAACTCCTCCTCGTCGACCCTGATCACCCAGTTGGCGAACGTCTCACCCGCGGTCCGGCCGGCCAGGTAGCGGCGGGCCAGCCGTTCCACGTACTCCGGAAGCTCCTCGGCGGTGGTCTTCAGGCCGCGCAGCTTGCGGCCGAAGCCGGCGGTCTGCCCCTGGACCATGCCGAGGCCACCGCCCAGGTGCACCTGGAAGCCCTCCACCTGGCGGCCGTCCGGACCGACCACCAGCTGGCCCTTCAGGCCGATGTCGGCGACCTGGGTCCGGGCGCAGGCGTTCGGGCAGCCGTTGAGGTGGATGGAGATGTCGGCGTCGAAGTCGCGCAGCCGCTCCTCCAACCGGGCCACCAGTTCCTCACCGCGGGCCTTGGTCTCGACGATGGCGAGCTTGCAGAACTCGATGCCGGTGCAGGCCATCGTGCCGCGCCGCCAGGCCGACGGCCGGGCCGCCAGGCCGATCCCGCGCAGCGCCGCGACCAGGGACTCCGTCCGCTCCGGCGCCACGTCGAGGACCAGCAGCTTCTGGTACGGGGTGAGCCGCACCCGGTCGCTGCCGTGCGCCTCGACCACGTCGGCCAGCTCGGCGAGCTGCCCGCCGGAGACCCGACCCACCACCGGGGCCGCCCCGACGTAGTTGCGCCCGTCGCGCTGCCGGTGCACGCCGATGTGGTCGACCGGCTTGTCGGGCAGCTCCGGCGCGGGACCGTCGAGCAGGGTCCGGCCCAGGTACTCCTTCTCCAGCACCTCGCGGAACTTCTCCACGCCCCAGTCGGCGACCAGGAACTTCAGCCGGGCCCGGTTGCGCAGCCGGCGGTAACCGTAGTCGCGGAAGATGCCCACCACGCCGGCCCAGATGTCCGGCACCTCGGCCAGCGGCACCCAGACGCCGAGCCGCTTCGCCAGCATCGGGTTGGTGGAGAGGCCGCCGCCGACCCAGACGTCGAAGCCGGGACCGTGCTCCGGGTGGTCCACACCGAGGAAGGCGATGTCGTTCGCCTCGTACGGGGTGTCGACCAGCCAGGAGATCGAGGTCTTGAACTTCCGCGGCAGGTTGGAGAACTGCTTGTCGCCGACGTACCGGCTCACGATCTCGTCGATCGCCGGGGTCGGGTCGACCAGCTCGGCCTCGGCCACCCCGGCGACCGGGCTGCCGAGCACGACGCGCGGGCAGTCACCGCACGCCTCGGTGGTCTGCAGGCCGACCGCCTCCAGCCGGCGCCAGATCTCCGGCATGTCCTCCACCCGGATCCAGTGGAACTGGATGTTCTGCCGGTCGGTGATGTCGGCGGTGTCCCGGGCGAACTCCCGGGAGATGTCGGCGATGACCCGGAGCTGGGCCAGGTTGAGCTGGCCGCCGTCGACCCGGACCCGGAGCATGAAGAACTCGTCCTCCAGCTCGTGCGGCTCCAGCACGGCGGTCCGCCCACCGTCGATGCCGGCCTTGCGCTGGGTGTAGAGGCCCCACCAGCGGAACCGGCCGCGCAGGTCCTGCGGGTCGATCGAGGCGAAGCCCCGGTGGGCGTAGATGGTCTCGATCCGGGCCCGGACGTTCAGCGGGTCGTCGTCCTTCTTGATCCGCTCGTTGGCGTTGAGCGGCTCGCGGTGACCGAGCGCCCACTGCCCCTCCCCGCGCGGACGGCGGGGGGCCCGGCCGGCGGGGGCCGCCGGGGCCTCGGGCCGGGTCGGGGTGCTGCTGACCGCCATCGCGGCGTCCTCCGTTGTCTGCTGTGCCTGGACGCGGACGCGGCGGCCGGCCCTGAGGAGGGCCGTGGACGGCGATGTCTTCGACGGCCGGCGCGGAACGCGCCCGAGACGGATGGGTCGGGCGTCGTCAGTGGGCCGGACAGATCGCGCTGCGCACGCGGCCGTAGTCGACGTGGCGACGGGCCACGAAGCGGCGGACGACAGCGGCGGTCATGGGCCCCATGCTCCCATACCCCCGGTTGACCGGCCAATGACCGCGTGTGTGATCCCACATCACGGACCGGATCACCGTCCCGACGTGCCCCACCCGCGAATCGGCGGACCAGCCCGACGGGCCGTCCTGCTGTGTGACGCTGCGACATGTGACCGCACCTTCGGAGCCGAGACGGGCCAGAGGCGCGGCCGCTCCGGCCCGGAGCTACCCACGGTGGCTGGCCTGGCTGGCGCCGATGCTGCTCACGCTGGTGGTCACCCTCACGGGGGTGAGCCGCGCGCAGCTGTGGCGGGACGAGCTGGCGACCTGGAGCGCAGCGACCCGGCCGGTCGGCGACCTGGTCCGGCTGGCCGGCACCATCGACGCCGCCACCGGGCCGTACTACCTGCTCATGCACGGCTGGATCGCGCTGTTCGGCGACTCGACGACCGCGCTGCGGCTGCCGTCCGTGCTGGCCATGGCGGGCGCCGCGGGGCTGACCGCCCGGCTCGGCGAACGGCTGGTCGACGCCCGGGTCGGGTTACTGGCGGGGCTGCTCTTCGCCGTCCTTCCCGGCACCTCCCGGTACGCCCAGGAAGCCCGCCCGTACGCGCTGGCCACGCTCCTCGCCGTGCTCGCCACGCTGCTGCTGGTCGAGGCGCTACGCCGCCCGTCGTGGGCCCGCTGGGCGGGCTACGCAGCCGCCGTCGCGGGGTTGGGCCTGACCCACCTCATCGCACTCACCCTGCTCGCCGCGCACGCCGTCGCGGTGCTGCTGGTCCGGTGGCGCGACCCGACAGCCGCCGGTCTCGACGCTCCGCCGGGTGGCGCCGGCCGGCCCATCGACGACCGGTCGGCCGGCGGGGGACCGGACGACGAACGACCGGACAGTGAGCGGCGGACCGGCGAACGACCCGGCGACGAACGAACGGGCGGCGCGCGGCAGGCGCGTCGCCGTGTCCTGTGGCGGTGGCTGGTGGCGTTGGCGCCGGCCGTACTGCTGGTCAGCCCGCTGGTGCTGGTGGCCCGGGGGCAGCGGTCCCGGCAGCTCGACTGGGTGGACCCGGCGCGGCTCACCGACCTGCCGGCGCTGCCCGGTGGGGTGGCGCAGAGCGGCGCGGTGGGCGGCCTGCTGCTCGGTCTCGCCGCGCTGGGCGCCGGACGGCTCGTCCGGCGGGCGCTGCTGCCGGCGGCCTGTGTGCTGCTGCCGGTGCTGCTGGTCTTCGCCGCGGGGCTGGTCGTACCGCTGTGGGTGCCGCGCTACCTGGTCTTCACCGTGCCGTTCGGCTGCCTGCTGGCCGGCGCGGCCCTGGCCGGCGTACGGCTGGCGCCGGCGCTCGCCGTGGTGGTGCTGGCCGGGGTGCTCGGCCTGCCCGATCAGGCGGCGTTGCGCCGCACCCACGAATGGCCGCGCAGCGCCACCGTCGACTACCGGGGGGTGGCCCGGGTGATCGCCGACCATGAGCAGCCCGGCGACGTCATCGTCTTCTCCCCCCGGGACAGTTGGCTCTTCCTCGACCTCGGCACCGCGTACCACCTGGGGTCGCGGCAGCCCCGGGACGTGCTGGTGGTCCGCGACCAGCGGCAGCGCGCGGACCTCTGGGCCGGCGAGTGCGAGCGGCCGGCGGAGTGCCTGGCCGGCGCGCGCCGGGTCTGGCTGGTGGTCGCCGGGCGGCGCAGCGATCCGGTGGCGACCGTGCCGGGGGCGAAGGGCGCGGCGCTGCGGGACGGCTTCATCGTCCGCCAGGTCTGGCCGCGTCCCGGCCTCACCGTCGCCCTGCTCGCCCGATGATCCCCGCCGTGCCCGCAGGCGGCCCCGCCGCCGCTGCCCACCGGCAAGCCCGCAAACATCCCGAAGTTGCCCGACTTCCCCGGCTCGGCGCGGCGCGGTCCGCAGGGGCCGGGAACGCGGGGAGTCAGGGGGCGAGGCGGTCGGCGGAGCCGCGGGCGAGGGGGACGACCAGGACGGCCTCGGTGCCGCCGGTGGCGCCGTTGCGCAGCTCGATGGTGCCGCGGAGTTCGCCGGTCACCAGCGCCCGGACGATCTGCAGGCCGAGCTTGCCGCCGCGTTCGGCGTCGAACTGCTCGGGCAGGCCCCGACCGTTGTCGGCGACCGAGACGTGCAGCTGCTTGCGGAACCGGTGCGCCGAGACCACCACCTCGGGCTTCCCGTCCCCGTCGACGGCGGCCGCGCCCTCCTGTCCGGCGGGCGGGAAGCCGTGCTCGACGGCGTTGAGCAGCAGCTCGTTGAGGACCATCACCAGCGAGGTGGCGATCTCGGCGGGCAGCACGCCGAAGCTGCCCTTGCGGCGCATGCCGACCGTCACCTCGGTCGCCGCGACCTCGGTCGCCGCGCTGGCCACCCGGTCGACGATGCCGTCGAACTCGACCGCCTCGTCGCTGGACATGGAGAGCGTCTCGTGCACCAGGGCGATCGAGGCGACCCGGCGGACCGACTCCTCCAGGGCGACCCGGGCCTCGGGCATGGACACCCGGCGGGCCTGGAGGCGGAGCAGCGCGGCCACGGTCTGCAGGTTGTTCTTCACCCGGTGGTGGATCTCCCGGATGGTGGCGTCCTTGGTGATCAGGGCGCGGTCGCGGCGGCGCACCTCGGTGATGTCGCGGACCAGCACCAGGGCGCCGATCGGCACGCCGGCCGGCATCAGCGGCAGGGCCCGGGTGAGCATGGTGGCGCCCCGGGCGTCGATCTCCCGCCGGGGCGGGGCCTCGCCGCGCAGCGCGGCCAGCACGGCGTTGCCGGCGTCGGTGCCTTCGAGCGGGTCACCGGCCAGCCGGCGGTGCAGCTTGGCCAGGTCCTCACCCACCAGGTGGGAGGCGTAGCCCAACCGCCGGTACGCGGACTGCGCGTTCGGGCTGGCGTAGGTGACCTTGCCGTTGGCGTCCAGCCGGACGAGGCCGTCGCCGACCCGGGGCGCGGAGGTGGTCTCGCCGGGGTGCCGGGGCGGCGGAAACGTTCCGTCGGCGATCATCTGGGCCAGGTCGTCGGCGGTGGTCAGGTAGTTCAGTTCGAGCTGGCTGGGCGTGCGGGCGGTGGAGAGGTTGGTGTCCCGGCCGACCACGGCGACCACCTCGCCGGCCTCCCCGTCGGCGGTGCGCAGCCGGACCGGGATCGCCTCGTGCCGGGCGGGCACGTCGCCGTACCAGACCGGATCGCCCTCCCGCCAGATCCGGCCCTGCCGGTGGGCGACCTCCAGGTGCGCCACCTCCGGCCCGCCGACGATCCGCCCCACCTGGTCGTCCAGGTAGGCGGTGGGGGCGGTCGTCGGGCGGACCTGGGCGACGCAGAGGAACGTCCCGTCGCCGTCCACCGGCACCCAGAGCAGCAGGTCGGCGAAGGAGAGGTCGGACAGCAGCTGCCAGTCCCCCGCGATCCGGTGCAGGTGGTCGATGTCGGCCGGGCGGAGCTGGGTGTGCTCCTCGGCGAGGTCGCGCAGCGTGGACACGAGACCCAGCGTGCCACGCCGCGGGTCACATCGTCGTGGTGACCTTCTTCAGCCCGCGCGGAGCGTCCGGGTCCTCGCCGCGGGCCAGCGCCAGAGCCAGGGCGAGCCGCTGCAACGGGAGGATGTCCAGCAGCGGGGCGTACCGCTCGTCGACCTCAGGGACGGCCATCCGGGTGGCCCCCTCGACGTCGGCGGAGCCGACCACCAGCACGTCGGCGCGGCGCTCGCCGAGCCGGGGCAGCACCTCCCCCATCGACCGCCCGCCGGGGCCGGAGCCGACGACGGCGAGCACCGGGACGTCCGGATCGGTCATGGCCAGGGGGCCGTGCAGCAGGTCGGCGCCGGAGAAGGCGAGCGCCGGCAGGTACGAGGTCTCCATCAGCTTCAGCGCCGCCTCCCGGGCGGTCGGGTACGCGTACCCCCGGCCGGTGGTGACGAGCTGGGCGGCGAACCGGTAGCGCGGGGCGAGCTGGGCCGGGGTGGGATCGGCGAGGGTGCGCTCGGCCAGCTCGGGCAGGGCGGCGAGGGCGGCCCGCTCCTCGGCCGGCAGCATCCCGTCGCCGGCGCGTACCCCCTCGACCAGCATCAGCAGCGCGAGCAGCTCGGCGGTGTACGTCTTGGTGGCGGCGACCGCCCGCTCGTGCCCGGCGGCGATGTCGACGGCGAGCTCGGCGGTCTCCACCAGCGGGGAGTCGGGCGCGTTGGTGACGGCGAGGGTGAGCGCGCCCGAGGCCCGGGCCACCCGGAGCACCTCGGCCAGGTCGGGCGAGCCGCCGCTCTGGCTGACCCCGACGACCAGGGCGTCGGAGAGGTCGGGCCGGGCGCCGTAGACGGTGATCGCGCTGGGCGAGGCGAGGCCGGCGGGGAGGCCCAGCCGGATCTCGGCCAGGTACGCCGCGTAGAGGGCTGCGTGATCGGAGGTGCCGCGGGCGGTGAAGACCACGTGCCGGGGGCGGCGCTCGGCGATCACCGCCGCCACCCGGGCGATCGCCCCGGCGTGGTCGGCGGAGAGCAGGCGGTCGTAGCCGGCCGGCTGCTCGTCGATGTCGGCCGCCATGCCGGCGCCTGGACGGGTCACGGAGAACTCCCCTCTGCGCGATTGTCGCGCGATCGGTGCTCAGTCTTGCATCTTTGCGCCCATACGAGCAACGCAACGAGCAGCAATGCGCAGTGGATCACCAAATCAACGCACCATCCCCTAGGCTTGCCCGACTGGCGAACCGACTCAGGCGAGAGGACGACGTGCCCGAGGGAACGGACGACCCTGCGCTCTCCGCGGAGGGGGAACTCGCGCTCGCCCGGCTGGCGCTGGGCGACGGGGATCTCCAGCACGCCGCCGCCCACGTCGCCGCCGCCCTCGTCCAGGCCCCCACGCTGCCCGAGGTGCACGAGACCCTGGCCCGGGTCGCCGCGGCCAGCGGCGGCGACCTGGATCTCTTCCCGCTGGGGCACCACGCATTCGTCGGCGCGGTGGTGGCCCGCGCACACCTGCTCGCCGCCGCCGGGCGGCCGGCCGAAGGACTCGACCTGCTGGCCGCGGCCACCGGCTACGCGCCCGGCGCCGACTGGGCGGGCGTGCCCTGGGTGACCGCCCCTGAGCTGCCCGAACGCCTCGAACCCGAGCGGATCGCCCGGATCCTCATGCAGATCTGCGCGGCGGCGCCCGACCCGGTGCCCCGGCGCCTCCGCGACCCGCTGCGGCCGTACCTCACGCTGGCCCGCAACGCGGTCACCGCGCACCCCGGGCACGCGCTGCTGCTGGGCGCGGCGTCCGCGCTGGCCCGGCGGATCGGCGAGGTCGCCCTCGCCGTCACCTGGGCCGCCCGGGGGGTACGCGCGGAGCCGACCAAACTCGGCGAGGTCTGGCTCGGGTACGCGTACCGCAGCGCCGGCCAGACCCGCGACGCCCTGGCCGCGCTCGGCCGCGCCGTCGAACACGACCCCGACGACCTCGCGGTCTACGCCGACATCGCCGGCACCCTCGCCGACACCGGCCGGCTCGACGAGGCGCTCGGCTGGATCGACCGGGCCCTCGCGCGCGACCCCACCTTCGACTGCGCCGTGCACACCGCGCACCGGCTGCGCTTCCAGCGCGACGGGGACGTGGCGCACCTGGTGGCCCTCGCGGACTTCGTCCGGGATCATCCCGACGACAGCCACGAGCACGCGGACCTCGCCGAGTGCTGCCGCAGCCGCCCCTGGCTGGGCCAGGTCACCCCGGCCGGCGGGCCGATGCTGGACGCGCTGCGGCAGGCCCTCGCCGCCGAGGGCGCCGCCCGGCTCGCCGTACGGCTGGACGCACTGGAGCCGCCCAGCGCGATGCGTACCGTCGCGGCGGCCGTGCCCGGCCTCGACGTCGAGGTGGCCGAGGTGACCGACCCGGACCCCCGCCAGCCCCGCCGCGCCACCACCTGCCAGCTCTGGCGGTACGACGGCGCCATCGCCGCGCCCACCCTGCCGGTCCCGTCGACCGAGGCCGCGGAACGCATCCGGCAGCTCGCCCACCCGGCGTGGCCGCACCCGCCGGCCGCGTACGACGCCGCGGTCGGGCTGGCCACCCTGGAGCTGACCGACCTGCTCGGCCTGCTGGTGCACCCGCCGGAGACGCCGCCGACCGCGCTGGGCCGGGTGCTCGCCGGCCAGGACCCCTCGCTCTGGGTGCGCTGCGTGCAGGTCTGGGCCTGCCTCGGCCTGCTGCACCACCGCACCGACGAGCCGTGGGCGGAGTCCACCCGGCGACGGGTGCTGCTGGAGCTGGTCTGGGGCGTGGAGGACTGGATCACCGAGGCGGCGCTGTTCGCCCTGGTCACCGCCGCCTGGGTCGACCCCGCGGTACGCCCCGACGTGGCTCGGGCGGTGGCCGAACGCCTCGCCGACGTGGCGGCCGTGTCCCGCGAACGCCGGGTGCCGATCGCCGCCTCCGTGGCCCACCTGGCCCTCGCCACCCCGGCGCTGGACGAGCCGACCACGGCCCTGGCCCGGGAGCTGATCTCCGGCGCGGCCGGTGAGACGCGTCGCCCCGGCGCCCTGCGCCGCCTCTGGCGCCGCCTCACCGGCGCCTTCCGCCGCCCCTGACCCGCCCCACCACCCGCCCGCCCGTCGAGGCGGTCGGGCCCGGAAATGCGGCGCGGCCACGCCGTACCCCGCATCGGGGTCGGCGTGGCCGCGGAGCGTGCGTCAGTCGACCAGTGCCTTGCCGAGGGCGGCCTCGGCCTGGTCCTCCGGGGTGCCCGCCGCCGGGGCGTCGTTGGACGAGCGGAGCGGGACCTCCTTGATGAACCAGGCGAGCACCGGCACGGCGATGGTGAAGACGACCGCCCAGAGGAAGACGTGCGAGATGGCGTCGGAGAGGCCGCCGAGCACCAGCTCGCGCACCTGCGCCGGCAGCTCCTTGAGCTGCTCCAGGTCCATCCGGCCGCCCTCGCCGCCACCACCGCTGAACGCGCCGCCGGCGGCGGAGTCGGCGAGCCGGTTGGCGAAGATCGCGCCGAAGAGCGAGATGCCGAAGGAGCCGCCGATGGAGCGGAAGAAGGTGGCTCCGCCGCTCGCCGCGCCGAGGTCCTTCTGCTCGACACTGTTCTGCGCGATCAGCATCGAGGTCTGCATCAGGAAGCCCATGCCCGCGCCGAGCACGACCATGTAGAGCGAGGACTCGGCCTTGCTGGTGTCGACGTCCAGCCGGCTGAGCAGGAACATGCCGGTGGTCATCACCACGCCGCCGACGATCGGGAAGATCCGGTACCGGCCGGTCTTCGTGATCGCCCGGCCGATCACCAGCGAGACCACCAGCATGCCGAACATCAGCGGGAGCAGCAGCAGGCCGCTGTTGGTGGCCGAGGCGCCCTGCACGGTCTGCTGGTAGAGCGGCAGGAAGTTCATCGCGCCGAACATCGCGAAGCCGAGCAGGAAGCCGATCACCGAGATGAGGGCGAAGTTCCGGTTGGCGAACAGGGCCAGCGGCAGGATCGGCTCGGCGGCCCGGCGCTCGACGAAGGCGAAGACCACCAGCGCGACCGCGGCGAGCGCGGCGAGGCCGAGGATCTGCGGGGACGTCCAGTCGTACTCGTTGCCGCCCCAGGTGGTGAGCAGCACGATCGCGGTGATGCCGACGGAGAGCAGCGCGGCACCCAGCCAGTCGATCTTGTGCTCGGTGCGGTACTTCGGCAGGTGCATCGTGGTGGCGAGGACCAGCAGCGCGATGCCGCCGAGCGGCAGGTTGACGTAGAACGCCCACCGCCAGGAGAGGTTGTCGGTGATGAAGCCGCCGACCAGCGGGCCGGCCACCATGGCGATGGCCATGATGCCGGCGATCATGCCCTGGTAGCGACCCCGCTCGCGGGGCGGCACCAGGTCACCGATGATCGCCATCACGCCGACCATCAGGCCGCCGGCACCGAGACCCTGCACGGCGCGGAAGGCGATCAGCTCGACCATGCCGGTGTCGACGCCGCCGAACATGCCGGAGCCGGACATGCCGCACAGGGCCGAGCCGATCAGGAAGATCACCACGGAGGTGAGGAAGACCGCCTTGCGGCCGTAGAGGTCACCGAGCTTGCCCCAGATCGGGGTGGAGACGGTGGTCCCCAGCACGTACGCGGTGACCACCCAGGTGAAGTGGTCGACGCCGCCGAACTCGCCGACGATCCGCGGCAGCGCGGTGCTGACGATCATGTTGTCGAGCATCGCGAGCATCATCGCGATCATCAGACCGAACAGCACGACCCGAACGTTGGGTCTCGCCGCCGCCTGCGTTTCCTGAGTCATGGGTAAGCTCCCCCGGAGATATGTCGCACTTACTTGCCGCCCGGCTAGTCACCTTACTAGCCGCACGGTAAGTTGGACAGCAGAAAACCGTCAAGCGGGTTAGGTGGTACGGGTGAGGGAGAGCACAGGCGGCACGCGGGAACGCATCCAGGCCGTCGCGCTGGAGCTCTTCACCGAGCAGGGGTACGAGAAGACCTCGCTCCGGGAGATCGCCGAGCGGCTGGGCGTGACCAAGGCCGCCCTCTACTACCACTTCAAGAGCAAGGACGAGATCGTCAACAGCTTCGTCGAGGACCGGTTGCACCGGATGGACGAGCTGATCGACTGGGCCCGGTCCCAGCCCGCCAACCTGGTCACCCGACGGGCGCTGATCACCCGGTACGCAGACGCCATGTTCGACCGCGAGCAGCCGTCGGTGATGCGCTTCTTCGAGCAGAACCAGACCGTGCTGAAGAGCCTCGCCGCCGGGATGCAGATGCGGGACCGGATGCTGCGGCTGGCCGACGAGCTGTGCCGCGGCGACGACTCGCCCGCCGCGCAGCTTCGCGCCGCGCTCACCCTGTTCGCCGTGCACAGCAGCTGGTTCGCGGTACGCGCCCCGCACATCACCGACGAGGAGCGGAAGAAGATCGCCCTCGAGGTCGCCGACGAGCTGCTGTCGAAGATCGGCGAGGCCGGCTGACCCGGTCACCGGCCGGTACGGCCCCCGGGCCGGAGCGATCGACCGGTACGGGCGCCGTCAGCCCCCGGTGAGGTCCAGCCGGAGGCCGAGCAGCTCCACCCCCGGCAGCGGGCACCAGTCCTTCTCCGGCACCCGGACAAAGCCCATCCGCTCGTAGAGCCGGTGCGCCGCGCCGGCCATACCGCTGCGTACGCAGATCACCACCGCGGAGCAGCCCAGCTCGGTCGCCCGGGCCACGCAGGCCCGGACCAGCGCCTCCCCGGCGCCACGGCCCTGGGCGGCCGGGTCGACGGCGAGCATCCGGAACTCCGCCTCGCCGGGGCCGGAGAGCTCGGCGTACGGGGTGCCGGCCAGCACGAACGTCACCGCCCCGAGCACCTCGCCGGTGTTCTCGTCGACGGCGACCAGCACCTCGCCGGTCTCGGCCCGGGTGGCCACGTCGGCGAGCACCACGCCGTACCCGTTCTCGCCCTTGAGCTGCCCGTCGGCCTCGTAGGCGGCGACCGTCAGCCGGGCCACCGCTGGGTGGTCGGCCTGGTCGGCGCGACGGACGGTGAGGCCGGTCAACCGATCACCGCGATCAGGTCGCCGTCCTGCACGACGTCACCCTCGTTGACCGCGATCTGCTGGACGACGCCGTCCGACTCCGCGATCACCGGGATCTCCATCTTCATCGACTCCAGGATCACCAGCGTGTCCCCCTCGGACACGGTGTCCCCGGCCGACGCGACGACCTTCCAGACGTTCGCCACCATCTCGGCGCGGATCTCCTCGGCCATGTGACGACCCTCCCTCTCCACCGGTGTGCCTGCGAACGGTATCCAATCATGACCCGGGCCACCGGCGGTCGCGGAGCGGCCGCAACGCCGCTTTCGCCCCCGCCGGACCACGGGCGACGCCGCCGGCACTAGCATCAGCTCCGTCGGTCTCCGGACGCCCGGAGGACCCGTACGCGACCTCCGCCGCGCTCGCCCGCGGTCGGGACCGTGACCAGCACAAGGAGGCACAGCATGGCGAAGAAGGCCCGGAAGAAGAAGGCCCGGAAGAAGAGCGGCGCGAACCACGGCAAGCGCCCCAACTCCTGATCGTCGGCGGGTACGCCCGCCAGCGACGACCGCCCGGCCCTCGGCCGGACACGCCGGTGGCCCGGGTCGACAACTCGACCCGGGCCACCGGCGTACGTACGTTCAGTCCGCGAGCTCGCGGGACTCGCTGCTCTCGAAGACCACCAGCTCGGTGAGGCGTACCCGCAGCCGCTCGCGCAGCTGCTCCGGCGCGGTCTCGTTGCCGCAGCACCGCGCGACCAGCGCCTTCACCTCCTGCTCGATGCCGTACTCGCGCAGGCAGGGCCCGCACTCGTCGAGGTGGTCGCGGATCAGCACGCGACGCTCGTCCGCGCACTCCAGATCCAGGTAGAGGTAGACCTCCGCGAGCACCTCGCGGCAGTCCGTCTCGTGCGGCTCTCCACAGCTCACGGTCACACCTCCCGGCCGGCGGCGGCGGTCGAACCCTTCGACGACGACGCGGCGCTGAAGCCCCGCTCCGCGGCGTACTGCTCGAGCAGCTTGCGCAGATTACGTCGGCCGCGGTGCAGCCGCGACATCACGGTGCCGATCGGCGTACCCATGATGTCGGCGACCTCCTTGTAGGAGAAGCCCTCGACGTCGGTGAGGTACACCGCCAGGCGGAACTCCTCCGGCAGCTGCTGGAGGGCCTCCTTGACGTCGCTGTCCGGCAGGCGGTCCAGCGCCTCGGTCTCCGCCGAGCGCAGCCCGCTGGAGGTGTGCGACTCGGCCTCGGCCAGCTGCCAGTCGGTGATCTCCTCGGTGGGCGCCTGCACGGGCTGGCGCTGCCGCTTGCGGTAGGAGTTGATGTAGGTGTTGGTCAGGATCCGGTAGAGCCAGGCCTTGAGGTTCGTGCCCTGCTCGAACTGGTGGAAGGCCGCGTACGCCTTCAGGTACGTCTCCTGGACCAGGTCCTCGGCATCCGCCGGGTTGCGGGTCATCCGCAGTCCGGCAGCGTAGAGCTGATCGACGAAGGGCATCGCGTCCCGCTCGAAGCGGGCCCTGCGCTCGTCCGTCTTCTCGGTGGTCAACCGCACATCCCCTCGAGTCGGATGCTTTCCCGCCGAGGATACGCGTACGGAGCTGCCCGCAGATTCACTTCCGGCCGGTGTGCTGGTGCTCACCGCGGCCGACGCCTCAGCGGGCCACTCCGGCGCGTCCAACAGCCGCCTCAGCTGCCGCGCGTCCCGTTCGTCCCGCTCCCGGCTCCGTGTCTCGGTCGGCACCGGTCACCCCCCTCGGCTGGAAATGTCATCCAGGGGTAGCAACCGCGCGGTGGGGCGACGCATTCCGTCGCCCCTCCCGCCGTTCCTGGCCCCGGCCTCGGCCGCGACCGACGCTGGGACCAGGAAGGGCCTGGGAGGATGGCGCCGGCCGCCCGAACCGGCCGCCCGACACCACCCGATCAACGACGTGCGGGGGCCGCCGGTCACGCCGGGACGGCGGGTCCGACCGAACAAAGCGGGCAAGATCACGCTCGAACATCGACGTAGTCCCCTGACGTACGCCGGAAGAGGGGTCTGGCGCGATCTTCCCGCTGGTCACTCCGCCCAGCCTCGGACGCGCAGCCAGCGCAGCACCTCGTCGGCCGTGCCGGCCGGGTCGCGGCGCAGGTCATGACGCTCGCCGGGGCGCAGCACCACGTCCACCCCCGGGGCCGGGTCGGGTGCCCCGAACGGGTCCCGGTCCCCGTTGACCACCAGGGTCGGCAGCCCGGTCGCCAGTTCCGCCGCCCGGGAGCGTTCCGGGCGGCCCGGCGGGTGCAGCGGGAACGCCAGCGCGACAATGCCGGCCGCGCCGACGGCGCCCGCCGTCCGGCAGGCGACCCGGGCCCCGCTGGACCGCCCGCCGACCACCCACCGCGACACCCCCGGGTGGCGCTGCCGCAGCGCGGTCAGCACCGCCGTCCACGCCTCGTCGAGCTGTCCCGCCGGAGCCGGCGCCCGGCGGCCGGCGACGCGGTAGGGCTGGGTCACCCGGACCACCGCCAGCCCGGCGTGGACCACCGCGTCCCGGACCGCGAGCAGGTCCGGCGCGTCGACCCCGCCGCCGGCGCCGTGCCCCAGCGCGAGCAGGGTCGCCGCCGGCCCGGCCGGCAGGTCGGTGTCGATCCGGGCCGGCCCACGCGGTGTCTCGATCTCGTCGCTGTGCCGCACCGACCCATTCTGCGTCCGGACGGCGGACCACGACCGCCATCTGCGCCCGCCGCTTCCCCGTCGGGGGACGCGGGCGGCGACGGTGCACCGCGGACCGGTCAGCTCAGTGGCACGAGGGTGAGCAGGCGGTCGCGGACCGGCGGCCCGGCGTCGTCGACCGCGTCCGGATCGGGCTGCACCTCGCCACGCCAGGCGACGAGCATCGCCCGTCGCTCGCGGGGCGTGGTACCGCCCCAGACGCCGTGGCAGTCCCCCACCTCCAGCGCCCAGGCGAGGCAGGAGCCCTGGACATCACAACTGCGGCAGAGCGCCACGGCCGCGTCGGCCGGCTCATTGGGCGCCGGAAAGAACGTTTCCGGGTCCACGCTCTGGCAGGTCCCTCTGGTCCGCCACGCCTCGTCCTGTCGCCGCTCGCGCAACGCCCGCAGCAGTCGCGGATCTCGTCGTGCGGCGGCCACCTCGTGCGGGCGGGGCATACGTGCCCGTGTCAAATCCACCCACCTCCCCCGTGGGACCGGCAAGATCACATAAGACCGATGGGTGTCACCCGCCCCGTGCGAATCGACGCCCACCGCCGGCGCTGTGTTCTATCGCACTTGCGGACACGGGGACAAGACTCTGCGGTAAAGATGGCTAAACAGCCGGGCGACGTTTCAGGCGCAACCCCGGCAAATCCGCACACGACAATGTCGCCGACAGTGATCAGAACAGCGTCAATTCCGGGTCGGCCTCCGCGCGGGGCGGTGGCACCCGGACGGTCAGGCCGGGACCGTCGTTGCGGACGTCGCCCACCGCCGGGGAGACCGGGCGGATCTCCAGCCCGGCGAGCCAGGCCGCCGGCGGCGGGGCGAGCAGCGCGGCCGGCTCATCGGCCGTGGCGAGCCAGGTCGCCCAGCGTTCCCGGGGCAGCAGCAACGGCATCCGGTCGTGCACCTCGGCCAACTCGCCGACGGCCGCCGTGGTGAGCACGCTGAACGTGAGCAGCGGGCTGTCCGCCGCCTCCCACACCGACCAGATGCCGGCGAAGGCGAGCACCGAGCCGTCCGTCGGCGTCATGTAGTAGGGCTGCCGGCGGCCGCCGGGCTCCCGGACCCACTCGTACCAGCCGTCGGCGGGGACCAGGCAGCGGCGGCGGGCGAAGGACGGGGCGTACGCCCGGCTGGTGGCGATCGTCTCGGCCCGGGCGTTGATCATGCGGGCCGCGCCGGTGGCGCTGCGGGACCAGTGCGGGACCAGGCCCCAGCGGCCGACGGAGAGCGACCGCTGCCCCTCCGGCGCCAGCCGGACCAGCGGCACCGGATCGGTCGGGGCGACGTTGAAGTCCGGGCCGACCGCGCCGCCGGTCTCGTCGTACGACTCGAACAGCGCGCTCAGGTCGCCCGCGCTCCGGGACGTCGCGTACCTCCCGCACATGGCGCACACGCTAACGCGCCGATGGCTTCCCGGCTGTCCCGCCAACCGGGAGCGGGCCCGACCGCCGGCTCCATACGCCGCCGGACTTGGCAGAATGTAACCGTGGGGAATCCGACCGCGACCCGGCCGCCGCAGCCGTGGACCGCACCGACCGCCAGCGACCCGGTCGCCACGACGCTGCGCCTGCCCGGTTCCAAGTCGATGACCGCGCGGGCCCTGGTCCTCAGCGCGCTGGCCGGTGGCCCGTCGACGCTGGGCGGGCCGCTGCGCGCCCGGGACACCGAGCTGATGGCGGGCGGGCTGCGCGCCCTGGGCGCGCACGTGTCGATCTCCGACGACGACCGCTGGCTGGTCCGGCCGCACCGGCTGGTCGGCCCGGCGCACGTCGACGTCGGCCTGGCCGGCACGGTGATGCGCTTCCTCCCGCCGGTGGCCGGCCTGGCCGAGGGGCGGGTCACCTTCGACGGCGACCCGCAGGCCCGGGTCCGCCCGCTCGGCCCGCTGATCGGGGCGTTGCGCTCCCTCGGCGTACGCATCCACACCCCGGCCACCGGCAGCCTGCCGCTGACGGTCCTCGGGACCGGCCGGGTCGCCGGCGGCGAGGTGGTCATCGACGCCTCCGCCTCCAGCCAGCTCGTCTCCGGGCTGCTGCTGGCCGGCCCGCGGTTCGACCGGGGCGTGGTGGTCCGGCACGAGGGCCCGCCGGTCCCCTCCGCGCCACACCTGCGGATGACCGTGCAGATGCTCCGCGCCGCCGGGGCGGCGGTCGACGACAGCGTGCCCGACGTCTGGGCGGTCGAGCCGGGGCCGCTGAGCGGGCGCGGCTGGGAGATTGAGCCGGACCTCTCCGGCGCGGTGCCGTTCTTCGCCGCCGCGCTGGTCACCGGCGGCGAGGTGACCCTGCAGGGCTGGCCGCGCAGCAGCATGCAGCCGGTCGAGCAGCTCCGCACGCTGCTGCACCGGATGGGCGGCGAGGTGACGCTGACCACCAGCGGGCTCACCGTCCGCGGCACCGGCACCGTGCACGGCCTGGACGCCGACCTCTCCGACGTCAGCGAGCTGACCCCGGCGCTGACCGCGCTGGCCATGCTCGCCGACTCGCCGTCCCGGCTGACCGGCGTCGGGCACATCCGCGGGCACGAGACCGACCGGATCGCCGCGCTGGCCCGGGAGTTCGCCGCGCTCGGCGCGGACATCACCGAGTCGGCCGACGGGCTGGAGATCCACCCCCGCCCGCTGCGCGGCGGCACCTTCCGGACGTACGCGGACCACCGGATGGCGCACGCCGCCGCGGTGGCCGGGCTGGCCGTACCGGGCATCGAGGTGGACGACGTGGCCTGCACCTCGAAGACCATGCCCGAGTTCCCGGCACTATGGTCAGGAATGGTGACCGGCAAGAGCTGACGCGACAGGGGGCACGTCCTGGCGACCAAACGGCGCGAGTACGACGAGGACGACGTACGGGTCCGACCCGGGAAGTCGTCGCGACCGCGTACGCGCACCCGCCCCCGGCACGCCGACGCGGTCGACGGGTTCGTGATCGCCGTGGACCGGGGCCGCTACACCTGCGTCCGACCGGACGCCGGGCCGGACGACCCGACCGTGACCGCGATGCGCGCCCGCGAGCTGGGCCGCAAGTCGGTGGTGGTGGGCGACCGGGTCGGGCTGGTCGGGGACACGTCCGGGGTGCCCGGGGCGCTGGCCCGGATCGTCCGGATCGCCGAGCGCAGCTCGGTGCTGCGGCGCACCGCCGAGGACGATGCGACCACCGCCGAGGGCCGGCTGGAGCGGGTCGTGGTGGCCAACGCCGACCAGCTGGTGATCGTCAGCGCGCTGGCCGACCCGCCGCCGCGCACCGGCTTCATCGACCGCTGCCTGGTGGCCGCGTACGACGCGGACATCGAGCCGCTGCTCTGCCTGACCAAGGCGGACCTGGCCGGCCCGGAGGCGGTGCTCGGCTACTACACGGAGCTGGAGTTGCCGTACGTGCTGATCCGGCCGGACTCGGACCTGGACGCCCTGCGCGCGCTGCTCGCCGGGCGCGTCTCGGTCCTGGTCGGCCACTCCGGGGTCGGCAAGTCGACGTTGGTCAACCGCCTCGTGCCGGAGGCCGGCCGGGCGGTCGGCACGGTCAGCGCGATCGGCCGCGGCCGGCACACCTCGACCAGCGCGGTGGCGCTGCGGCTGCCGCCCGCGCCCGGCGCGAAGGGCGACCCCGGGTGGATCGTCGACACCCCCGGGGTACGCAGCTTCGGACTGGCGCACGTCTCCGCGGAGAGCCTGCTGCACGGCTTCCCCGACCTGGTGGAGGCGACGGTCGACTGCCCGGCGAACTGCCAGCACACCGCCGAGGAGGCGGCCTGCGCGCTGGACGCCTGGGTGGCCACCGGCAAGGCCGACCCGCGCCGGCTGGCGTCGTACCGCCGGCTGCTGGCCTCCCGCAGCGGCGAGGGCGACCCGCGCGGGGAGGCCGACCACCGCGGGCCCGGCGAGGGCGACCAGCGCGGGCCGGACGCGCCGCCCGCCGGATCCTGACCCGGCGACCGCCGCTACCGTTTCGGCATGACCGGGTACGCCGACGACCTCGCCCTCGCCCACCTGCTCGCCGACGCCGCCGACGCCATCTCCACCGCCCGGTTCCGCGCCCTCGACCTGCGGGTCGAGTCGAAGCCGGACCTGACCCCGGTCTCCGACGCGGACACCGCGGTCGAGCGGGAGATCCGCGCCCTGCTGGCCGAGCACCGACCGGGCGACGGCCTGCTCGGCGAGGAGTACGGCGAGCAGCCGGCCGCCGGACCCGACGGGCGGCGCTGGGTGGTCGACCCGATCGACGGCACCAAGAACTTCGTCCGGGGCGTGCCGGTCTGGGCCACCCTGATCGCCCTGCTGGAGTCCGACCGCCCGGTGCTCGGCCTGGTCTCCGCCCCGGCGCTGGGCCGGCGCTGGTGGGCCGCGACGGGCGCGGGCGCGTACGCCGGACCGGACCTCGCCGCCGGCGCGCCGATCCGGGTCTCCGGAGTGCGGGATCTCGCCGACGCCAGCTTCTGCTACTCGTCGCTGACCGGCTGGGAGTCCGCCGGCCGGCTGGACGCGATCCTGCAGGTCATGCGGGACACCTGGCGCAGCCGGGCGTACGGCGACTTTTACGGCTACATGCTGCTGGCCGAGGGGGCGCTGGACGTGATGGTGGAGCCGGAGCTTTCGCTCTGGGACGTCGCCGCGCTGGTGCCGATCGTGACCGAGGCCGGCGGCACCGTCACCGACCGGGCCGGCCGACCGGCGCCGGCCGGCGGGGAGAACAGCGCGATCGCCACCAACGGACACCTCCACGCCGACATCCTGGGCCGGCTCGGAAGGCCAGCCGCGCGCTGATCCACCGGTTGCCTCTATCCTCGCCAGGTGGTGTCCTCCGGTTGGTGCTTCCTCGCGGCCATGATCGTCGCGTACGGCTTCGCCAACCTGCTCCAATCCGTCGCCGCGGCGCGGACCACCGTGCACCACACCTTCGACCCGGGGCTGCTGCTGCGGCTGGTCAGCCACCGGACGTACCTGGTCGGGCTGCTCTGCCAGGTCACCGGTTTCGTGCTGGCCTTCCTGGCCCGCCGGGACCTGCCGCTCTTCCTGGTCCAGGCCAGCGTGGCGGCCGGGCTCGGGGTGACCGCGCTGCTCGGGGTGCTGGTGCTCAAGTGGCGGCTGCCGGCCGCCGAGGTGGCGCTGCTGGCGCTGCTCTTCGGCGGGATCACCGCGCTGGTGCTGGCCGCCCAGCCGGCGCCCTCACGGCAGCTCGGCCCGGCCGGTCTGATCGGCCTGACCGTGGCGCTCGGGGTGATCGCCGTGGCCGGCTTCTTCGCCGCCCGGCTGCACGGCGCGCCCGGCTCGGTGGCGCTCGGCTCGCTGGCCGGGATGGCGTTCTCCGCCGCCGCGGTGGCCGCCCGCCCGCTGGCCTCGGCGGACTCGGCCGAGGCGTTCGTCCGGGACCCGCTGCTCTACCTGCTGATCGTCCACTCGGTGGTGGGGCAGCTCCTCCTCGGCCTGGCGATGCAGCGGGGCTCGACCACGGCGGCGGTTGCCGCGATGGACGCCGCCGGGGCGGTGCCCGCGGCGATCGTCGGCCTGCTGCTGCTCAACGACCGGATCTGGCCGGGCCGGGAATGGCTGGCCGGGATCGGTTTCCTGATCACGCTGGCCTCGGTGGTCGGCCTCACCCGGTACGCCGAGCCGCAGCACCACCACGCGGTCGCCCGCGAGCGGGAGCGGCCGATGATCGGCGCCGGCGCCGCCCCCGCCGCTGGACGCGCCGCTCAGGCGGCCTCGACCGGCTTGCGGCGGCGGACCACCCGCTCGTAGAGCCGTTCCAACGCGCCCGCCGTCCGCTCCCAGGTGTAGCTGCACCGGACCCGGTCGACCGCCGCGTGCCCGTACGCGAACCGCCCGGCGTTGTCCGCCAGCAGCCGGCGCAGGGTGACCCCGAGCGTGCGGACGTCCCCCGGCGGCACCAGTTTGCCGGTCACCTCGTCCACCACCGCGTCGGCGATGCCGCCCATCGCGTAGCCGACCACCGGCACGCCGCAGGCCATCGCCTCCAGCGACACCCGCCCGGCCGACGAGTAGTGCGGGGTGCAGGCGACCACGTCGGCGGAGCGGTACCAGGTGGCCATCTGGTCGTGCGGCACCGCGCCGACCAGCTTGACCTGGTCGGCCACCCCGGTGCGCTCGGCCAGCTCGCGCAGCCGCCGCGCCTCGGCGTGGTCGGCCAACTGCTCGGCGGGCGGCCCGCCGGCGATCACCAGCTCGGCGTCGCCGACCAGCCGCATCGCCCGGATCAGGTCCTCCTGGCCGTGCCCGGGCGACAGTCCGCCGACGGAGAGGATCCGGGCCCGCTGGTCCCGGGGCGCCGCCTCGCCGTCGGGGTGGAACTGCCCGGTGTCGACCCCGGTCGGCACCATCGCCACCGAGCTGCGTTGCAGTCCCATCCGGGTCAGCTCGTCGACTTCGTCGTTGCACTGCGCCACCGCGATGTCCACCGCCCGGGTCAGCGCCCGTTCCAGCGGGATCCGCTCCCCCGGCCCGTCGTACCGCTGGCCGAGGTGGCGCAACTGCTCCACGCCGAGCGAGTGGAAGGTCTGCACGACCGGGATGTCGGTCTCGCGTACCGCGTGGGCGGCGGCCAGGCCGCCGATCCAGTAGTGCCCGTGCACCACGTCCGGGGTCCAGTCGCCGGCCCACCGCCCGGCCAGCCAGCGGCCGAACTCGGGCACGTGCGGCACCAGCTCGGCGGTGGGGATCGGGGTGGGCGGACCGACCGGCACGCGTTCCAGCCGGTAGCCGTCCACCTCGACGCACTCCGGCTGCCCCGGGGAGTCGCGGCGCTCGTAGACCCGTACGTCGTGGCCCCGGTCGGCGAGCTCGGCGGCGACCCGGGCGATGTGCTGGTGCGTGCCGACGGTCGGACCGTCGACCTGCCTCGACGGGCCGGCGTGCGCGCACACAAGGCCGACGCGCATGGTGCACCTCCATGCGATCTAGCGAGCGGTGGGTCCTCCCCGGTCAGAGGGTCCCATTAACCTGGCCCCGGGGAGCCGAAACCTGGCAGATCGGGATCGGTCCGGCGGGACGGCCTCGGGGCGGCCTCGGGGCGACGCGGCCCGACGCGGCCTGACCATTAGTCGACATCGCGCCGATCACCCCCGAACCACCTCGGGCGGAACCGTGATCCGGCCGACTCCGCCCGCATGACCCAGCCGGACCGGGGGTACCGGCGAAGAATGCCTCTCACCCGCAACCTCGACGACGCCACTGTCGTCATCACCGGCGCGTCCAGCGGCATCGGCGCGGCGGCCGCGTACGCGCTGGCCCGGCGGGGTGCCGACGTGGTGCTCGCGGCCCGCAGCGAGGAGGCCCTCCAGCGGGTCGCCGAGGGCTGCCGGGCGCTGGGCGGGCGGGCGCTGGTGGTACCCACCGACGTGACCGACCCGGAGGCGGTGGAGGGGCTCGCCGCCCGCGCGGCCGCGGAGTTCGGTCGGATCGACGGCTGGGTCAACAACGCGGCGGTCAGCGCGGTGGGCCTCTTCGACGAGATCCCGGTTGCGGAGTTTCGGCGGGTGGTGGCGGTGAACCTGCTCGGCACGGCGTACGGGACGAAGGCGGCGCTGCCGTGGCTGGGCGCGGCCGGCGGCGGGGTCGTGGTCAACAACGCCTCGGTGCTGGCCGAGGTGGCCATGCCCTACCAGTCGGCGTACAACGCGACCAAGCACGGCATCCGCGGGCTCGCTGACACGGTGCGGCAGGAGCTGCGGGTGACCGGCCGGGGCAACATCTCCATCTGCACGGTGCTGCCGGCCACCATCGACACCCCGTTCTTTCGGCACGCCGCGAACCACAGCGGCCACGAGCTGACCCCGCCGCCGCCGGTGTACCCGCCGGAGGTGGTCGCCGAGACGATCGTGCGGCTGCTGCGCCGGCCGCGTCGGGAGGCGTACGCGGGTGGCGCCGCGCGGCTGTTCGGCCTGCAGTGGCGGCTGGCGCCGGCGCTGGCCGAGCGGGCGCTCGGCTGGTACACCCACCGGACCCAGTTCGGGCCGGGCGTCCGGCTGGACAGCACCGGCAACGTCTTCCGGGCCGGCGCCGAGGCGGAGCGCTCCGGCCGCTGGCACGGCCGACGCCGGCAGCTGGTCCGGATGACCGCCGCGTTCGGGTTGGCGGCGGCCGGCACCGCGGTCGGCACGATGGCGGCGATGAACCGCCGCGCACGGACGGACCGCTGATGAACCGCACCGACTGGTCGGATGCGCGCCCCGGACCCGGCATGCACAATGGGACGATCATGCCGACGGATGTGCGATGCCTGGTGGAGACGGACGAATCGTCCGCAGTCGTCAGGCTGACCGGCGTGCTCGGCCTGGCCGGCGTCGACGCCGTCCGCGACGCGTTGCTGGCCCGGCTCTGGGCCCGGCCCGGCCCGGTGATCGCCGACCTCTCCAGGCTCCGGGTGGCCGAGCCCGCCGCCCGCGCCGTCCTCGACGAGGTGCGCCGCGTGGTGGCCGACTGGCCCGCCGCCGACCTGCTGGTCCTCGATCCGGCGGGTGCCCGGGAGGGTGCCGGGGCGCCGGTCCGGGCGACCCTGGACGAGGCGCAGGCCGATCTGGTCGGGGCGCCGCTGGCCGCGGTGCTGAACGCCGAGCTGACGCCCGCCGTGGACGCCGCCCGGGAGGCCCGGGCGCTGGTCGCCGACGGCTGCGGCCGGTGGGGCGTGCCGGAGCTGGCGGAGCCGGTCTCCATCGCGGTCACCGAGATGGTCAACAACGTGGTCGCCCACGCACGCACCCCGATGACCGTCCGGGTGGCCCCGCGGGACAGCGCCCTGCACCTGGCCGTCCGGGATTACTCTGCCCGGCCGCCCGCGTACGCCGGGCTGGCCCCGCTGACCTCGGCCGGGGGGCGGGGCCTGCTGCTGATCGACACGCTCGCCCGGCGCTGGGGCAGCACGCCGTTGCCGGACGGCAAGGTCGTCTGGTGCGTGCTGCACCCTGAGGATGAGGCGGCCTACCGGAGCTGACCGGGGCGAGGGCCGGTCCGCCGGGGTATTTCTTCCCTTTGCTCCCGATCGCCGGCCTCCGATCCGGTTAATCCGGGCAGCGCAGCGGGTAGTGCTCAGCCATGCGCGACGACGAGTACCCGACCCCCGTGTCCGACCCCGAGGCGGAGGGGCTGCCCGACACCGCCGACGACGACTCGAGCGCCAACGACGACGTCCTGACCGGCCGCGAGGCGGACGGCCCGGAGCCGGCCCAGCTGCCCGGGGACCGCACCCCGGTGGCGGTGGACCGGTTCGGGACCACCGCCGAGGAGCAGCTCGACGGCGAGTCGCTGGACTACAAGCTCCAGCGGGAGAGCTACGAGCGCCCGGCCGACGACCCCCTCGCGGGCCCGGTGGACCCGGACATCGCCGCCGAGGCGGACAGCGAGGAGGCCGCCGCGCAGGCCCAGCTCGACGCCGACGTGATCGACGCGGGCCCCACCTCCGACCCGCACTCCCCCGTGTCGATCTACGACCACGGCCAGCTCGGCAGCGTCGCCGACGCCGAGGTGGGCCGGCTGGTCGAGCCGGACGTGGGGGCCCACACCGACCAGGAGACCGACAACGTCGCGTACGACGCCGGTTCGGCCGGTGGCGGCCCGACCGCCGAGGAACTGGCCATCCACGAGACCCGACCGCCGGAGGCGACCTAGTCGTCCAGGCCCCGTTCGATTGCGTAGCGGGTCAGCTCCACCCGGTTGTGCAGCTGGAGCTTGCCGAGCGTGTTCTGCACGTGGTTCTGCACCGTCCGGTGGGAGAGCCCGAGCCGCTCGGCGATCTGCTTGTACGACAGGCCCTTGGCCACCAGACGCAGCACCTCGGTCTCCCGTTCGGTGAGCCGGGGTGCCGCGTCGTCGGTGGATCCGCTCGGCGGCCCGGCCGCCAGCCGGCGGTACTCCCCCAGCACCAGCCCGGCGAGCCTCGGGGTGAAGACCGGCTCGCCGGCGGCGGTGCGCCGCACAGCGTCGAGGAACTCCGCCGGCGCGGCCGACTTGACCAGGTAGCCGGTCGCGCCGGCCTTCACCGCGTCCAGGACGCTCTGCGGCTCGCCGCTGGCCGACAGCATCAGGACCCGCACCTCGGGCAGCGCCGCGCGCAGCCCGCGGATCACCTCGACGCCGGAGACGTCCGGCAGTTGCAGGTCGAGCACGACCACGTCCGGCCGGGCGGCGGCGGCCACCCGCACGGCCTGCCGCCCCTCGCCGCTGGTGGCCACCACCAGGTGACCGGCCTCGGTGAGGTCGCGGGCCACCCCCTCCCGCCACATCGGGTGGTCGTCGACCACCATCACCCGGACTCCGGTACCCGCGCCGCTCATCGCCCGTCCCTCCGCACCCGCAGCTCGATCTCGGTGCCCTGGCCCGGCGCGGAGACGATCCGGGTCTCGCCGCCCAGGTCCGCGACGCGGCCCCGGATGGACTGGGCCACGCCGAGCCGTCCCTGGGCCACGGCCTCGGCCAGCCGGCCCTCCGGGATCCCCGGTCCCTCGTCGCGTACCGAGACGGTCACCGTCTCCCCCTCGTCCTCGATCAGCACCCAGGCCCGCCCGCCGGCGTGCCGGGCCACGTTGTCCAGCGCCGCGCCGGTGGCGGCGGCCAGTTCCCGCGCGACCCGCGCGGGCAGCGGAACCCCGGTGGCGGGCGCGGAGACCACCACCATCGCCGTGGCGTACCGGTCCAGCAGGGCGCGCAGATCCAGCGTGCCGCCCTCCTCATCCGGCGTGCCACCGGAGCGGCCGATCAGCGCCCGCAACGCGGCCTCCTGCTCGCCGGCCAGCCGGGCCAGCTCGCCGCCCTCGCCGTCGAGCTGGGCGCCGCGCCGCTGCACCAGCGCCAGCACCTGGAGCACCGAGTCGTGGATGTCCCTGGCCAGCCGCTCCCGTTCCCGGGTCGCCGCCTCCAGCTCGACCGCCCGTTGCAGCCGCTCCTCGGCGGTTACCGCCAGCCGGGCGACGTGCCCGACCACCACCCCGGCGAGCAGCATCAGGATCACGCCGGTCAGCGACGACTGGCTGATCCGCTCGCGGGTGGCGAGGTCGGCGCCGCCGAGCAGCAGGGCGGCGACCGCGCCCCGGCGCCGACCGCCGGAGACCGCCCAGGCCAGCACCGGCCCGGCCAGCCAGGCCACGGTCAGGGTGGGCACGCCGGCGGCGAGCGCCGCGCGGCCCACCACCCAGGGGGTGGCCAGCATGATCGCCAGGACCACGCCGAGGTCGGCCAGGAGCAGCGGCCAGCGCCGTCCGGCCGGGCGCGCGTAACCGGCCGCGGTCACCCCGGACCAGGCCAGCATCACCAGCAGTACGCCGCCGGCGGCCAGCGGGTGCGCGTACCGGTCGGCGTCGCGGAGGACGAGCACGCCGACGTACGCCAGCGAGGCGAACCGGAACACCGCGATGGACCGCCAGAGCGGGACCTCGAGACCTCCGGGCGACGACGGCATGCGCGCCACCATGCCACAGTCCGAAGGGACGCCGGGGACAGCGCGGGGTGCGGCTGGGGAAACCCTGACGTACGGTGGAAATGCCGCGAATAACTCCGAGATCCAGCGCCGGGACGGGGCCATGACGAACGCATCACCCCGCGCACCGCGTACGGTTGTGCCCATCGAACGTTCCCTCCTCATCAGCGAAGCCTTCGATCAGGCACAGGTGACCGAGCTGCGACACTCGGTCACCTCCTGCGCGCACGCCGCCGGGCTCAGCGATGAGCGGCTGGACGACTTCGTGCTGGCGGTCAACGAGCTGATCACCAACGCGGTGCGGCACGGCGGCGGCCAGGGCTCGCTGCGGCTGTGGCGGCAGGCTGGCGAGCTGGTCTGCGAGGTCGCCGACGACGGCAGCGGGATCAGCTCCGGGCGGCTCGACGACCGCAGCCGCCCGGCCGCGGACACCGCCGGCGGGTGGGGCCTCTGGCTCGCGCGGGAGCTCAGCGACACGATGGAGGTCGTGACCGGCGAGGCCGGCACGACGGTCCGGATCAGCGCCGCCCTGGCCGCGACGGAGCGGGTCGGCCGACACCACGTCGAGTAGCGGCGACCCCGGCCCCGCCCGGGCAGGCTGGGCGACGCGCGGCCGCCAGGTCAGCCGAAGAGGGCGCTCACCGATTCGCCGTTGTGGATGCGCCGCATCGCCTCGGCCAGCGCCGGGGCCACCGAGAGCACCTCCAGCTTCGGCACCCGCTTCTCCGCCGGGATCGGCACCGTGTTGGTGCAGACGATCTCCAGCACCCCGTCCTGAGCGATCAGCCGCTCCAGCGCCCCGCCGGAGAAGAGGCCGTGGGTGCAGGCCAGCCGGATCGAGCGGACCTTCCGTTCGCGCAGGTGCGCCATCAGCTCGATCATCGTGCTGCCCTTGGCGATCTCGTCGTCCAGCACGATCACGTCCCGCTCCGCCACGTCGCCGATCACCGTGCTGATCTCGACGCGGTCGTCGCTGTACCGCTGCTTCGCGCCGGCCGCGACCGGGGTGCCGAGCCGCCGCGCGAACGCCGCCGCCTGCTTGGCGTTGCCCAGGTCCGGCGAGACCACCACGGCGTTGCTCAGGTCGTACCGCTTGAAGTGGTCGGCCAGCTCGCGCAGCGCGTGCAGGTGGTCGACCGGGACGCTGAAGAAGCCGTGCACCTGCGGCGAGTGCAGGGTCATTGCCAGCACCCGGTCGGCGCCGGCCGAGGTGAGCAGGTCGGCCACCAGCCGTCCGCCGATGGAGATGCGCGGCGCGTCCTTCTTGTCCGACCGGGCGTACGCGTAGTGCGGCAGCACCACGGTGATCCGGCCGGCGGACGCGCCCCGGGCCGCGTCGATCATGAGCAGCAGCTCGACCAGATGCTCCTGCACCGGCGGCACCAGCGGCTGGATCAGGAAGACGTCGCGTTCCCGGCAGTTCGCCTGCAACTGCACCTCGAGGCAGTCGTTGGCGAACCGGGACACCCGTACCGGATGCAGTGGAACGCCCAGGTGGGCGCAGATCTCGGCGGCGAGGTCGGGATGGGCGGTTCCGCTGAACACGGCAATGTCACGCACGCCTGTTGATCGTACGGACCCCCGGCGGGCGACGGCACGCCCTCCCGCCGGGCCCGGTGCCTGACTACTCCCAGGTCGTGCCGGTCAGCTTCTCGTAGACCTCGACGTAGCGGGCCCGGGTGGCCTCGACCACCTCGGCCGGCACCTCCGGCGCGGGCGGCTGCTTGTCCCAGCCGCTGCCGGTGGCCCAGTCCCGGACGTACTGCTTGTCGTAGGAGAACTGGGCGCGGCCCGGCTGGTACGACTCGGCCGGCCAGAACCGGGACGAGTCGGAGGTCAGCACCTCGTCGGCGAGGACCAGGGTGCCGTCCGGCGCCCAGCCCAGTTCGATCTTGGTGTCGGCGACCAGGATGCCCCGGTCGGCGGCGATCTCCGCGCCGCGCCGGTAGACGTCGATGGTGATCTGCCGCAGCCGCTCGGCGACCTCCGCGCCGACCTTGTCGACGACCTGCGCGTAGGTGATCGGCTCGTCGTGCTCCCCCTTGGGGGCCTTGGTCGACGGGGTGAAGATCGGCTGGGGCAGGATCGACGCCTCGACCAGACCCCGGGGCAGCTCGACGCCGGAGACCGCGCCGGTGCGCCGGTACTCGGCGAAACCGCCGCCGGTCAGGTAGCCGCGGGCCACGCACTCGACCGGGACCATGTCGAGCCGGCGGCAGCGGATCGCCCGGCCGGCGAACTCCGCCGGCACGTCGGTGGCGGAGATGACGTGGTTCGGCACCAGGTCGGCGAGCTGCTCGAACCACCAGAGCGAGAGCGCGGTGAGCAGGCGACCCTTGTCCGGGATAGGGGTGGGCAGCGCCACGTCGTAGATCGAGATCCGGTCCGAGGCGACCAGGATCAGGTCGTCGCCGTCGGCGTAGACGTCCCGGACCTTGCCGGAGTGCAGAAGTTCCACGGCGCCTAGTACACCATGTGGTGGTCGGACGCCCGGTGCGACCACCGGGCGTCCCACCGGCCGCCGCCGGACCGACGGCGAGCCGGGCGTACCGGCGGAATCCGCCCCGGCGTTGACACCCTCGTCTGCGGCCTGTGTAAATGGTCCGTCCGCAGCAGCTCGCCAGCGCTCCAGGAGTCCCCGTGCGCGTCCTGAACTCCGCCCCGCCCCGCCCCGGCGTCGACCGGCGGCGGTTCCTCGGCGCGCTCGGCGGCCTGCCGCTGATGGCCGGCGGCCTGGTGGCCTGCGAGGCCGAGGAGCAGACCCCGGTCGACGACGAGCCGATCGAGCTGTCGGTCTTCTGGTGGGGCGGGACCCGGCGGGCCGAGGCCACCGAGAAGGCGCTGCGCCTGTACTCCGAGCAGAACCCGCGGGTCCGGTTCCGGGTCACCTGGCAGGGGCTCACCGGCTACTACGACCGGCTGGCCACCCAGGCCATCGGCGGGAACGCGCCGGACCTGTTCCAGATCGACGACACCGTCCTCACCGAGTACGCGCAGCGCGAGATCGTGCTCGACCTCAGCGGGTACGTCGCGGACGAGCGGCTCGACCTGGGCGGCCTGCCTGCGGGCCTGGCCCGTTACGGCCAGGTCGACGAGCGTACGGTGGCCGTCGCCGCCGCCCAGACCGGCGCCGCGCTGGTCTACAACCGGGACCTGCTGCGCCGGCTCCGGATGCCGGAGCCGCGCACCGGCATGCCCTGGCGCGACTACGTGGAATGGGCCGGCCGGGTCACCCGCGCCTCCGGCGGCCGGGTGGCCGGGACGATGGATCCCTCGGGTGACTACCGGGCGCTGTGGCTCTGGCTCCGGGGCCAGGGCGACGAGCTGTACCAGGGGCGGCAGCTCGGGTTCGGCAGCGCCGAACTGCTCGACTGGTTCGAGCTGTGGGAGGTGGCGCGGAGCCGGCGGGCCACCCCGAGCGCGGTCCTGGTGGAGCAGGCCGACACGGGCGACCTGGCCCACCAGCTCGTGGTCACCGGGCACACCGCGGCGTCCTTCGCCTGGTCGCACCAGTTGGCGGAACTCCAGCACGACACCGACGACGAGCTGGGAATCGTGAGCCTGCCCGGCACCCCGGCCGCGCAGTGGGCGCGGGCGTCCATGTACTGGGCGGCGTTCCGCGGCACCCGGCACCCGGGGGTGGTCGTCGACGTGATCAACTTCCTCACCACCAACGTGGCGGCCGGCCGGATCCTCGGCGTCGAACGCGGCCTGAACGCCAGCGTGCCGGTGCGCCGGTTCGTCGCCGACGGCATCACCGACCGGGCCCAGAAGCGGCTGGTCGCGTTCGGCGCCGCCCTGGACGACCTGCTCGGGCCCGCCCCCGCGCCACCGCCGAAGGGGCACGCGAAGGTGCGTACCCTGCTCATCGCCGCCGCCGAGAGCATCCGCTCCGGACGCTCCGGCGCCCGCGCGGCCACCTCCCGGTTCATCGCCGGGGCGAACGCCGCCCTGGCCGAGTGACAGGGCGCGCCCGGCCCGTCCGGCGACGCCCCATCGTGCGCGGACCGCGGAGCGCGGGCCCGGCGGGGATGGGCCGCCGGGCCCGGGCTCCGGTCGGATCAGCGCGGGGGGCCACCCCGCCGCCTGCGCATCAGCCGCAGCACCAGCAGCACGATCACGACGACCACCACCAGGCAGCAGAGCAGGCCGAGGAAGCCTCCGCCGCCCCGCGACCGCCGCCGGGCGGCCTCCACCACCAGCTCGCCGGTACCCGTGGACGCCCAGGCCGCGACCGGTACGAACACCGAGAGCACGACCGCACCGAGGACCGCGCCGAGCCGGCCCCACCACTTGCTCCAAGCAGACATGCCCTCATCCTCGCCCAGAGACGCAACCGGGACCTGGCGGACGCTCACTCGTCACCGCCCCGCGCGGCCCCGACCTCGGTCAGATCGGGCCGGGGGTGGTCGGGGTCACCGAGGTGGTCCAGGGAACGCACCTTCGGGATCGGCGACGGCAGCAGCCACACCACGCACAGGACGCCACCGACCGCCGCGATCCAGAGCGTGGGGCGCAGCCCGAGCCAGGTGCCGAGCGCGCCGCCGGTCAGCGCCCCCAGCGGCCGCACGCCGTAGTTGATCGTGGAGTACGCGCCGGCCACCCGACTGCGCAGGCCGTCGGGTATCACGGCGGCGTTGAGTGCGTTGAGGTTGACGTCGAACAGCATCACGCCGAACCCGGAGAAGAACTCGGCCGCGCCCAGCAGCCCGACCCGCGCCCACAGCGGGCCGTCCGCGACGGCGACGAAGGAGATCGAGGCCGGAAACACAACCGCACCTGCGACGATGCTGCGCCCGACCCCGATTCGCGCGGACAGTCGCGGCGCGACGACCGCACCCAACAGGCCGCCGACCGCACCGGCGCCGAGGGCGAGGCCGAGCAGCCCCGAGGGCAGGCCGAGCGTGCGGCTGGCGAAGAGCACGAGCAGGGCGCTGAACACGAAGCTGAAGTAGTTGACGGTCGTCGCGCAGCCGAGGCCGGCGCGGAGCACGGGGTCCCGGAGCGTGAACCTCAGCCCGTCCCGGGCCCGGTGCCACAGCGTCCCGGGCGCGTCGTCGTCCGGCCGACCGGTCCGCGCCGCGTCGGCCAGGCGGATCCGACCGATGCCCAGGGCGGAGGCCACGAACGAGACCGCGTCGACCAGGATCGCGACCGGCGCCGTCAACACCTGCACCAACACGCCGCCGAGGGCAGGCCCGGCGATGAAGGAGACGGACCTGCTGGCGCTCAGCGCGCTGTTGGCGTCGAGGTAGCGGGACCGGTCCACCAGCAGCACGAAGAAGGCGGGGTACGTCGTGTTGAACAGCACCGACGCGGCGCCGGTCAACAGCGCGACGGCGTACAGCTGGGCCAGGGTGCCGGCGTCGAACGCGAACGCGACCGGCACCGTCACCAGCAATGCCGCCCGGATCAGGTCGGCCGTCACCAGCAGCCACTTCTTGTGCGCCCGCCGGTCCACCCAGGCGCCGAGGAAGAGCCCGGTGAGGTTCGGCAACCACACCAGCGCGGTCAGCACCGACACCTGGGCGGGGGTGGCGTCGAGCACCAGCACCGCGAGGAGCGGGAACGCCAGCTCGGAGACCCGGTCACCGAACTGGGAGACGATGTGCGCAGCGAAGAACGACCGGAACTGGGGCTGGCGGAACAGCGGGACCGGCCGTTCCGCCCGGCCGCTCACCGCGCCCCCGCCTCGGGCAGGACGTAGCGCATGAACCGCACGTGGCGCGAGTCCGGCGGCTGGTCGGCCGCGTCCCGGGTGACGTACGGCGCGAGCACCTGCTCGATGGCGGCGTTGACGGCGGCCAGCTCGGTCGCGGTCAGCCGCACGGTGGTGTTCGACAGGCCCGCCTCCCGTCGCCACTCCGGTTCGAGCCGGGGCTCGTCCTCTGCCATCCAGCGCCGTGGCAGCTCGTCGTACTGCTCGAAGATGGTCCGGCTGAGCACCCGGCTCGCGGCGCGCCCCTCCTCGTCGTCCGGGAACCGGAACCGAAAGCCGTGGGCGCTCGCCTCCCAGTACCGCTTGCGGGCGTCCCCACCGGTGGCGCTGTCGCGGACCAGGCCGAACCGCGCCAGGTGGCGCAGGTGCCAGCTGGTGACCGAGGGAGAAGCGCCGACGTGCTCGGACAGGTCGGTCGCCGTCGCGGCGCCGTACCGCTGGAGCCTCGACAGGATGGCCAGCCGGACCGGGTGCGACAGCGCGCGCATCGCCGTCGGGTCGGTGAGCTCGAGGTCGCCGTACGGGTTCTCCGCGGTCCCGGGCTCGGGAGTTCTGAGAGACATGTCTCGAGAGTATTCTCTCAGAATTTGTCGGGCAACCGGTGAGCGGTCGAAGCTTCGGGAGGCGGCGAAGGGACCCGGACGGGTGGGCCACGACCAGGACACGACAAAGGGCCCCGGAGAGAACTCCAGGGCCCTTTGTGACGAGTAGCGGGGACAGGATTTGAACCTGCGACCTCTGGGTTATGAGCCCAGCGAGCTACCGAGCTGCTCCACCCCGCGTCGGTAGGAACAGCCTATCGCATCCCCGGCACGGAGATCAGCCGGGTCCCTGATCCGGCCCGGACGGCCGGAGGAACCGCCGGAACCGGAAAAGCGGAACGGCCCCGAGGATCAGGTCCTCGGGGCCGTTCCGGCGTAGTAGCGGGGACAGGATTTGAACCTGCGACCTCTGGGTTATGAGCCCAGCGAGCTACCGAGCTGCTCCACCCCGCGTCGGTAAGACAACCGTAGCCTACCGACCCCCGGGCCGCAAAACGGGACTGCTCATCAGTGCCACCACCTCCGGACCGCTTCCACCGCGCGGCGGCTGTCCGCGTCGACCTGGGACCGGGTGCTGAGGCCCGGGCGTACGCCTCGTGGACGACGTCCTGGGCCTCGCCGGATCGCCCACCACCGCCCGGCCGTACCGCAGGGTCCGGACCGACGTGCTCCGGTAGAAGTCGTCGAAACTCCGCGCGTCCCGCATCTGGCGATCACCCCTCTCCGCCGTCCCACCTGAACAGTTGACGGGGGAAGGGGGCGCCGGGTTGCGGGCGCGGCGTCCGGAATGCGACAGAGCCCGTGGCCGGGACCGGTAGGGGTCCGCGGGCCACGGGCTCCGTGGTCGAGCCGGGCGTCAGCCGTTCGGCGAGGGGGACGGGGACGCGGACGCCGGCGGGGACGCGGACGGGCTACCGCTCGGCGTCGGGGCGGTCGACGGGTTGGCGGCCGCCTGCGCCTCCTGGAACGTCGTCATCGCCTCGTCCAGCGTCTTCAGCGCCCGCCCGTACCGCTCGAAGTCGCCGGACGCCTGCGCGGCCTTGACCTCGGCGATGGCGCTCTGCACCTTGGCGGCGGCGTCGGCCAGCGCGCCGGTGAGCGCGGGTGGCGTGCCGCCGGGGCTCGGCGGGGTCCCGGTGCTTGGCGGGGTCCCACCGGCTGGCGGCGGGGCGCCCTGGCCCGCCCGCTTCCCCTGCTCGACGAGCTGCTTGATGCCGTCGCTGAGGTTGGTCGCCAGCACCACGTACGAGCCGCCGTCGCCGTACGACAGCAGCACCCGCTGCAACTGCGGGAACGCATTCTGGGTGTTGCTCTTCACGTAGACCGGCTCGACGTAGAGCATCCCGTCGGCGAACGGCAGCGACAGCAGGTTGCCGTACTGCACCTGGGACTGCCCTGAGGAGAGCAGGTTGAGCTGCTGCCGGATGTCACCGTTGTTGGTCATCTGCTGGTGCACCTGGACCGGCCCGGAGATCCGGGTCTGGTCGGGCAGCTCCAGCACCTCCAGCTTCGGCTGCCCGTCCACGTACGACCCGGAGATCAGCGCGGCGAGGTTCTCCCGGCGGTTCGGGGTGACCGCCGAGGTGAGCTGGAACCGCGGCCCCTCCTGCCTAGGGAACTGGGTGAACAGGTAGTACGGCGGCTGCTTCTGCCCGCTGTCCGGGGCGTCCGGCACGTTCGGCACCTGCCAGAAGTCCTGCCCGGAGTAGAAGTCGCCCGGGTCGGTGACGTGGAACTTGGTGAGCAGGTTGCGCTGCACCTTGAACATGTCGGCCGGGTAGCGGAAGTGCTCGGCCAGCTCCGCCGGGATGGCCGACTTCGGCAGCATCAGGTCGCCGCCGAACGCCTTGTTCCACGCCTTGAGCACCGGGTCGGTGTCGTCGAACTGGTAGAGCCGGACGGTGCCGTCGTACGCGTCGACCGTCGCCTTGACCGAGTTGCGGATGTAGTTGACGTTCTCCCGGGCGAGCTGGAAGGTGCCCCGCCCGGTCAGCTCGTCGGTCGTCTCCGCCTGGAGATTGACCCGCTCGGCGTACGGGTAGGTCGCCGCCGTGGTGTAGCCGTCGACGATCCACTGGATCCGGCCGTTCACCACCGCCGGGTACGGGTCACCGTCCAGGGTGAGGAACGGGGCGACCTTCTCCACCCGGTCGCGCGGGTTGCGCACGTAGAGCAGCTTCGAGTTGTCGTTGACCGCCTCGGAGAGCAGGAAGTTCGACTCCTGCTCCTTGATTGCGTAGAGCAGCCGACGGGTGAATGAACCGATCTTGACGCCGCCGTCGCCCGTGTAGTTGTAGTACTGCTCCCCGCCGCTCGACGTCGGCCGGTCGAACTCGACGTTGCGGTCCCCGGTCTGCCCGACGATCGCGTAGTCGTCGGCCTCCATTCGCTCGCCGTAGTAGATCCGGGGCTGCTGCGCCGGGATCTGCTCGGTCTGCGCGGCGCAGCCCTGCACCTCCTTCGCCGAATCGCCGAGGAAGCCGGAGACGAAGAACGGCGTACCGTTGCCGCAGATCTGGTTGGCCGGCGCCGCGACCAGCCCGTAGCCGTGGGTGTAGACGGTGTGCCGGTTGATCCAGTTGTTCTGCTGCGTGGTCAGCTCGCCGTAGTTGATCTCGCGGACGCCGACCACGTAGTCGGAGGTCTTGCCGGACACCGTGTACCGGTCGATGTCCAGCTTCGGCCCGAAGTCGTAGAAGCCCCGGACCTGCTGGAGCTGGGTGTACGTCTCGGAGACCAGCTGCGGGTCGAGCAGCCGGACGTTCGACACCACCGAGGTGTCGGTGGCCAGGCTGGCCGGCGGGGTGAGGTTGCTCGCCGCGTACCCGGTGCTCTTCGTCGCGCCCAGCCCGTACGCCGCCCGGGTCGCCTCGATGCTCCGCGAGATGTACGGCGCCTCCTTGTCCCGGGCGCTCGGCTTCACCTCGAACGTCTGCACGGCCCACGGGTAGATGCCGCCGATCGCCACGGCGGAGACGCCGAGCAGGGCCAGCGCGATGCCCGGCCAGACCAGGTTCCGCATCACCACGTTGGAGAACGCGATGATCGCGATGGCCACCACGATGGAGATGTAGGCGAGGATCTCCTTCGCCGGCAGCAGCGCGTTCACGTCGGCGTAGCCGGCCCCGTAGAGCTTGGCGCCCTCGTTGTACTCCAGCAGCATCGCCCGCCGGTCCAGCACGTACGCGACGGCCTTGAGCAGGACGAAGACGGCGACCAGGGTGCTCAGGTGGGCCCGGGCGCCATTGGTCATCCGGTCCCCGACGCCCTGCAACCGGACCCCGCCGAAGATGTAGTGCACGGCCAGCGCGCCGAGCAGGGCCAGCACCACCGCGGTGAAGCCGACGCCCAGCAGGTACCGCCAGAAGGGCAGTTGGAAGACGTAGAACCCGACGTCCACCCCGAACTCCGGGTCCTTCACGCCGAAGTTCCCGCCGTTGCGGAACAGCAGCCACTGGCTCCACCGGCTCTGCGCGGACAGCCCGGCGAAGAGGCCGATGACCGCGGCGACCAGGGCGATCCAGGTGCCGAGCCGGGGGCTCAGCAGCATCCGGTACCGCTCCAGAGTGGCCTGCTCGACGGAGTGCGGGCGCATCGTCGGCCGCAGCCGGTGGGCCAGCCAGAGGTTGACCGCGATGACGGCCGCCATGCCGAGCCCGACCAGCAGGAAGAGCAGCAGCCGGGTGGCGAGCACCCCGGTGAAGACCTGGGTGTAGTGGACCTCGTCGAACCAGAGCCAGTCGGTCCAGGCGTTGACCCCCCACCCGAGCAGGGTGAAGAACACGAACACCCCGATCAGGACCCCGATGGTGACGCGTCCGCGCCGGCTCATCCTCGGCAGGGGACTGCTACGCATGACCACTGTTGGCTCCGCACGCTCGATGTGATCGGCTCCGACCAGGCACCCAGAGTACGGGGTGTTCCTGAACACGTCGGGTCAAGGTCACGTCACGATCGTCGGGCGTCCGGTGAGCCGCGGCTCAGCAGCGGGTCGGCTGTCCCCCGGCGCGCAGCTTCTCCAACGCGGTCAACGCGTCGTCCAGCGTGGCCACCTTGAGCAGCGGCAGGTCGGGCTGCGGGTTGCGGACGGCTTCGGCGCAGTTCTCGGCCGGCACCAGGAAGACCTTGGCGCCGGCGTCCTTCGCGCCGACCAGCTTCTGGGCGATGCCGCCGATCGGGCCCACCCGGCCCTCGTCGTCGATGGTGCCGGTGCCGGCGATGACCTGCCCGCCGGTCAGATCGGCCGGTTCCAGCTTGTCGACGATGCCCAGGGCGAACATCAGCCCGGCGCTCGGCCCGCCGATGTCGCCCAGGTCGATCTTCAGGGTGAACGGGTGCGGCTGCTGCTGGTCGATCTCGATCCCGATCCGCGGCCGGCCGTCCTGCTCCCGGCTGGTCACGGTGGCCGTGGCGGCGGCGCCCGCCCGGAGGTAGCCGACCTTCAGCGCGGTGCCGGCCGGCTTGGCCCGGATCAGCTCGGTCAGCCTGCTGGCGCTGGTCACCGGCTGGCCGTCGACCGAGGTGAGCACGTCAGCCGGCTTCAGCACGTCGGCCGACGGACCGCCCGCGGTGACCCCCTTGACCAACACCTGGACCGGGTAGCCCAGCTCCCGCAGGGCCACGGTCTCCGCGCTGGTCTGCGAGTTCTGGAAGTCCTCGGCGTTGCGCTTCTCGACCTCCTCCTGGGACTCGCCCGGCGGGTAGACCAGCTCGCGGGGCACCACCGCCTCGTCCTTCGAGAACCAGCCCGCCAGCGCCGAGCGGAGCTTGACGGTGGGCTGCACCCCGACCGTGGTGAGCCGCAGCTGCCCGGCGGAGGTGGACGTCGCCCGCCCGGTGACCTGGATGACCTCCTTGCCGTCCGAGGCGCCGAGCGTGTTGACCGTCGGGCCGGGGCCGAGCACGACGTACGGGATGGGCACGCTCAGCACGCCGACGCTGAGCAGGGCGGTGAGCAGTGCACCGAGGAGTACGGTCACGCCGCGACGTCTCATGCGGCAGAGCGTACCGATTCGCCCTGGGGCGTCCGGCGCGGTGACCATGGGACTTCGCCCTCAGCGCAACGCCAGCGGCGGCGACCTGGGGCGGGGCACGCGTACCGTAGATGTCGTGCCTGATATTCCGTTCGGATTCGCGCTCCCGGGTGGGCAACCACCAGACCCCAACGATCCCGCGCAGATGCAGCAGTTCATGTCGCAGTTGCAGCACCTGCTCTCCGCGCCGGGCAGCGGGCCGGTCAACTGGGACCTCGCCCGGCAGGTGGCCGCCAGTCAGCTCGCCGCCACGGGCGACCCGGCGGTCTCGCCGTTCGAGCGCAACGCGGTGGAGGAGGCGCTGCGCATCGCCGACCTCTGGCTGGAGCCGGCGACCTCGTGGCCCACCGGCATCCGGACGTCCGTCGCCTGGAACCGCAACGAGTGGATCTTCAAGACCCTCGACGTGTGGCGCAAGCTCTGCGACCCGGTGGCCAGCCGGATGGTCGGCGCGATGGGCGACCTGGTGCCGCCGGAGGCGCGGGCCCAGCTCGGCCCGATGCAGTCGATGGTGGCGACGCTGGGCGGCGCCCTCTTCGGCGGCCAGCTCGGCCAGGCGCTCGGCTCGCTCGCCGCCGAGGTGCTCTCGGCCGGCGACATCGGCCTGCCACTCGGACCGGCCGGCACCGCCGCGCTCATCCCGGCCAACATCCGGGCGTACGGCGAGGGCCTGGAGCTGCCCGAGGACGAGGTACGCCTCTACGTCGCCCTGCGCGAGGCGGCGCACCAGCGGCTCTTCCAGCACGTACCGTGGCTGCGCGGGCACGTGCTCACCGCCGTGGAGAACTACGCCGCGGGCATCCGGGTCAACCGGGAGGCGATCGAGGAGGCGATGGGCCGGGTCGACCCGACCGACCCGGAGTCGATGCAGGCGATCGCCCTGGAGGGCATCTTCACCCCGGAGGACACCCCGGCGCAGAAGGCCTCCCTGGCCCGCCTGGAGACGGTCCTCGCCCTGGTCGAGGGCTGGGTCTGCCACGTGGTCGACACGGCCGCCGGCGAGCGGCTGCCCAACGTCGTACGCCTCGGCGAGGCGTTCCGCCGCCGCCGGGCCGCCGGCGGGCCGGCCGAGCAGACCTTCGCCGCCCTGGTCGGCCTGGAGCTGCGTCCGCGTCGGCTGCGCGAGGCGTCGGTGCTCTGGGCGGCGCTGACCGAGCACCGGGGCATCGCCGGCCGGGACGCGGTCTGGGGCCACCCGGACCTGCTCCCCTCCGACGACGACTTCGCCGACCCGGAGGCGTTCGCCGCCGCCGGGCTCGACCTCGACGACGAGCTGGCCTCCTTCGACTTCAGCGCGCCGGGTGGTCCCGAGGAGAAGGCGCCGGGCGGCGACACCCCGCCCCGCTCCGACGAGGGCGACGACACCGACAAGTCCTGACGCCGCACGTCCGTGACGCGGGAGGCGCTGAGGCCCGGAGGCACCCGGGCCCGGCCTTCGTGCTGGCCGGCGGGCGTTCAGCCGGCGTGGCCCGAGAGCAGGGCCCGGGTCGCCTCCCAGCCCTCGAAGGCCGGGTCGAGCGTGCCCAGGTCGGCGGGGCCGCGCAGCCGTCGCCAGCCGGCGGTCACCGCGACGTCGCCCGGACGCGGAGCGCCGGCCCGTAGGTCGGCGGGTACGGCCGTGTCCAGGTCTACCGGCGGCAGCCACTCCGGCACCGGCAACCGGGCCGCGACACCGAGCAGCCCCGGCCCGGTCCCCTCGACCGGGGCGACCGCGACCGGTCGACTGGTGAGCGGGCGGAGCAGCTTCCCGAGGGTCAACCCGGGCACGTCGGGCGCGTCTGCGGCCACCACGGCCGCCTGGTCGTACCCGGCCCGCCCGCCGCCGTGCTGGCCGGCCAGCGCCGCGAAGACCGCGTTGACCGTGGATGCAGCCACCTCGTGCACGGCCATGTCGGGCCAGACGACCGCGTCGGCCAGCCACCGGTCGCCGGCCGTCACCGCGACCGCGGTCTCCACCTCGTTGAGCGTGGCCAGCAGGTCCACCACGTCCTCGGCGAGCGCGGTCCGCCACCGCGTCGGGTCGATCCCCGGCGGCGTCCAGGCCACCGGACCGAGCAACGCCACCACCACACGTCGAGCCACGCCCCGACCCTAGCCTCGCCCTGGGCTCCCCGCCCGACCCCGGCCCGCCGGGACCGCCGGCCGACTCCAGGTCCCGACCTGGCATGGTCCGACACCCACGTCGCCGAGCTGGAGTTGATCAACCTGGCGCGGGCGGGCGGGTCAGTCGGAGACCGGGACGCCGGAGACTGCCGCGACGCCCTCCAGGTAGCCGCGGGCCCGTTCGGTCTTCGGGTAGCGGCCGACCAGGGCCCAGAACCGGGCGTTGTGGTTGGGCACGATCAGGTGCGTCAGCTCGTGCAGGAGCACGTAGTCGATCACCCAGTCCGGCATGTCCTGGATCCGGTGGGAGATGCGGATGGTCCGGTCGGCCGGGGTGCAGGAACCCCAGCGACCGTTCTGGTTGGTGACCCAGCGGACGCTGGCCGGCGCGGTCTCGGCGCGGTGGTCGGGCAGGTAGAGGTCGACCAGCCGGGCGGCGCGGGCGAGCAGCTCGGCGTCGGAGCGGGCCAGCCGGCCCTCCCGGGCGGCGAGCCGGGCCAGCATCCGGTCGACCCACTCGCTCTCCTCGGCGCGGGAGAACTGGTCGGGGATGAGCACCACGACCCGCTCGCCGTCGCGGTACGCGGACACCGTGCGTCGCCGGCGCTGACTGCGCCGCACCTCGACGACGGGCTTCCGCGTCGCGGCCATCACTGGCCCGCGCAGCCTCGGATGACTGTCACGAGGGAAAGCTAATGCGTACTGACCAGGGGTCCGCAAGAGTCAACACGACGACACGCGCCCGGAAAATGGTGGTTGGTCGCCAGGAGTCCTGAAAAATTTCTTTGCGGAGGGCGGGGAGCCGTCTCCGGTTACCCTTCGTGGCGGCGGGTCGGGCCGCTGGCGCGTCACCTGCCGACCCCCACCCACGTTAGGTGATCACCCGACGGCGCGCCGCGCGGGGGCCGCCGGAAGGGGGATCTGAGCGCCTTCACCCGGCGTGTCCCCGCCAAACTGACTTATCCGACGTAATCGGCATGCACACTCTCGACGTCGACTTCCTCACAGTGTCGATGCACAGCTGACATGGAACTGCCCATACCTGGGTAGGGTCCGCCAACCAGCGGTCATGAGCGTGGCCGCGGAGAAAGACCCAGCGCCGGCGCCCCGTGGCCCGCCGCCGGGAAACCCGCTGGGACGGCGTGTCCGGCGGACGAGACGAGGAGGCTACCGTGGCCGACCAGGCCCAGACCTACAACGGTTACTGCGTCAAGTGCAAGGAGAAGCGGGACTTCGAGGGGCACATCGAGGTCTCGAAGACCGGCATGAACATGGCCAAGGGCAAGTGCCCGGTCTGCGGGACAACAGTGAACCGCATTCTCGGCAAGGCCAAGGTCTGACCCGTACGGGTCCCGGGGGAGGGGTGGCCGGTGGCCACCCCTCCCCCGTGTCGCGTCCGGGGCCGGAGCGGACTGTCGGCTGGCCGACAGAGCTACCGGCCGGTTGTGGAAAACCCGCTCTTTCCTGTGGACAGCCCTGGACCGGGGCCGGCGCACCTGTGGACAACGATCGACGGAGGGCACGGACGCGGTCACCATCCGTGTCATGAGCCGTGCGACCCCGCTGACCCGTCCTACCCTGCTGCCGGGGCTGACCCGCCTCTGGCGGGACCGGCACACCCTGCAACTTGGGGTGGAGCCGGGCCGCGCCGTCCTGCTGGAGGTGGCCAACCCCCGGGCCGCCCGCCTGCTCGACCTGCTGGACGGCACCCGCAGCGAACGCGGCGTCCTCGACTGCGCGGCGACGGCGGACGTACCGTCCGACGAGGCACGCGTCCTGCTCGACACGCTGCACGCCGCCGGACTGGTCGTACCCGCGCACACCCTGCTCCCCCGCGACCTCGCCGGGCCGGTGCGGGCCCGGCTCGCCGCCGAGGCCGGCGCGCTGGCGCTGGCCGCGCCCGGGCTGCCCGGCACCCCCGCGCAGGTGCTGCGTCGCCGTCGGGCGGCCCGGGTGTTGATGACCGGCGCCAGTCGGCTCGGGGGCCCGCTCGCCGTCGCGCTGGCCCAGGCCGGCGTCGGGCACCTGGATCCGGACCTGGCCGGCCCGGTCCGCCCGGCCGACCTGGTCGGCACCGGCCTGGTCGCCGCGGAGGTGGGCCGGCCGCTGGCCGCCGCGCTCCGCGACCTGCTCGGGCGCGCCGCGCCGGGCACCGGGACCGGACCGCTCCGCCGCCGTCGGGTCGACCTGGTCCTCCAGCTGGGCACGGACCGGCCGGCCGCCCTGCTCGCCGCCCGGTACGCCCAGCGCCGCCAACCGCACCTCCTGGTCGGTCTGCGCGGCGGTGTGCCGCTGGTCGGCCCGCTGGTCCGGCCGCCGGTCGGACCCTGCCTGAACTGCCTCGACCTGCACCGGGTCGACCGGGACCCGGACTGGCCCGCGCTCGCCGCCCAACTCGCGGCCGACGACGCGGACCAGGCCTGCGCCGCCACCACCGGACTCGCGGCGGTGGCCTACGCGGCCGCGGAGGCGCTGGCCCACCTCGACGGCGGCACCCCGGAGACGCTCGGCTGCGCGGTCGAGGTCGGCGGCGCCGGCCGGTTCCGCCGCCGGCTCTGGTCGCCGCATCCGTCCTGCGAGTGCTCCGGAGGTCGCCGGATCCGGTTCGAGCCCACCCGCTCCGGGCTTCGTAGCAACAGCGGACCCCCCGAGTCGGTAACAATGACCGGGTGACCGACATCCCGCGCCGGGCCGTGTCCCGGACCGCCAAGCTCGCCGCTCTGCCGCTCGGCTTCGCCGGCCGGACCGTCCTCGGGATGGGCAAGCGTGTCACCGGGCTCGCGTCCGACGTCATCTCCGCGGAGATCCAGCAGCGCACCGCGGAACAGCTGTTCAGCGTCCTGGGCCAGCTCAAGGGCGGGGCGATGAAGTTCGGCCAGGCGCTGTCCGTCTTCGAGGCGGCCCTGCCGGAGGAGATCGCCGCCCCCTACCGGCAGGCGCTCACCAAGCTCCAGGAGGCCGCCCCGCCGCTGCCCGCGGCGACCGTGCACAAGGTGCTCGCCGAGCAGCTCGGCCCGGACTGGCGGGACCGCTTCGTCGAGTTCGACGACACCCCCGCCGCCGCGGCCAGCATCGGCCAGGTGCACCGCGCGGTCTGGCGCGATCCCGGGTACGGCCCGTCGGGCGCCCCACGGCACCGGGACGTGGCGGTGAAGATCCAGTACCCGGGCGCCGGCGACGCCCTGCTCGCCGACCTCAAGCAGCTCTCCCGGCTGGGCGGGATGTTCCGGGCGATCCAGCCCGGGCTGGACGTCAAGCCGCTCCTGGCCGAGCTGCGCGAGCGGATCACCGAGGAGCTGGACTACGAGCTGGAGGCCGAGTCGCAGCGCGCCTTCGCGACGGCGTACGCGGACGACCCGGAGATCTTCATCCCGGAGGTGCTGGACGCCTCGCCGCGGGTGCTGATCACCGAGTGGATCGAGGGGACCCCGCTCTCGACGATCATCCGGGAGGGCACCGAGGAGCAACGCGACGAGGCGGGGCGGCTGATGGCCGTGCTGCACCTCTCCGCGCCGATGCGGGCCGGGCTGCTGCACGCCGACCCGCACCCGGGCAACTTCCGGCTGCTGCCGGACGGCCGGCTCGGCGTGATCGACTTCGGCGCGGTGGCCCGGATGCCGGAGGGCACCCCCGAGCCGATCGGCCGGATCGCCGCGCTGGCGCTCCGCGGCGACGCGGAAGGGGTGGTGGCCGGCCTGCGGAAGGAGGGCTTCGTCAGCTCCACCGAGCCGATCGACGCCGAGGCGGTGCTCGACTTCCTCCGTCCGATGCTGGAGCCGATCGCCGCCGAGGAGTTCCGATTCACCCGGGCCTGGCTGCGCGGCGAGGCGACCCGGCTGGCCAGCCCCCGGTCGCCCACCTTCCAGCTCAGCCGGCAGCTCAACCTGCCGCCGTCGTACCTGATGATCCACCGGGTGACGCTCGGCTCGATCGGGGTGCTCTGCCAGCTGGAGGCGAAGGCGCCGTACCGGGCGATCCTGGAGCGCTGGCTTCCCGGCTTCGCCCCGGTGGCCTGACCGGCGGAACACCGCGGGGGCGGTGGCCGGAACTCCGGCCACCGCCCCGCATATCGGTAGGGACTAGAGAACGCCCAGGTCGCGCGCCGACTGGTTGCGGCTGTTCATGGCGACGGTACGGGCGGAACGGGTTGCCTCAGTGCTCGTGGTGGTGCGACCGGCCTGAGGCCGGGGCATTCGGGCCCGGGACAACGCTTCGTGGAGTAGTTGCATCTCAACGGCTCCATTGGGTACGTACAGCATCTGATTCATCTCTCTGACAACCGGCTTGCGGCCGGCCTGGGTACGGAACGGGTGCATTGTCAGGCTGCCAGCCGGACCGCGTGCCGCGACTCGGACAGCCCGCTGGCCGCCAGTCGCGCCTCGGCCTCGACCCGCAGAGCGGCGTCACGGGCGAGGTCCTCCTTGCGCGGACGGCCACGGGGCCGCTTACGCGGGACGACCGCGCCACGCTCGAAGATCTCGCCGCCCCAGACGCCCCAGGGCTCGGCCCGCTCCACCGCCCCGGCGAGGCACTCGACGCGCAGCGGGCAGTCCCCGCAGAGCGACTTGGCCAGCTCGAGCTCGGCAGGCGAGTCGGAGAACCACAGGTCGGGGTCGAACTTCCGGCAGGGCAGGTTCGCCTCCACTTCGACGCTCACGTCGAGCGGGGCCAACGCCAGACTCATGCCCGGTCACCTCTCTCTCACTTCGATCTCGTGGATCGCACTTCCGACGTACTTCGGCAGGGCAAAAAACTGAGGCCGCGGATCCCGGTGTGCGGGTTCCGCGGCCTCGAGGTGAGCCGGTGGTCTGGTGATCAGACCGGTCTACCTCGAGGTGGAACGCCGCGGACATCCATGCGCTTCTTGGCGCCATCGATGCCCTTGCCCGTGAAGCCACTGGTCCCCGGGAGCTGGATTCCGGTGGGCGCAACGGTCAGGGTCAGCTCGGCCTGAACCTGGACCTGGTGCACCTGCGGAACCGACGGTCGCGTAGCGGCAACGGCCACCCGGACAGCCGACAGCGGAGCGCAGGCAGCCGGCATCACCGCCGGACGCTCATAGTTGAAAATCTTCACGGGTGCCACCTCCCTCACGTTCCTCGTGCCGACTATGGACTCAACCCCTGTGAGCAGCCGGAATGGCGCCGCTCCCGAGGTGTGTCCTGAGGCTATTCCTCGCCCGGGGGCGAGGGCAAACGAATTTACGACTCGATTTCGAAAGTTTTCTCCGGGCAGACGTCGTCGACCGCCGCGCCCCCCACCAGGGCCAGCACCGTCTCGCCGTAAAGGCCCAGTTTGCGAGGACCGATCCCGGCGATCGCGATCAGCTCCTCGGTCCGGCCCGGCTTCCGCTCGGCCAGCGCGGTCAGCGTGGCGTCGGTGAAGACCACGTACGCCGGGACCTTCTGCGCGCCGGCCACCCGCTGCCGCCACTCGCGCAGCCGCTCGTACAGCTCCTCGTCGATGTCCGACGGGCAGGTCGGGCAGCGGCCCAGCTTGCGGTCCGCCCCGGCGAGCAGGGTCGCGCCGCAGATCCGGCAGGAGACGACCTGGTTGCGCCGCCGGTCGGTCCGCCGGACCGCGCCCGCGCCGGCCCGCTCGGCGCCGCCCGAGCGGTCGAGCTGGGGCAGGAAGCGGGACGGCCGCCGGGCCCGTCCGCCCGGCGAGCGGGCCGCGGCGTACGACAGCCAGAGCCACTCCCGGGCCCGGGTGATCCCGACGTAGAGCAGCCGGCGCTCCTCCTCGACCTGCTCCGGGGTCTTCGCGTACGTGGTGGGCAGGGTGCCCTCGGCGAGACCGACCAGGAAGACCGCGTCCCACTCCAGCCCCTTGGCGGAGTGCAGTGAGGCCAGGGTCACCCCGTCGACCGTGGGCACGTGCTGCTGGGCGGCCCGGCGGGCCAGCTCGTCGTTGAAGTCGGCGAGCGTCACCGACCGCTCCACCGCGGCGGCCTCGCCGACCGGCAGCACCTCGGGCGTCGCGGCGTACTCCTCGGCGAGCTGGGCCAGCGCGGCGAGCGCCTCCCAGCGCTCCCGGGCCGCACCACCGGCGGGGGCGGCGTCGGGGGCCCAGCCGACGGCGGAGAGCCCGTCGACGACGGCGGCCGGCAGCGGCGTCTCCCCCGGGATCGAGCGGGTGGCGGCGCGCAGCGCGATCATGGCCTGGCGTACCTCGGGCCGCTCGAAGAAGCGCTCCGCCCCCTGCACCACGTACGGCACCTCGGCCTCGGTGAGCGCCTTCTCGTACGCCTCGGATTGCGCGTTGGTGCGGAACAGCACCGCGATCTCCCGGGCCGGGGTGCCGCCGTCGACCAGCGCCCGGCAGCGGGCCGCGACCGCGTTGGCCTCGGCCGGCTCGTCGGTGAAGATCCGCAGCTCCGGTTCGGGACCGGCCGGGCGCTGCCCGACCAGCTCCAGCCGCAGCCGGGCCTCGGCGCCCCGGGCCTGCGAGATCACCGCGTTGGCCAGCCCGACCACCTGTGGCGTGGAGCGGTAGTCACGGACCAGCCGGACCACGGTCGCGCCCCGGTGCCGGCGCGGGAAGTCCACCAGGTACGACGAGGTGGCCCCGGTGAACGAGTAGATGGTCTGGCTGGCGTCGCCGACCACGGTGAGGTCGTCCCGACCGCCGAGCCACGCCTCCAACAGCCGCTGCTGGAGCGGGTTGACGTCCTGGTACTCGTCGACGACGAAGTGCCGGTACTGGCCGCGTACCTGCTCGGCGACGTCGGGGTGCTCCTCGATCCCCCAGACGGCGGCGCGCAGCATGTCCTCGAAGTCGATCACGCCGTTGCCGCGCTTGAGCTTCTCGTACGCGGCGAAGACCTCGGCCACCTTCGCCGGCTCGTGCGGCGTGTCCCGCAGCGCCTTGGCGGCGGCCACCACGTACTCACCCGGCTCCACCAGCGACGACTTGGCCCACTCGATCTCCCCGGCGAGGTCCCGGGCGGCGGCGCGGTCGGCCCGCAGGCCCACCTTGACGGCGGCCAGGGTGACCACCCGGACCTTGCTGTCCAGCAATTCCGGCATGGCCCGCCCCTCCAGCAGCCGGGGGGCGAAGTAGCGCACCTGGCGCAGGGCCGCGGCATGGAACGTACGTGCCTGCACACCCGGCACCCCAAGGATGGCGAGACGGCTTCGCATTTCGGCGGCGGCCCGGGCGGTGAAGGTGACCGCGAGCACGTGCCGGGGGGAGATGTCCCCGGTGAGCGCGCGGTGGGCGATCCGGGAGGTCACCGCGCGGGTCTTGCCGGTGCCCGCGCCAGCCAGGATGCAGACCGGCCCGGCCGGGGCGGTCACCGCGGACCGCTGCTCCGGATCGAGCCCGGCCAGCACCCGTTCCGCCGCTGAGTGAACCACCACAGCGAGGAATCATTCCAGCCCTGGGCGATGTTGCAGCGGTTAGCCTGGCCAGAACCGACCGGGCCCGAGCCATCCCCTTGGAGGACCTGACCATGCTGACGATGTATTCGACCTCGTGGTGCGGCTACTGCCACCGGCTGAAGTCGCAGCTCGACCGGGAGGGCATCGGGTACGAGGTGGTCGACATCGAGCAGGACCCGAAGGCCGCGAACTTCGTGATGAAGGTCAACGGCGGCAACCAGACCGTCCCGACCCTGCGCTTCGCCGACGGCAGCGCCCTCACCAACCCCTCGATCACCCAGGTCAAGCAGCACCTCGCCACCCTCAACGCCTGACCCACCAGCACACCGGAAGAGCGGCCGCCCCCCGGGGCCGGCCGCTCTTCCCGTCTCCCACCCCCGTCCCCCGCGGTTGATCATGGACTTATTGCCCTCGACCTCGGCGTGTCGTGACAACAACTGCACGCCGTTCGCCTCGGCCAGCAGTTCGCTCGGCACGAGCCGCTTGGCGGCCGGCACCTCTCCACAGTCCTCTTTTTGTCTCGAGACACGCCCTCGCCGGAACCTCCGACACCGGTCGCGCCGTCCATACTGACCGTGGGGGGCGAATTTCATACAGTTACCGTCGCGTCCTGCGGCGGTCGACGGAGAAGAGGACATCGTGCCTCCTGCTGTACCGAGCCCGATCCTGCGCCGGCGCAGGCTCGGCACCGAGCTGCGCCGGCTGCGCGAGGCGGCTGGTCTCACCGGGGACCAGGTCATCGAGCGGATCGGCTGGGCCTCCGCGTCCAAGTTGTCCCGACTGGAGAACGGCCGCAGCCGCCCCGACCCGGACGACGTCCGGGACCTGCTCGTCCTCTACGGGGCCGACGGGGAGCTGCACGAGGAGCTGCTGGGGATCACCCAGGAGGCCGGCGACATGCGCGGCTGGCTGCGCAACTTCCCGGTGATGACCCAGCAGCAGCGGGGCTTCGCCGAGCTGGAGGCGGGCTGCGCGGAGATCTCGGAGTACAACCCGGTGATGGTGCCCGGGCTGCTGCAGACCCCGGGCTACGCCCGGCAGCGGATCATCTCCGCGGCCCAGGTCGCCGAGCAGGCCGGCGACCCGGAGGCCGGCGAGGACCCGGAGACCGAGGTACGCGCCCGGCAGGCCCGGCAGTCACTGCTGACCCGCTCCCCCGACGCGCCCCGCTACACGGCGGTCCTGGAGGACGCGGCCCTCGGCCGGCGCGCCGGCCCGCCCGAGGTGCTGCACGAGCAGATCGTGCACCTCTGCGAGCTGGCCATGCTGCCGAACGTCACGCTGCACCTGCTGCTGCGGGACACCCCGATCGCCGACTGGTACCTCCCGCCGACCGCCTTCTCGGTCTACCGGTTCGCCGATCCGCTCGATCCGGAGACGCTCGCCATCGAAGGTGGCTTCACCGATGTCATGTCCACCGAGGCAAACGCCCTAAATCGCTATAAAGTGGCGTTCGAGTGGCTATGCTCGGCGGCGCTCTCCGCGTCGGACACCCTCTCCTGGCTCATCGAGGCGACGGGACGGCTGACCGACACGGCACCCGAGTCCACGGTGGCGTACGGCCCGGCAACGGCGCCGGTCCAGCGCCGTCGTGACTCGGGGCGCCTGACGACGGACCGGTGACCCCACGAGGGGACCCGTCCGGCCTGCGGCGTCACTCGCCCCCATCGGAGCACTCCAGAACAGGAGCAGGACCATGAACGAGATCCGCAACAGCCCGGCCGGCCTCGCGCGGCAGCTCGCCGACGCCCCGTGGCGCACCAGCACCCGCAGCCAGACCTCCAACTGCGTCGAGGTCGCCCCGCTGCGCACCGGGCCGGCCGCGGTCGCGCTGCGCGACAGCAAGGACCGGGGCGGCCCGGTACTGCTGTTCAACCGCGCCGGCTGGCTGGGCTTCATCGCCGGCGCGAAGAACGGGCAGTTCGATCTGAACTGATCCGGCGAGGACCCGGGGGCCGTCGGCGTGGCGCCGGCGGCCCTCTCGCGTGTCCACTGCCGACGACCGTCCTGACCAGGGGTCCCCCGATCGGACTACGCCACCGGGGATCGTCGGGTTTCACTTGTTGGGAAGGCCACCGGGCGTAACATGACGAAAGAGTGACGTGGAACTTCCAGCCCCGTCCTCGTCCGTCGAGATCCGTCCGGGGGACACCCATGCGGTTCCTGATCGTTCGCACCGACATCCGCGCCGCCGCCGACATCGACATCGCCGCCGCGTGGGCCGACGGTGGCCGGCTGCGGGACGAGACCACCGAGCCGGAACCCCGCCGCCAGGTCGTGCACGCCGAGGACCGCGACGCCGCGCTGCTGCTGGCCCGGGCCCTCGCCACCGTCGGGGCGGTCCGCTCCGGCCGACAACGGGTCAAGGTGCTGCCCATCTCCGACCCCGACCCCCGGTACCCGTACCGCTGGGAGCGCACCTGACCCACACCTGACGTCCGTCGTGGCCGGACCGGCTTCCCCCGCCGTGTTCCTTGACCCAGCCGACCACGACGGCCCGTGTTCCCGGCCCGTGACCCTCGCGGCAACGACGGTCACGGGCCGGGACCTCGTCCCGCCCCGGGTCAGCAGTGGCCGTCGAGCCAGCGGTGGATCAGGAAGAGCGCGATCGAGGAGGGTGGCGGCAGGACCAGCCGGTTGCCCTCGCCCACGTCGACCGGACGCCCGGACAGGGCGGCGCCGATCTCGCGCCGGGTGAACCAGCGGGCGTGGGCGATCTCCGCCGGGTCGACGCGAACCGGCTCGTCGGCGTCGGCCCGGGCCAGGAAGCCGAGCATCAGCGAGCCCGGGAACGGCCAGGACTGGCTGCCCGCGTACGCGATCTCCTCGACCCCGACGCCGACCTCCTCGCGGACCTCGCGCAGCACGGCGGCCTCCGCCGACTCCCCCGGCTCCACGTAGCCGGCGAGGCAGGAGAAGCGGCGCTGGCCGGGAGTGCTCGGCCAGGTGGCGTTGTTGCCGAGCAGGCAGCGCCCCTCCGGCCCGGCCGCCCCGTCGTGCACCAGCACGATCATCGCCGGGTCGGTGCGCGGCCACACCCGGTCGCCGTCCGGGTCGATCCGCGACCAGCCGGCCTCGTCCACCTGCGTCGGATGCCCCGTCGAGGACGAATAGCCGTGCCGGATGTGCCAGTTCAGCAGGGCCAGGGCGGTGGTGAAGATCCCCGCGTCCCGGTCGACGAGCAGGTGGCCCACCTCGCGCAGGCTGACCGCCCGGGCGCCGGGCAGCTCCGGCAACGGCGCGTCCACCGCGAAGACCGGCACCCCGTCCGGCTCGACGCCCAGGAACATCGGCACCGACCGGGGCACCGCGGGCAGCTCGCCGGAGCCGAGCAGCACCAGTTCCGGCGGGGCGGCCTCGCCACGGACCAGCGCCCGGCCGTCGTCGGCCGAGTCCAGCACCAGCACCCGGGCCCGCTCCCACGCCTCGGCCAGCCAGGCCGGGTCGGTACGCCGGTGCGCCGCCCGGTCCAGGGTGGACCGGGCCAGCGGCGGGGCGGCCTCACCGCTCACGCCGAGTCCGTCCGCACCGGGGTCAGGGCGGACAGCGGCTCGGCGACCCGTTCGGCGTCGCCGAGCACGACGGTGACCGCCTTCGCCGGGGCCAGGTAGCGCGCCCCGGCCTCGGCGACGTCGTCCACGGTCGCCCTCGCCAACCGGGCGGCGTGCTCGGCGAGGAAGTCCAGGCGCAGCCCGTTGCCGGCGTACGCGCTGGTCAGCGAGGCGAGCCCGGCCTGCGTGGACATGCCGAGCTGAAGCGTGCCGAGGGCGTACTGGCGGGCCTGCTCCAGCTCCTCCGGCCGCACCGGCAGGGACGCCAGCCGGCCCAGCTCGTACGTGGTCTCCAGCAGCGCCGGGGCGGTGACCTCGGTGGCCACCTCGGCGGCGGCGACCAGTACGGACCCGGCCACCGAGTGCTCGACCAGCGAGTGCGGGCCGTAGGTGTAGCCCTTGTCCTCGCGGATGTTCTCCACCCAGCGGGAGGAGAAGTAGCCGCCGAAGACCAGGTTGGCCAGTTGCAGGGCGGCGTGGTCGGGATGGGTGCGCGGGACCGCCGGCAGCGCGATCCGCAGCGACGACTGCACCGAGCCGGGCCGGTCGACCAGCAGCAGCGGGCCGGGCTCCAGCGGCGGGGCGGGCGGCAGCTCGGCGGTGTGCCCGTCCCCCTTCCAGCCGGCGAGGGCCCGCTCGGCGGCATCCAGCGCGCGCTCCGGCTGCACCTCGCCAACCAGCACCAGCACCGCGCCGGCCGGGTGCACCCGCTCGGCGTGCAGCTTGCGCAGGGCCGGCGGGCGGACCGCGCGGACCTGGTCGGCTTCCGGGGTCTGGATCGCGTACGGGTGCCTGCCGTAGACCCGCTTCAGCAGGGCGGTGCGGGCGAGGTGCGCGGGCTGGCTCTGCGCCACCTGGATCCGGTCGACCAGCCGGTCCCGCTCGGTCTCGACCCACTGGGCCGGGTAGGTGGCCCCGGTCAGCACGTCGGCGAGGATCTCCAGCATCCGGTCCAGCCCGGTGACCAGGCCGGCCCCGGAGAGCATCAGCCGGTCCGGGTCGACCCCGGCGGAGAGCCCGCCGCCGACCTTCTGCAACTCGGCGGCGATCTCGGTCGCGGTGTGGGTCTGCGTGCCCGAGAGGATGGTCTGCGCGACCATCGCGCCGCGGGCCAGGTGGGTGCGCCCGAACGGCATCCAGAGCCGCAGCTCGACCAGCGGCACCGCCGGCCGGCGTACGGCTATCACGGTGAGACCGTTGGCGAGGGTGCGCTCCGCCTGCTTGGGCAGCTTGAGCTTGCGGTTGGGGCCGAGCGGCGGCAGCGGCCGCGTCCCGGTCTCCACGGTTGCCGTCACTGACCCTCCTCCGTTCGCGACTGCGGTGCTCGCAAACCCGGCTCGCTCCTCGCGCTCACCTGGCACCTCCGGCGATGACCTCGATGGACGCGCGGCGCTCCGGCCGCAGGGTGGCGGCGGCGGCGCGGACCTGCTCCTCGGTGACCTCGCCGACCAGCCGGGGCAGCTCGTTGAGCAGGCCCGGCTCGCCGCGCTGCTGCTCCAGCACGGCCATCTGCAGCGCCCGGCCGAGCACCGCGTCGGTGTCCCGCAGCAGGTGGGTGGCCATCCTGGCCTGGGTACGGGCCAGTTCGCCCTCGGTCAACCCGTCGGTGGCCAGCCGGTCCAGCTCCTCGTCGATGGTGCGCAGCACCTTGTCCATGTCGCCGCCGGGCGGCAGGTGCGCCTGGAGCAGCAGCGCCGTGGGGTCGCGGACGTCGAACGGGTCGCCCATGAAACCGAGGTACCCGCCGAGGCTGGTCACCGTCCGGTCCCGCTGGACCAGCCGCTCGACCAGCCGGGACGCGTCCCCGTCGGTGAGCACCTCGGCCAGCACCACGTACGGCAGGTAGCCGGCGAAGTCGTCGACCGGGTCGGGCACCCGCCAGGCCCCGGCCACCGCCGGCAGCGGCGCCAGCTTGTCGGTGTACGACCTGCGCCGCTCGGCGGTCAGGTCGGGCTCGGTGAAGTCGGGGCGCCGCGGGGCGGGCCGGGCCGGCACGTCACCGAAGTGCCGCGCGATCAGCTCGGTCGCCTCGGCCACGTCGACGTCCCCGCTGACCGCGAGGACGGCGTTGCCGCTGGCGTAGTAGCGGCGGAAGAAGTCGGCCGCGTCGGCGACGGTGGCCGACTCCAGGTCGTCGAAGGAGCCGTAGCCGTCGTGCGCGTTGGGGAAGGTGTCGAACATGACCGGCGGCAGGGTCAACCAGGGGAACCCGCCGTACGGCCGGTTGAGCACGTTGACCCGGATCTCCTCCTTGACCACGTCGACCTGGTTGCGCAGGTTCTCCTCGGTCAGCCGGGGGCCGCGCATCCGGTCGGCCTCCAGGAAGAGGGCCCGTTCCAGCGCGTTGGCGGGCAGGGTCTCGAAGTAGTCGGTGTAGTCCAGGTGGGTGGAGCCGTTGAAGGTGCCGCCGGCGCCCTGGACGTGCCGGAAGTGGGCCAGCTTCTCCAGGTTCTCCGAGCCCTGGAACATCAGGTGTTCGAAGAGGTGGGCGAAGCCGGTGCGCCCCTCGGGTTCGGAGCGGATGCCGACGTCGTAGACCACCGCCACCCCGATCACCGGGGCGCTGCGGTCGGGGGTGAGCACCACTCGCAGGCCGTTGTCGAGGGTGAACCGCTCGACCGGGTATTTCGTCGCTGGAATTCTCGCTCTCCGCGTCGGCACGTGATCGACCTTAACCCGTCGGCACCCTTCGTACCCGGCTCCTTCGGCCAGCGGTGGGCGGCGCGCCTGGCGGATCCCGGCGGCGGCCTGGACGGCGGTGCCGGCGGTGGGCGGACCGGCGCCGCGAAGTCCACCGAACAGGTGGGAATTGTCGAGAATTCCGAGAGGGGGCATCCCGGATCGTGGATCGGTCTTGACGCCGGTCGCGGACTGCCCCCCTCTTCCTACCAACTAAGTAGGAATACTGCGGATTGGATAGACGATGAGACGGCTCCCCTTCCGTCGGCTGGTCTCCCTCGCCACCCTCGCCGTCGTCGGCGCGGCCACCCTCGGCACCACGGCAGCGTGCGGCGACGACCGCGACGACGCCGCCGGCAAGTCCGGCCCGGTGACGCTGCGCCTCGGCTACTTCCCCAACATCACCCACGCCCCGGCCGTGGTCGGTGTGGAGAAGGGCATCTTCGCCGAGAAACTGGGCAACGACGTCACGCTGGAGACGAAGACCTTCAACGCCGGCCCGGCCGCCATCGAGGCGATCTTCTCCGGTGCGCTCGACGCCACGTACATCGGTCCGAACCCGACCGTGAACGCCTTCTCCAAGTCCAGGGGCGAGGCCGTCCGGGTCGTCTCCGGCACCGCCTCCGGCGGCGTAGCCCTGGTGGTCAAGCCGGAGATCACCACGGTCGAGCAGCTGCGCGGCAGGAAGATCGCCACCCCACAGCTCGGCAACACCCAGGACGTTGCGCTGCGCTACTGGCTCAAGGAGAAGGGCCTCAAGACCACCAAGGAGGGCGGCGGCGACGTCAAGGTCGTCCCCCAGGAGAACGCGCAGACGGTGGAGACCTTCAGCAGCGGCGCGATCGACGGCGCCTGGGTCCCGGAGCCGTTCGTGTCCCGGCTGGTCAACGCCGGCGGCAAGGTCCTGGTCGACGAGCGCGACCTGTGGCCGGACAAGAAGTTCGTCATCACCAACCTGATCGTCAGCACCAAGTTCCTCAAGGCCCACCCGGACGTGGTGAAGAAGCTGGTCGAGGGGCAGGTGGCGGCGAACGAGTTCGTCAACTCCAAGCCGGACGAGGCGCAGCAGGCCGTCTCCGACCACATCGGCAAGATCACCGGCAAGCCGCTGGACCTCAAGCTGATCAAGCAGGCGTGGCCGACCCTGGAGTTCACCAACGACCCGATCGCGTCCTCGCTGAAGACCGGCCTGGACCACGCGGTCGCCGTCGAGCTGACCCAGCCGGTCGACCTGAACGGCCTCTACGACCTGAGGTTCCTCAACGAGGCGCTCAAGGCACAGGGCAAGCCCGAGGTCACCCAGCCGTGACGTCGACCACGACGACGCCCCGCAGCGCGACCGGTTCGGTCGCGCTGCAGGGCGTGACCAAGGTGTACGGCCAGGGCGAGAACGCCGTCCTGGCCCTGGACGGGGTGTCGCTGGACGTCGCCCCCGGTGAGTTCGTCTGCCTGGTCGGCGCCTCCGGCTGCGGCAAGAGCACCCTGCTCAACCTGGTCGCCGGGCTGGACCGGGCCAGCGGCGGGCGGATCGAGCTGGGCGACGGGGTCAACCCCGGCCTGATGTTCCAGGAACCGGCGCTCTTCCCGTGGCTCACCGTCGAGGCCAACGTCGAGGTGCCGTTGAAGCTGCGCGGGCTGCCCCGCGCCGAGCGCCGGAGCAGGGTGGCCGAGCTGCTGCGCACGGTCCACCTGTCCGAGTTCGGCCGCAAGCGGCCGCACGAGCTCTCCGGCGGCATGCGGCAGCGGGTCGCGCTGGCCCGCACCCTCGCCCTGGACACCCCCGTGCTGCTGATGGACGAGCCGTTCGGCGCGCTCGACGCGATGACCCGGGACATCCTCCACGACGAGCTGGAGCGGATCTGGTCCGAGCGGAAGCTCACCGTGCTCTTCGTGACCCACAACGTCCGCGAGGCGGCCCGCCTCGCCGACCGGATCATCCTGCTCTCCAGCCGGCCCGGCCGGATCATCTACTCCACCCGGGTCGACGTGCCCCGGCCCCGACGGATCGACTCCCCCGAGATCGCGTCCATCGCCGCCGAGGTCACCGACCGGCTGCGTACGGAGGTGGGCCGTCATGGCCAGTGACACGCTCGCCGGGACGCCGCGTACCGACGCGGAGATCTCCGGGCTCGACGCACTGGAGATCGCCGGTCGGGAGAAGGGGCCCTCGCGTGCCCTGCGCCTGTGGTCTGCCACCTGGCCGAAGCTGGCCGCCCTCGGGCTCGTGATCGGCATCTGGCAGGTCGTGTTCCTGACCGGCTGGAAGGAGCCGTGGGCGCTGCCCTCGCCCGCCACGGTCTTCGCGGACCTCGGCCACTACCTGGTCAGCGCCGCGCTCTGGGACGGCCTGGCCACCACCGGCCGGCGGGCCGCCGTCGGCTTCGCCGCCGCGGTCGCCGTCGGGCTGGTGCTCGGCCTGGGCGTCGCCCGGGTGAAGGTGCTCCGGGCCGCGCTCGGGTCGATGATCACGGCGCTGCAGACCATGCCGTCGATCGCCTGGTTCCCGCTGGCGATCCTGCTCTTCCAGCTCAGCGAGCAGGCGATCTTCTTCGTGGTGGTGCTCGGCGCGGCCCCGTCGGTCGCCAACGGCGTCATCCACGGCGTCGACTACGTGCCGCCGCTGCTGGTCCGGGCCGGCCGCAACATCGGTGCCCGGGGGCTGAACCTCTACCGGTACGTCATCGCGCCGGCCGCGCTGCCGGCCATCGTGGCCGGGCTCAAGCAGGGCTGGGCGTTCGCCTGGCGCAGCCTGATGGCCGGCGAGCTGCTGGTGGTCATCGCGACCCGGACGTCGATCGGTGCCCAGCTCACCTACGCCCGCGAGCTCAGCGAGGCGCCCCGGCTGATGGCCATCATGATCGTCATCCTGGTGGTGGGCCTCCTGGTCGACTCGGCCTTCGGCGCCGCCGACAAGGCGATCCGGCGCCGCTGGGGCGTGCTGGACCAGGCCGGCAACTGAGCCCGTGTACGTCTCCGCGAGGGCCGACTACGCGCTCCGGGCCATGCTCGCCGTCGCCGTCGCCGCCGCCGTCGCCAACGCCGCCGGGTCCGGTCCCACCGCCCGGTTCAGCCGGCGGTCAGCTTGACGGCCGGCGCCGCCGGACCGGCGGGCCCGTGCAGTTCGACCAGCCCGGCCGGGGCGGCCCGGCCGGGCGTCGGGTGCCACGGCGCCAGCGCCGCGACCATGGCGAGCAGCAGCCCCGCGCCCGCCACCGCGAACACCAGCAGCAGCTCGCCCCCCGCCCCGGAGTCGGCGTCGCCCGCCATGGTCACCCCTCCCGTGTCCGGCCGGTGCCGGCCGGATCTCCCCCGGACAAGCTTCGACCAGGCACCCAGCCGGAAACAGTCGCCGATCGGACGCAGTCGCGCCGGTTTGCCGACTCAGCCCCGTCGACGGTCACCCACCGCGCCCATCCGATCCCGCGGCGTCGATCACCTCCGAGGACCGGCGGGCCCCGAGCGACACGTCCGGGGCCGGCAAACGGCGCAGCGGCCGCGCGACCGCCGTCGGGCGGTGCGCGGCCGCTGCGGGCCGGAAACGATCAGGCGGTACGCGGGCGGCGCGGGCGCCGCGAGCGGCCCGACGTCCGGTGCGCGGACCGGGCGCCCTCCCCGCCGCCACCACCGGTACGCGGGCGCGCGGCCGGCGCCGGCTGCGGGGCGGCGATGGTCACCGGCACGCCGGAGGGCTCCCGGGCGCCGGTGACCCGGGCCAACGCCTCCTCGCCGAGGCGCACCTGGGTCGACTGGGGCTTGATACCGGCCACGGTCATCAGCCGCGACACGTCCCGGCGCTGCTCCGGCAGAACCAGGGTGACCACGGTGCCGGACTCCCCCGCCCGGGCGGTACGACCCCCCCGGTGCAGGTAGTCCTTGGCCTCGGTCGGCGGGTCCACGTTGACCACCATGTCGAGCCCGTCCACGTGGATGCCCCGGGCCGCCACGTCGGTGGCGACCAGGGCGGTCACCTGGCCGGTGCGGAACTGCTCCAGGATCCGGGTGCGCTGCGGCTGCGACTTGCCGCCGTGCAGCGCCGCGGCGCGTACCCCCCTGGAGAGCAACTGGCGGGCCAGCCGGTCGGCGCGGTGCTTCGTCCCCATGAACAGGATGGTGCGGCCCTCGCGGGCGGCGATCCGGGCCAGCGCGTCGGGCTTGTCCGCCGCCTCGACGTGCAGCACGTGGTGGGTCATCGCGGTGACCGTGGCGGTGCCCGGGTCGACCGAGTGCGACACCGGGTTGCTCAGGAAGCGACGGACCAGCCGGTCCACGCCGCCGTCCAGCGTGGCGGAGAAGAGCATCCGCTGGCCGTCCGGGGCGACCTGCTCCAGCAGCTTGGTGACCTGCGGCAGGAAGCCCATGTCGGCCATCTGGTCGGCCTCGTCGAGCACGGTGATGGCGACCTCGCCGAGGCGGGCGTCACCACGGTTGATCAGGTCGTGCAGCCGGCCGGGGGTGGCCACGACCACCTCGGCGCCGGCCCGCAGCGCGTCCGCCTGCCGCTGCAGCGACAGGCCGCCGACCACGGTGGCGCAGCGCAGCCCGAGGGCACGGGCGTACGGGGCGAGCGCGGTGGTGACCTGCTGAGCCAGCTCCCGGGTCGGCACCAGCACGAGCGCCAGCGGACGGCCGGGGCGGGCCCGACGGCCGGCGGTGCGGTGCAGCACCGGCAGCCCGAAGGCGAGCGTCTTGCCGGAGCCGGTCCGGCCCCGGCCGAGCACGTCCCGGCCGGCGAGCGAGTCCGGCAGGGTCGCCGACTGGATCGGGAACGGCTCGGTGATGCCCTGCGCCGCGAGCTCGGTGAGCAGCGCCGGGGCGAGCCCGGTGGCGGCGAAGGTGGGAATGGTCATGGTCATGCGGAATGCCTTCCTCGACGCGGCACGTGTCGAGGGAGGGCGCCGCAGCGGCGCTGTCGTCGGCGGTAAAGCCCGTCGCGACTCACAAGCACGAACCGAAGGGGGTACGGGCCGGTCCGCCGCAGCACGCCGCGCCCCGCCGGAGCGGGTGGGCGGCGCGGCGGACCGGTCCCGTCACCGCACCCTGAGGGTGCGGTGGATGGTGCTGGGTGATCCGAAGATCAGAGCGGGCGGATGTTCTCCGCCTGCGGGCCCTTCTGGCCCTGGGTCACCTCGAACTCGACCCGCTGGTTCTCGTCCAGGCTCCGGTAGCCGGAGGACTGGATCGCCGAGAAGTGGGCGAAGACGTCGGCGCCGCCGCCGTCCGGGGTGATGAAGCCGAAGCCCTTGTCAGCGTTGAACCACTTGACGGTGCCAATAGCCATTTGTTTCGTCTCCTTGACGGAACGTCGAACCCGCACCTGTTGCGGGCTCGAAGAGGAGCGCTCCGCGCGGGAATGCGCGAATCGCCTGTCGCTGCTGGTCGCCCCGCCCGGAGAACTCCGGACACAACAAAGAGCGCCTGGGGCCACAATCCGCCAGGCGCACACAGAGTCTCTGGAAACCAAAACTGCAACGCGCCTAACCTACCACGGATTACGTAACGTGGGGTAGTCCGCCTAAATTTCCGGCACTTCGGCGACCAGCGCGGTCAACCCGTCGGCGTCGAGCAGGTCGGCCGGACGGACGGTGACACCGTCGCGCACGTAGTGGAACGCGGCGCCCACCCGCTCGACCGGCACGCCGGCCAGCTCGGCCCAGGCCAGCCGGTAGACGGCGAGCTGCACGGCGGCCACCTCGGCCTCCCGCCCGGTGGGCTGCCGGCCGGTCTTCCAGTCGACCACGTCGAACCGGCCACCCGGCCGGGCGAAGACGGCGTCCATCCGCCCGCGGACCACCACCCCGGCGATCACTGTGGCGAACGGCACCTCCACCTCCAGCGGCACCCGGTCGGCCCACTCGCTGGCCAGGAAGCGCTCCTGCAACTCGGTGAGCGCCTCGTCGGGGGCCGCGTCGTCGTCCGCGGCGCCGGGCAACTCGTCCACGTCCAGCAACCGGTCGGCGCCGAAGCGCTGTTCCAGCCAGGTGTGGAAGGCGGTGCCCCGGCGGGCGTACGGGTTGGGCTCGGTGGGCATCGGGCGGCGCAGGGCGCGCGCGAGGGCCCCGGGGTCGCGGCGCAGCGCCACCAGCTGGGTCACCGAGAGGTGCCCGGGCAGCTCCACCTCGACCGCGTCGGCCCGCCGCAGCAGCTCGGCCCGCTCGGCGAGGAGCAGGTCCGCCTCCCGCCGCCACCGCGCCACCGCCGGGTCGTCCGCCCCGTCGGCGGCCGGGGCGTCGTCGCCCGACGGTCCGGCGACGCCGTCCCGACCGGCATCGGCCCCAGCCGGGTCGGCCCGCTCAGGGTGGGCCGCCTCCGGGTCGGCGCGCTCAGGGCGCACCGCATCGGGGTGGACGGGCTCCCGGCGGGCCGCCTCGGGGTCGGCGAGGAAGCGACGGACCAGGGCGGCCGCCTCGGCCAGCGCCGGCCGGCGGGCGCCGAGCGGGTCGGCGGGCCACTCGGCGCGGAGCACCACCTCGGTGGTGGGGTTGACCGCGTCGCCGGGCGGTTCCGGCGCCCACTCGTCGACCAGGTGCCCGGCCCCGCCGTCCAGGCAGGCGTCGTGCACCTCGCGGAGGAGGACCGACGGCCCACGGAACCGCTTCGTCCCCTCCCCCCACCAGTACCCGGAGCAGAGCAGCAGCCGCCGGGGCCGGGTCACCGCCACGTACGCCAGCCGGCGCTCCTCCCGCTCGTCGTGCGCCCGCCAGGCGTCGATGAAGTCCTCCACCGCCCGGGCCACCCCGCGCTGGTCCTCGGCGGCGGCAAGGCCCAGCTCGGGCAGCCCGTCGGCGTCGCCCCGCAGCGGGAACGGCAGCACGCCCAGGCCGCCCAGCCAGTGGTCGGAGTTGCGCACCGGCCCCGGCCAGACGCCCCGGGTCAGCCCGGCCACCGCGACCACGTCCCACTCGAGGCCCTTGGCGGCGTGCGCGGTGAGGATCTGCACCGCGCCCTCCACCACCTCGACCTCGCCCGGGGCGAGCCCGCGCTCCTCGTCCTCGGCGGCGGCGAGGAAGGACAGGAAGCCGGCCAGGGTCGCGCCGGGGGTCTCCCCGCTGAACCGGGCGGCGACGTCACCGAGGGCGTCGAGGTGGCCGCGGGCCAGGCCGGCGTCGCCGGCACCGTCCCGGCCGGCCCGCACCGCCACCTCCACGTCCAGGCCGATGGTCCGCTCGATGTCCGCGATCAGCTCTGGCAGCGTCTGGTCGAGCCGGTACCGCAGCAGGGCCAGTTCCATCCCGTACGCGCGCAGCCGCGCGTACCCCTCCGCCGAGTACGCCTGCGCGGGCCCCAGGTCGGCCAGCGCCTCGACCAGCGTGGCCTCGTCCAGCACGTCCACGGCGATCTCCGGCCCGTCGTCGCCGGCCAGCTGGCGGCGGGACCGGGCGATCGACCGGGCCCGCCGGTGCAGGGCCACCAGGTCGCGCGGCCCGATCCGCCAGCGCGCCCCGGTGAGCAGCCGCAGCAGCGCCGCCCCGTCGGTGGGGTCGGCGAGCACCCGCAGCGTGCAGACCACGTCCCGGACCTCGGGGGTGTCCAGCAGGCCGCCCAGGCCGACCACCTCGACCGGCAGCCCGCGGGCGCGCAGCGCAGACTCGATGGCCGGAATCTGGCTGCGCAGCCGGACCAGCACGGCGGTGGTGGGGCGCTGCGGCACCGGAATGTGCTCGGGCAGCGCCCCGGGCATCCGGGCCGCCCCGCGCCAGGCGCCGAGGACGCTGTCGGCGATCCACTCGGCCTCGTCGGCGTACGTGTGGAGCAGCGCGCAGTGCACGGTGCCGGCGGCGTGGCCGCGTGGGCTGCGGTGCGGGATCGGCTCCTTGACGCTGAGCGCGGCGCGCAGCTCGGGCACCTGCGCGCCCGCGGCCCGCAGCGGGGTGGCCAGCGCGTTCGCCACGCCGAGGATCTCCGGGCGGTTGCGCCAGCTCGTGGTCAGGCTCAGCACGTCGGCCGGGGCGCCGTCGGCGCGGGCGAAGTCGCCGGGGAAGCGGTCCAGGGTGCCGGCGCTCGCGCCGCGCCAGCCGTAGATGGACTGGCAGGGGTCGCCGACGGCGGTGACCGGGTGGCCACCGCCGAAGAGCGCGTTGAGCAGCACCACCTGGGCGTGGCTGGTGTCCTGGTACTCGTCGAGCAGCACCACCCGGAAGCGGTCCCGCTCGATCACGCCGACGCCGGGATGGTCCCGGGCCACCCGGGCGGCCCGGGCGAGCTGGTCGGCGAAGTCCATCGCCTCGAAGTCGTCCTTGCGTCGGGCGTACGCCCGGACCAGCGGCAGCAGCCGCAGCCGGGTCTGCTGGACGGCGAGGGCCTTCCGCACGTCGGCGTAGACCCGGCCGGGGCGGGACTGCACGTCGGCGAAGAACCGGCCGGTCCAGGCGGCCAGCTCGTCCGGGTCGACCAGGTGCTCGTCCAGCTCCCCGGCGAGGGCCAGCACCGCGTCGGTGATGGTGCTCGGCATCCGCTCCACGTCGGACATGTCGCCGTCGTAGTTGCGCACTAGCAGGTCCACGAGCTGCCACCGGGACGCCTCGGTGAGCAGCCGGGTGGTGGGCTCGTAGCCGGCGCGCAGCCCGTGCTCGGTGACGATCCGTCCGGCGTACGAGTGGTAGGTGGAGACGGTCGGCTCGCCGGCGAGGGGATCGTCGTGCGGGTCGCGCCCCTGCCGGCCCAGCCGGCGGATGAGCTGGTCGAGCCGGGTACGCACCCGGTGCGCCAGCTCGCCGGCGGCCTTGCGGGTGAAGGTGAGGCCGAGGATCTGCTCCGGCCGGACGTACGAGTTGGCGACCAGCCAGACCACCCGGGCGGCCATCGTCTCGGTCTTGCCGGAGCCGGCGCCCGCGACCACCAGCAGCGGCTCCACCGGCGCGGCGATGATCGCCGCCTGTTCCCGGGTGGGCCCCGGCAGCCGGAGCAGCTTGGCCAGCTCGACCGGGGTGTACCGGGGGCCGGAGTCGGCGGTGCGGGGCGCCGGTGTCGCGGTGCTGAAGAGCGCGGGCTGGGTCACGGCACCCTCTTCGTTCGCGACTGCGGGGCTCGCAAGCTCACTCCTCGCGCTCACGGGTGCTCCGGACGACTCGGATGGTCGGCGGTTCGACGACCTGGCGTCCCTGCCCGGACACCGGGCAGCTCGTGCGCACCGGGCAGACCCGGCACTTCGAGTTGGCGACCGCGGCGAAGGTGGCGGCGGCCATCGTATCGGCGGTGCGCCGGACCAGCGCGGTCGCCCAGCCGGCCTCCGGGCCCTCCCCGGCCGCTGCCTGCGCCTGCTCCTTGGCGTCCTTCGCGGACGTGCCGAGCTGCACCAGTGCCGCCCCGCCGGACTCCTCGCCGAACTCGGCGAACGCCCCCGCCTCCACCGCCGCCTGGTACGCCCCGAGCTGCGGGTGCTCGGCCACCTCGCGCTCGGTGACCGCGGTGGACTTGCCGGTCTTCAGGTCGATCACCACGAGCCGACCGTCGGCGTCGACCTCCAGCCGGTCCACCCGGCCGGTCAGCTGGACGGGCCGCTGCGGGTCGTCGAGGCGGACGGCGAACTCGTGCTCGATGGCGAGCAGCCGGCGCGGGTTGCCGGCCAGCCAGCGAAGCAGCTTGTCCACCATCGCCTCGGCGCGGGCCCGTTCCGGGCCGACCATCCAGCGGGCGGCGAGCTCGATCGCGTCGAAGCGGGCGGCCACGTACTCCAGCAGCGCGGTGCGGTCGGCGCTGGCGTCCTCGGCGAGCATCGCCGCGGCGTGCACCAGGTTGCCCACCCCCTGCGCGGCACTGGCCGGCCCGCTGCCGCCGTGCCGTTCCAGCAGCCAGCGCAGGCTGCACCGCAGCGCGCTCTCCATGGCCGACGGGGTGACCCGGACCGGCTCGCCGTCGTCCACCAGGGGCCGGTCGTCGGAGAGGCCGCGCAGCCCCCACCAGTCGTCGGGGTGCGCGCCGGGGACCCCGGCGGCGGCCAGCCGGGCCAGCTCGGCCGCCGCCACGCGCCGCCGGGCGGGCGGCGCCGCCGGGTCGGTGACCGCGGTACGCAGCTCCGCCACCAGCGCCGACAGGGTGAGCCCGCGCGGCGGGAGGGTGACCGGCAGCGCGCCGGGCCGATCGGCCTCGCCGTCGTCGTGCTGCTCGCCCTCTACGGTCAGCGCCGCGCCGTCACCTGGGCGGCCGCCGGCACCGGGCCGGGTGCCCCCGGGTCCGGCGGGTGTCGGCCCGGCAGGCTTCGGGTCGGGCGGCGTCGGTCCGCCGCCGGTCGCGGGCGGCTCGGTGGCGCCCAGCTCGTGCAGGAAGCGGCTGGGCTGCTCCTCGTGGTCGTCGCCGCCCACCGCCGCCGAGGCGACCGCGGTGACCAGCAGCCGGCGCCGGGCCCGGCTGACCGCGACGTGGAAGAGCCGGCGCTCCTCGTCCAGCAGCGCCGAGGTCTGCCCGACCAGGCTGGCCCGGGTGCCGGCGCCGTCCGCCCGGCCGGCCAGCACGTCGACCAGCCGCTCGGAGCCGAGCAGGCTGCCGCGCAGCCGCAGGTCAGGCCAGACGCCCTCCTGCACGCCGGCGACCGCGACCAGATCCCACTCCAGCCCCTTCGCGGCGTGCGCGGTGAGCAGCCGGACCGCGTCGCCCCGGTCGGCGCTGGCGGCCAGGGTGTCGGCGGGCAGGTCCTGCCCGACCACGTGGTCGAGGAAGACCTCGGTACGCGCGCCGGGCAGCCGGTCGGTGAACCGGGCCGCCGCGTCGAAGAGCACCAGCACCGCGTCGAGGTCCCGGTCGGCCGCCTCGGCCCGCCAGCGCGAGGCGGTCTCGTGCTCCCCGGTGGCGGCCCGCCCCCGGGTGATCGCCCCGGCCCAGCGTTCGGCCAGGCCGCTGTCCCGCCAGACCGCCCAGAGCACCTCCTCCGCGGTGGCGCCGGGGGCGGCCGCGGCCCGCCGGGCGGTCTCCAGCAGGGCCGCCACCGCCTGGGCGGGGACCGCCCAGCGCCGGTCGATCGCGGCCAGCTCGACCGGGTCGCGCAGCGCCTCCACGATCAGCTCGCCGGAGGGCCGCCGGTCGCCGCCGGCCAGCGCGAGCGCGCGCAGCCCCTGGCGGAGCCGCCGCTCGGCGAGCGGGTCGGCGCCGCCGAGCGGCGAGTGCAGCAGGGCGACCGCGGCCTCCTCGTCCAGCCGGTCGGGTTCCAGCGCGCAGCGGAGCAGGAGCAGCAGCGGCGCCACCCCGGGTTGCAGGTGCAGCGGCAGGTCCTCGCCGTGCACGACGGTCGGCACGCCGGCGGTGTGCAGGGCGCGGCGGAGCGACGGCAACTGTCGGCCGGTCGAGCGGACCAGCACCGCCATCCGGGACCAGGGCACCCCGTCGAGCAGGTGGGCCTCGCGCAGGGCGTGCGCCAGCCAGGCCGACTCGCTGGTGGCCGAGCGGAAGGTGCGGACCTCGACCGAGCCGGGCGGTGCGTCGGGCAGCGGGCGGAGCTTCCGGTGCGCCGCCGGGCCGCGCAGCCGGCGGGCCAGCCGGGCGGTCGCCGCCAGCAGCCCGGGGCCGGCCCGGTACGAGGTGGTGAGCAGGACCTGGGCGGCCGGCGCCCCGGAGGCGGTGCGGAACCGGTGCGGGAAGGTGGTCACCCCGGCCGGGTCGGCGCCGCGGAAGGCGTACGTGGACGAATCGGGGTCGGCGAACGCGACCAGGGACTTGCCGCCGCCGGCGATCACGGCGAGCAGGTCGAGCTGGGCGGGGTCGGTGTCGGCCAGCTCGTCGACGTAGATGTGGGCGAGCCGGCGACGCTCGGCCGCCAGCAGCTCCGGGTCGTCCAGCAGCATCCCGGTGGCCGCCCGGACCAGCTCGGCCGGGTCGTACGCGATCGAGCCACGGTTGCTCACGTCGCGCAGGGCGAGGACGGCCACGTACTCCCGGAGGAAGCGCGCGGCGGCCGGCCAGTCGGCGCGCCCCAGCTTCTCCCCCAGCCGGGCCAGCTCGGCCGGGCCGACGCCGCGCTCCGCGGCGCGCATCAGCAGGTCGCGGAGCTGGGCGGCGAATGCCCGGGTGCGCAGGGCGGGGCGCAGGTCCTCCGGCCAGCCGACCGGGTCGTCCTCCGGCTCCTCACCGACCACGTCGAGCAGCTCGCGGATGATCAGATCCTGCTCGGGGCCGGTGAGCAGCCGGGGCGACGGCTCGCCCCGCTCGGCGGCGGCCCGGCGGAGCAGGCCGAAGGCGTAGGCCGGAAAGGTCCGCACCAGCGGCTCGCGGACCACCCGGTGCCCGTCCCCGGCGATCCGCGCCTCGATCCGGTGGCGCAGGTCGGTCGCGCCCCGCCGGCCGAAGGTGAGCACCAGGATGCGCTCCGGGTCGACCCCCTCGGCGACCCGGGCGGCGACCGCCTCGCTCAGGGTGCTGGTCTTGCCGGTGCCCGGACCGCCGACGACGAGCATCGGCCCGTCGGTGTGCGCCATCACCTCGGCCTGCACCGGGTCGGCCAGCCGGGTCGCGGGGTACGCGTCATCGCCCGCCGGCCCCTCGGGCCGGCGAGCCGCCGCGGTCGTCCCTCCGGACCGACCGTCCCCCCGCCCCGCCCCGCCGGACCGCCCGCCAACCGGGGCCGCCGCAGCAGGCCGACGCACCAGCCGGTACGCCTGCATCAGCTCATCCCACCACGCCCGTACGACACCTCCCGCGCCACCACCTCACCCTCGCCCCCCAGCTCACGTTGATCATGAAGTTGTCACCCCGACACGCCGACATCGACGACAACAACTTCATGATCGAGGGGGCGGCGGGCGTCAGGTGAGGCGGGATTCGAGGGCGTCCAGGGCTTCGGGGACGGTGGAGACCACCGTGAGAAGGTGGAGGCCGGCGGGCTTGAGGAAGTGCTGCTCCGCCAGGGCGTTCAGCCAGTCGACCAGTGGGCGGTAGAAGCCGTCGGCGTCGACCAGCACCATCGGCTTGGCGTGCATGGCCAGCGTCGCGGTGGTCCACACCTCGAACAGCTCGTCGAGGGTGCCGAGACCGCCCGGCAGGGTGATGAAGGCGTCCGACTTGTCGATCATCAGCGTCTTGCGGCTGGCCATCCCGTCGGTGACCAGCAGCTCGTCGGAGGCCAGGTCGGCGACCTCCAGGTCGACCAGGGCCTGGGGGATGACGCCGAGGGTCGGCCCGCCGGCGGCCCGCGCCCCGTCCGCCAGCGCACCCATCATCCCGACGCAGCCACCGCCGCTGACCAGGGTGTGTCCGCGCCGGGCCAGCTCCGCGCCGGTCTCGGCCGCGAGGTCCAGCCAGCGCCGGTCGAGGGTGCGGGAGGACGCGCAGAACACGCAGATCGCAGCCACCCGGTCAGCCCTTCCCGCCCTCGTCGGCGGCGGCCCGCTGGTCCGCCTCGGTCCGGGCGACCGACTCCGCGCGGATCGCCTCCTGCTCGGCGGAGAGCACCGCCTCGGCCTCCACGATGTGCCGGACCGCCGCGTCGACGTCGTCGGTGAGGCAGATCAGCTCCAGGTCGGACGGCCCGATCTTGCCCTCGGCGGCCATGCTGTCGCGCAGCCAGTCGAGCAGCCCGCGCCAGTAGTCCACGCCCATCAGCACCACCGGGAAGCGGGTGACCTTGCCGGTCTGCACCAGCGTGAGCGCCTCGAACAGCTCGTCCATGGTGCCGAAGCCTCCGGGCAGCACGACGAACGCCTGCGCGTACTTGACGAACATGGTCTTGCGGGCGAAGAAGTAGCGGAAGTCGATGGCGAGGTCGACCCAGTCGTTGAGCCCCTGCTCGAACGGGAGCTCGATGCCGAGCCCGACGGAGAGGCCGCCCGCCTCGCTGGCCCCGCGGTTGGCCGCCTCCATCACGCCCGGGCCGCCGCCGGTGATCACCGCGTACCCGGCCCGGGCCAGGGCGCCGCCCAGTTCCTCGGCCATCCGGCACTCCGGGCTCTCCGGCATGCTGCGGGCCGAGCCGAAGACGCTGACCGCGGGCGGCAGGTCGGCCAGGGTGTCGAAGCCCTCGACGAACTCTGAAAGGATGCGCAGCGCCCGCCAGGCGTCCTTGGTCTTCCAGTCGCCGCGCCCCCGGGAGTCGAGCAGCCGCTGGTCCGCGGTGCTGGTCGGGATGGCGCCACGGCGCAGCGTGACGGCGCCCCGGTGCCGCTCCCGTCCCCGGTCCGGGCCGGGCTGCTGCCGCCCGTTGCTCTGGCTCATGGGAGCCACCGTAGTGGAGCCGGGGCGGCCGGGTGTGCGGGCCGGCGAGCCGGGGAAATAGTTCGGGATCTTGGGCAACTAATTCGGTCGCTCGTACGTCTTACTATTCACATACCGGGTATGCCCCGGCGCGCGCCTTCGGGGGAGGAGCAAGCGTGATCAGCAACAGCGAGATGATCCGGATCCGGCGACAGATGCAGCGGCGGATCCGGGACGTGGTGGCCGAGCGCCGCCGCGCCCGGCAGTTGGAAGCCCACGACCTCACCGGTGACCCGACCGAGTCCCGCCCCACCGCGGACCAGTCCCTCACCCCGGCCGGCTGACCGGTCGACCAGCGTTGATCAAGAGGTTTGCGTCACCGGATCCCGGTCCGGGTGACGCAAACCTCTTGATCGCTTCCGGGGCGGTCCGGCCGGCGGTCAGGCGGGGGCCAGCCAGCGGTGCAGGGTGGCCGCCCCGTCGCGGATCTTGGTGAGCTCGACGTGCTCGTCCTTGTGGTGGGCCAGGTTCGGGTCGCCGGGACCGAAGTTCAGCGCCGGGATCCCCATCGCCGCGAACCGGGCCACGTCCGTCCAGCCCAGCTTGCCGATCGGGGCCGCGCCCACCGCCGCCAGGAACTCCTGCGCCGGCGGCGCGTCCAGGCCGGGGGCCGCGCCCGCCGCCGCGTCCGTCACCTCGAGGTCGAAGCCGGCGAAGACCTCCCGCAGGTGCGCCTCGGCGGCCGCCGGGTCGCGGTCCGGGGCGTACCGGTAGTTGATCTCGATTTCGCACCGGTCCGGGATGACGTTGCCGGCCACCCCGCCGGTGATCCGGACCGCGTTCAGGCCCTCGCGGTAGTCGCAGCCGTCGATGGTGACCCGCCGCGCCTCGTACGACCGCAGCCGGTCCAGCACCTCGCCCGCCCCGTGGATGGCGTTCACCCCGTGCCAGGACCGGGCCGCGTGAGCCCGCTCGCCGTGCGTGGTGACGATCGCCCGCATGGTGCCCTGGCAGCCGGCCTCGACGATCCCGTACGTCGGCTCGAGCAGCACCGCGAAGTCCGCCTGCAGCCACTCCGGGTGCGCCTCGGAGACCAGGGTCAGGCCGTTGTACTTCGACTCGATCTCCTCGGCCTCGTAGAAGAAGTACGTCACGTCGTAGCGCGGTTCGGGCAGGGCCACCGCCAGGTGCAGCGCGAACGCCACCCCGGACTTCATGTCGGAGGTGCCGCAGCCGTACATCAGGTCGCCGCGCATGGTGGACGGGAAGTTGTCGTTGAGCGGGACGGTGTCCAGGTGGCCGGCGAGCACCACTCGCTGCGCCCGGCCCAGGTCGGTACGCGCCATCACCGTGTTGCCGTGCCGGAACGTGGTCAGGTGCGGCACGCCCCGCAGCACCTCCTCGACGCAGTCGGCTATCGCCTTCTCGTTGAGGGAGACGGACTCTATGTCGACCAGGGCACGGGTGAGCGCCACCGGATCAGCCAAGACCTCGGGGGTCAACGGGTTCTCCATGCTGGGCACGGTACCGTCAAAATCGTGACCAACGCACAGTCTGCCTGGGGCATCGGCCTCGCCACCGTGACCGCTGAAGATCAGGTGCTGGACACCTGGTACCCGACCGGCAAGCTGGGCCTCGGCGAGTTGCCGCTGGTCGCCGGGGAGGACCAGGCCGACGTGCTGGACCTGCCGCCGGAAGCGGTCGGCGAGCGGGCGCTGCCCGGTCTGCGTACGGTCCAGGTGGTGACGGTGATCGGCTCGCTGGACGACCCGATCAAGGACACCGCCGACGCGTACCTCCGGTTGCACCTGCTCTCCCACCGCCTGGTGCGGCCCAACGAGCTCAACCTCGGCGGCATCTTCGGCAAGCTGGCCAACGTGGCCTGGACCTCGGCCGGGCCGTGCCCGCCGGAGCGGGTCGACGAACTGCGCGTCATCGAGCGGGCCGCCGGCCGCCACCTGGCGGTGTACGGGGTGGACAAGTTCCCGCGGATGACCGACTACGTGGTGCCTTCCGGGGTGCGGATCGCCGACGCGGACCGGGTCCGGCTCGGCGCGCACCTGGCCGCCGGCACCACCGTCATGCACGAGGGCTTCTGCAACTTCAACGCCGGCACGCTGGGCACCTCCATGGTCGAGGGGCGGATCGTGCAGGGCGTGGTGGTCGGCGACGGCTCGGACATCGGAGCCGGGGCCTCGATCATGGGCACCCTCTCCGGCGGCGGCACCGAAAAGGTGCGCATCGGCGAGCGGAGCCTGGTCGGCGCGAACGCCGGCATCGGCATCTCGCTCGGCGACGACTGCGTGGTCGAGGCCGGCTGCTACGTCACCGCCGGCTCGAAGATCACCCTGCCGGACGGCCGGGTGGTCAAGGCCCGCGAGCTCTCCGGCGTGGACGGGCTGCTCTTCTGGCGCAACTCGGTCACCGGGGCGCTGGAGGCGAAGCAGCGCAGCGGCCGGGGCATCGAACTGAACGCGGCCCTGCACGCCAACGACTGACGGCAGCCGGAGCCGGGGCCGGGGCGAACCACCCCGACCCCGGTCGCGGAAGTCACCAAGATGACCGTCCGGGCACAACATCGCGGGTCGGCCCGGCATGATCGCCCGGTGAACTCCATGAGGCAACGCATGCTCGCCGGCGAGGCGTACATCGCCGACGACCCCGAGATCACCGCCGACCTGGACCGCGCTGCCCGGCTGACCGAACGCTTCAACACCAGCTCCGCCGAGGACCCAGAGGGTCGGCTCGCGGCGCTGCGGGAACTGCTCGGCTCGCTCGGCGAGGACACCTGGGTGCGGCCACCCTTCCACTGCGACTACGGCTGGCAGACCCACATCGGCCCGCGCAGCTTCGTCAACTTCAACGCCATCTTCCTCGACGTCGCCCGGATCGCCATCGGCGCCGACGTCCAGATCGGACCGAACGTCCAACTCCTCACCGCGACCCACCCGATCGAGGCGGAGCCGCGCCGGGCCAAGTGGGAGGCGGCGAAGCCGATCACCATCGGGGACAACGTCTGGCTCGGGGGCGGGGTCATCGTGCTCGCCGGGGTCACCATCGGCGAGAACACCGTGGTCGGCGCGGGGGCCGTCGTGACGAAGGACCTCCCGGCCAATGTGGTCGCGGTCGGTAACCCCGCCCGGGTGGTACGCGAACTCGCCTGACCGCAGCCAACTGCCGAAACTGCTCCGCCGTGCGGTGCCGTCACCCAGGCGGGGGCTCGGCCAGGCGTACCACCAGGTCGGCGCGGCCGGCGTTGCCGGAGACCAGGGCGGCGTTGGCCTCGTCGCTGCCGAGCGCCCAGGCCCGGGCCTGCTCCGGCGACTTCCCGTACGCCTCGTGCCGGGCGGTGAGCCGGCGCAGCCGCAGCTCGGCGTCGAGATCGAGGAACCAGATCTCGTGCAGCAGGGTCCGGACCTCCTCCCACGGCTCGTCCTGCACCAGGAGGTAGTTCCCCTCGGTCACCACCAGCCGGACCTCGGGCGGCACCTCGATCGCCCCGGCGACGGGCTCCTCCAGATCCCGACGGAACGCCGGCGCCCAGACCGAGGTCGGCTCCAGCCGCCGCAGCCGGCGCAGCACCGAGACGAAGCCGTTGGCGTCGAAGGTGTCCGGTGCCCCCTTGCGCTCCTGCCGGCCGAGCCGGGCCAGCTCGGACTGGGCGAGGTGGAAGCCGTCCATCGGCACCAGCCGGGCGGCCGGCCCGACGGCCGCGACGAGCCGCTCGGCCAACGTGGACTTGCCCGCCCCGGGCGCGCCCGTGATGCCGAGCAGCTGCCGCGGACCGGCGTCGGCGAGGACCCGCGCCCGGGCGGCCAACTCGTCGAAGGGCAGGACCTGCGCCGGAGGCATCAGCCGAGCACCGGCTCGCTGATGGTGAAGCGCGCCTCCACCGCGGCCTGCACCGGCTGCGGGCGCGGGTCGAGCTCCAGCTCCGGCGCGGCATCGGCCGGCCCGCCGGCGCCCTTGCCGAACGCGGCGCGGGCCATCATCGGCTGGGCGCCCGTACCGGTGTCGGACAACTCCAGCAGGGCCGTCACCCGGGCGCCGAGCGCCTCCGCGTACTCCCGGGCGCGGGCCAGCGCGTCCGCGATCGCGGCGTGCCGGGCATCGCGGTAAGCGGGGCTGTCCGGCCGCAGCGACCACCACGGGCCGGCCACCTCGACCTGGTCCTGGTCGGCCAGGCGCAGCATCAGCTCGCCGAGCGCGGTGAAGTCGGTCACCGTGACCGTCGTGCCCACACTGCCGTGGTAGGCCACCACCCGCTCGCCCGAGCGCTTCGTCTCGGGCCAGACCCGCAGCTGGCCGGTCTCCCGCCGGTCGATGGCCGGGCCGGCGGAGTCGAGCAACACCCGGACTGCGGCGGCCCGCTCGGCCAGCCGGGTCAACGTCGTCTCCCGGTCCCGGTCCCGGGCCGTCGCGGTCACCGTGAACTCGGCCAGCTCGGGGGACACCTCCCGGTACGCCTCGCCGCGTACCGCCACGACCGGTGCGTCCGCCATGTCCTCACCCTAACCGCGCGTCGACCCGCCCGGGGCGGTGCGGGTCGCGGTTCAGCCGGGCGGCGCCGGCAGGCGCCCGGTGTAGACGACGGCCCCGGCCTCGACCCGGCACTCCGTCAGGTGGCCCCCGGCGGCGCCCAGCTCCCGCAGGTACGCCAGCTCCCCGGCGTGGTCGACCGCGGCCGGGAATTCCCGCCGGTGGGCGGTGAAGACCCGACCCCCCACCGCGGCGCGGGCGGTCCGGCCCTCGTCGAGCAGGTCGGTCAGGGTGGCGGGGTCACCGGCCCGCACCGCGTCGGCCAGGTCGTCGAGGACGGCGCGGACCGCATCCAGCCCGGTCAGCGCCGGCCCCCGGTTGGCGAGCAGCATGTTGGCGGTCCGCTCGGGCGGGCCGCCGGCCACCCGGGTGCCGTCGGCGAAGCTGCCGGCGGCGAGGGCGAGCACCGCCTCGCGCAGCGCGGACCGCTGCACCGCCCCGGCCAGCGCGCCGGCCAGCAGGTGCGGCACGTGCGAGGAGAGGGCCGCGGCCACGTCGTGCTCCGGCGCGGACATGGGCACGACCCGGGCCCGGAAGACGTCGATGACCAGCGCGGCGAGCCGCCGGAACGCGGCCATCCCCGACCCGGTCGGGCAGAGCACCCAGGCCGCCCCGTCGAGCAGCGCCGGGGTGGCGGAGGCGAGACCGGCACGGTCGGCGCCGGCCATCGGATGGCCGGGGACGAACCGGCGCCCCAGCCCCTGCGCGGTGGCGGCGGCGGCCACCTCCGCCTTGGTGCTGCCCACGTCGGTGAGGACGCAGTGCTCCTCGGTGGCGGCGGCGGCCCGGGACAGCGTCTCCGCCAGGCTGGGCAGTGGACCGCAGAGGAACACCACGTCCCGGCCGGCGACCGCCTCCTCGAGGGTGTCCGGAGCGGCGAGGCCCTGCTCGTGGGCGTACCGGCGGGTGGCCGGGTCCGGGTCCCACCCGGCGACGTCGAGCCCGGCCGCGCGCAGCCGCAGCAGCACCGACCCGCCGATCAGTCCGGTGCCGACCACCGCGGCCGTCCGCTCGCCGAGGACCGGGCGCCGGTCGGTCACCCCGTCAGTCATCGCCGCCGCCCGGTGGTCAGTCGCGCAGCCGGCCGGCGACCGCCGCGACATGTTCGTCGGACTCGGTCAGCGCCGCCCGTACGTGCCGGGAGCCGGCCGGGCCGTAGAAGACCCCGGCGGCGACCAGGATGCCCCGGCGGGCCAGCCAGTCGACGGTCTCCCAGCAGTCCTCGTCCCGGGTCATCCACAGGTAGAGCCCGGCCTCGGAGTGCTCGACGGTGAAGCCGGCGCCGGTGAACGCGCCGTGCAGCCGCTCCCGGCGGGCCCGGTAGCGCTCCCGCTGGGCGTCGGCGTGCGCCTGGTCGCCGAGCGCGGCCACCATCGCGGCCTGCACCGGAGCGGGCACGATCATGCCGGCGTGCTTGCGGATCTTGAGCAGCTCGGCCACCAGCGCCGGGTCGCCGGCGACGAAGCCGGCCCGGTAGCCGGCCAGGTTGGAGCGCTTGGAGAGCGAGTGAACCGCCAGCACGCCGTCGTACGACCCGCCGCAGACCTCGGGCGAGAGCACGGAGACGGGCTCGGCGTCCCAGCCCAGCGGGAGGTAGCACTCGTCGCTGGCGACCACCGCGCCGCGCTCGCGGGCCCAGTCCACCACCTTGCGCAGGTGCCTGGCGGGCAGCACCCGCCCGGTCGGGTTCCCGGGCGAGTTGACCCAGACCAGGCGGACCCGGGGGGTGGGGCCGACCGCGGTCAGCGAGTCGGTGCGGACGGTGGTGGCGCCGGCCAGCCGCGCCCCGTCCTCGTACGTCGGGTAGGCGACGGACGGCACCACGACCACGTCACCGGGGCCGACGCCGAGCAGCGTGGGCAGCCAAGCCACCAGCTCCTTGGAGCCGATCGTCGGCAGCACACCCAGCCCGTCGACGCCGGCGCCGCAGGCCCGGGCGACCCAGGCCGCGATGGCGTCCCGCAGTGCGGGAGTGCCCGCGGTCAGCGGGTAGCCCGGGGCGTCCGACGCGTCGGCGAGCGCCTGCCGGATCACCGTGGGCACCGGGTCCACCGGCGTGCCCATGGAGAGGTTGATCAGACCGTCCGGGTGCGCCGCGGCCGTCGCGGCCGCGGCCTCCAGGGTGTCCCAGGTGAAGTCGGGCAGCCGCGACGAGACCGGCGCGGGCCGGTTCAGTGGCCCTCGCCGCGCGGCGGCTGGGCGGCGACGAACGTCGCGTCCTTCTCCACCTTGCCGATCTTGGAGGCGCCGCCGGGCGAGCCGAGGTCCTCGAAGAACTCGTAGTTCGCCCCGGTGTAGTCCTTCCACTGCTCCGGGACGTCGTCCTCGTAGAAGATCGCTTCAACCGGGCAGACCGGCTCACAGGCACCACAGTCGACGCACTCGTCGGGGTGGATGTAGAGCATCCGATTGCCCTCGTAGATGCAGTCGACCGGGCACTCCTCGATGCATGCCTTGTCGAGCACATCGACGCACGGCTCGGCGATGATGTAGGTCACCGGTCTTCTCCTCCGCAAGACTCGCCGCGATCACCCGCGACGGTAAGAGCCTAGTATCTCGGCGGCAGCATTCTGTCGTCCCCCCGGCCTACCATGGCAGCGCCCCGAGCCAACGAGTGAGGTATGCCGTCCGATGACTGACCCTGTCCGAGCGCAACTACATCTGCACATCGTGCGATCTGATTTTGGATCGGGACCTCAATGCCGCACGGAATCTCGCCGCCCTCGCGCCTGGTGTCAGTGACGCCCGGAGTGGCCGGGAGTCGGCAAACGGACGTGGAGCCGACCGTAAGACCCGCTGCAGCGGGCCGGTGGCTGTGAAGCGTCAACCCGGCACCGCCGCGGCGGTTCAGACCGGGACCGTCCCACCGCAAGGCGGGACTCCTGTCGGTGCACCTTTGAGCGAACACTGACGGGAACGGTGAATCGTGCTCCGACAGCAGGACGTGGGACACCGGATCGTGGTCCGCCGGATTGTGGGGATTCGCGAAGGCCGGCCGCTCTTCACCGACGCGCTCGGCGAGCTGGTCGAGCTGAGCGAGACCCACATCACGCTGGCCACCGCGCAGGGCCGGCTCCGGGTCCCGGTCGGCGAGGTGCACCGCGCGAAGCGGGTGCCCGCCGCCCGCCGACCGACCGCCGGCGCGGTGGTCGCACTGGAGCTGGCCGCCGACGAGGCCTGGCCGGCGCCGGTCACCGGCCGGCTCGGCGACTGGCGGCTGCGCAGCGCCGACGGCTGGACCGGCCGGGCCAACTCGGCGCTCCCGGTGGGCGACCCGGACCGCCCGCTCCCGGCCGCCCTGGACGCCGTCGAACGCTGGTACGCCGACCACGGCCAGCCGGCCATGGTCAACACCCCGCTGCCGCTCGCCGCGCCGGTCGGCGCCGAGTTGGACGCGCGCGGCTGGGGTGCCCGGCCGCCGGTGCTGGTGCAGACCGTCGCGCTCACCGCGCTGCCGCCGGCCCCGACCGGCCGCGCCGACCTGCCGCCGATCGAGCTGACCACCACGCCGTCGGACGACTGGCTGGCCGTCGCCGCCGGCCGCAAGGGTGGCCTGCCGGACGCCGCCCGACACGTACTCACCGCCGTGGAGCGGATCCGCTTCGCCCAGGTGCACGCCGCCGGCAGGCTGGTCGCCGTCGGCCGCGGCACGGTCACCGGGCAGGGGCGCTGGCTCGGCCTGACCCTGATCGAGGTGCTGCCCGAGGCGCGTCGGCAGGGGCTGGCCGGCCGGGTGATCCGGTCCCTGGTCGGCTGGGGCGTCGCGGAGGGCGCCAGCCACGCCTTCCTCCAGGTCGAGCAGCGCAACACCCCGGCGGTGGCCCTCTACCGGGGCCTCGGCTTCACCACCCACCACACCTACCTGACCCGGGTCGCCCCGGCCTGACCCCCCGCGTCAGCGGCGGACGACCTTGCGGGGCTTGGCGGCCTTGAGCTGGGCGTACCGCTTGAGCTGCCGCGAGCGGTGGTCGAGGCCGAGCGCGGTGAGGATCAGGTAGCCGACCAGCACGCCCGCCCCGGCCGCGGCCAGGTAGAGCCAGATCTGGGCAAAGAAGAGCCCGGCGCCACCGCCGAACGGGTTCTCGCCGACCAGCAGCGGGGCGACGAACACGGTCAGCGCCAGCGCCACCCCCACCGCGGCGGCGAGGTCACCGGCCCAGCGGCCCACCGAACGGTCGCGCCCCCAACGGAACGCCATCGCGGCGAGGATCAGCCCGATCACCACGAACATCACCAGCGACACCCGGTCCGCGGCGGTGTCGTCGCCCGCGAAGCCGAACTTGATGACCAGCCGGGCCACCACGTTGACCGTGAACAGCGCCGCCGCGAGCACGCCGACCGCGCGCCACCGCTCCCTCATCGCACCCCTCCCGCCGTACCGCCCGCCCCTGCGACGGGACTCCCTGGCAGGAATATCTACCACCGCGACCGGTGCGGCGTCATCACCCTCGACGGGTGGGCTGCGGCGCGAGGATCTGCCGGAAGCCCATCACCGCGAACGTCATCGCCCCGGCGACGATCATCGCCAGCCCGACCCAGTTGTCGCCGGAGACCAGCAGGTCCCCCTCGGTGGTCCGGACCGAGGCCACCGCCATCAGCGCGAACCACGGCACGGCGGGCAGCGCGACCGCCCACCGGGTGCCGACCGCCTCGTGGGCGAACCAGCTCAGCGCGATGCCGGCGCCGATCGCCACCAGCGCCGACACGCCGATCAGCTGACCGCCCACCCGCACGGTGGCGAGCAGCAGCTCCAGCACCGCCGAGAGCACCCCGGCGAGCACGGCGACCAGGCCGCCGGCGACCCGCAGCGTGAGGTCGACCGCCGGCCGCGGGCGCGCGGGCGGCGTGGCGGGCTCCTGTTCGGGTACGACCGACATCGGCGCGGTCGGCAGGGTCACCGGAGGCCGGCCGCCGCGACCGGGGACCGGTCCGGCCCGTCCAGCGCCAGCCCGGCGAACAGGTCGTCCTCCCAGCCGTACGGGCCGCTGCCCGGGCCCTTCTCGCCGACCGCGAGGGTGAAGTACTCCACCCCCATGAACTCCGCGCCGAAGTTGCCGGCGATCGAGTAGAGCCAGGAGGTGGCCGGGATCTGGGTGGCGTGCGCCCGCATCGCCGCCTCCTTGGCGACGTGCTGCTCGGTGGCGTCGATCCGAGCGGCGATCTCCGGGTCCGGCGTGCCGAAGGGCAGGTCGTCGGCGCTGTCGATGCCGGCGAAGGGGTTGTCCGACGAGTCGACGAAGTGGTCCAGGCCGGCCGCCAGCACGCTGCGCGGCATGGCCGTCCAGTAGACCTTCGCCGGGGCGAAACCCTCGGCGGCGGCGAGCTCCACCGCCCGCATCGCGACCCGGTGCGCCTGGATGTGGTCCGGGTGCCCGTAGAAGCCGTTGGGGTCGTACGTGATCATGACCTGGGGGCGTACCTCCCGCATGATCTCCACCAGGTGCCCGGCGGCCTCGTCGAGGTCGGCCTGCCAGAAGGCGCGGGGGTGCTCGTTGGTGGCGAGCCCCATCATCCCGGAGTCGCGGTAGCGGCCGGCGCCGCCGAGGAAGCGGTGGTCGGTGACGCCGAGCGCGGCGCAGGCGGCGGCCAGCTCGCCGATCCGGTACCCGCCGAGCTGGTCCGCCTCGGCCGCGGCGAGCTGGGCCAGCTCCGGCACGTGGATCTCGCCCTCCTCGCCCAGTGTGCAGGTCACCAGCGTGACGTGGGCGCCGGTCGAGGCGTAGTGCGCCATGGTCGAACCGGTGCCGATGGACTCGTCGTCGGGGTGCGCGTGGACCAGCAGCAGGCGGCGGTCGGGCAGCGTCGTCACGACCGTCACTCTATCCGGCGGTCCTCTCCGACCGAGCCTGACGCGTCCACGCAGGTCGGCCACATCACGCCCGACACGGCTCTACGATCCGAACTGTGGACTTTCCCGAGCTGGCCGCCCGTACCCGCCGGTTCAGCCACGGGGCGCCGCGCGCCGTCTCCGTCGCCGACGACGGTTCCCGGGTGATCTTCCTGCGCTCGTCCGGTCCGGAGGATCCCGCCGACGCGCTCTGGCTGCTGGACGTCGCCTCCGCCGACGAGCGGCTGGTCGCCGACCCGGCGACCCTGCTCGAGGCGGACGCCGATCCGGCCGCGCTGGCGCCGGGCGAGCGGGCGCTGCGCGAACGGCTGCGGCTCAGCGCCGCCGGCATCGGCTCGTACGCCCTGGACGCGGCCGGCCGGGTGGCGGTGTTCCCGCTGGCCGGCCGCCTGTTCCGGGCGGACCTGGTGCACGGCGACGTGGTCGAGGTGGCCACCGTCGGCCCGGTGATCGACCCCCGGCCGGATCCGACCGGGGAACGACTGGCCTACGTCACCGACGCCGCCGAGGGGGTGCGCCGGGGCCAGCTGCGGGTGGTCGAGTCCGACGGCACGGACACCCTGCTGGCCGGCGAGGACAGCGGGGTCACCTGGGGTCTGGCCGAGCACATCGCGGCGGAGGAGTTCGACCGCTTCCGCGGCTACTGGTGGGCCCCGGACGGGCGCTCGGTGCTGGCCGCGCGGGTGGACGAGTCCCGGCTGCCGCACTGGCACCTGCACGACCCGGCCGATCCGGCGAGCCCGCCGACGACCATCGCGTACCCCCTGGCGGGCGGGCAGAACGCCGAGGTCAGCCTGCACCTGCTCGACCTCGACGGCGGCTGGGTCGACGTGCACTGGGACCGCGAGACCTACCCGTACCTGACCTCGGTGGACTGGGCGGACGGCGGGCCGCTGATCACCGTGCTGCGCCGGTCCCAGCAGCACGGCCTGGTGCTCGCGGTGGACCCGCGCACCGGCGAGACCCAGGTGCACGCCGAGCTGGCCGATCCGCGCTGGGTGGAGCCGATCCCCGGCACCCCGGCCCACCTGCCGGACGGGCGGGTGCTGGTCGGCGGGGAGCTGGCCCACGACGGGTACGACGCCCGCTGTCTGTTCGCCGACGGCACCCTGCTCACCCCGCCGTCGCTCTACGTACGCCGGGTGGTGGGCCGGCTGCCCGCGGGCCCGAACGGCCCGGCGGACCTGCTGGTCGAGGCGAGCGAGGGCGAGCCGAGCCAACGGCACCTGTTCCGGGTCCGGACGGCCATCGGAGGCGGCGTGGACGCCCGCCGGATGAGCGGCGACCCGGGTTGGCACACCGCCGCCATCGGTGGCGCGACGCTGGTGGTCGGCGCCGCCTCGCTGGAGCACCCGGGGACCAGGTGGTCCGTCTGGCACGGCGACCGGGAGGTGGCGCAGCTCCGCTCGCTGGCCGCCAACCCGCCGTACGCGCCAAGGCCGACGCTGGTCCGGGTGACCGACCGGCGGCTGCCGAGCGCGGTGCTCTACCCCACCGACCACGTGAAGGGCACCCGACTGCCGGTGCTGCTGGACGTCTACGGCGGCCCCGGGCACCAGGAGGTGATCGCCGCCCGGGCGGCCTGGCTGGAACGGCAGTGGTGGGCCGACTCGGGCTTCGCCGTGGTGACCGTCGACAACCGGGGCACCCCGGGGATCGCCCCGTCGTTCGAGAAGGCGATCCACCGGCGGCTGGCCGACGTGATCCTGGCCGACCAGGTGGACGCACTCACCGCCCTGGCGGACAAGCACCCGGACCTGGACCTGGACCGGGTGGCCGTGCGGGGCTGGTCGTTCGGCGGCTGGCTGGCCGGGCTGGCGGTGCTGCGCCACCCGGAGCTGTTCCGGTGCGCGATCGTCGGCGCTCCGGTCACCGACTGGACGCTGTACGACACCGCCTACACCGAGCGCTACCTGGGCCTGCCGGACGACGGGATGGACGTCTACGCCCACCACTCGCTGGTGGAGCTGGCCGCCGAGCCGGTCGGCGGCCCCGAGCAGGCCCGGCCGATGCTGCTGGTGCACGGCCTGGTGGACGACAACGTGCTGGCCGCGCACACGCTGCGGCTCTCGGCGGCGCTGCTGGCCGCCGGCCGGCCGCACGCGGTGCTGCCGCTGACCGGGGCGACCCACATGGCCTCCGGCGGCACCGCCGAGCGCCTGCTGAGGCTGGAACTCGATTTCCTCCGCACCTACCTGCGCTGAGGCCACGGACGCGACCGCCCCCGGCCGACGACGCTGTCGACCGGGGGCGGACCGTGCGGTGTTGTTACGGCTTGACGTAGGCGTCCACGAAGCTCGGCCAGCCGAAGATGCTGCCCACGAAGACTCCGCCGGCCTTCTCGCCGTGTGCGACGGAGACGACCTCGTTGTACAGCGGCACGGCCGGTGCCGACTCCTTCATGAGCCGCTCGTCCAGCTTGCTCCACTCGTCGGCCTGCTTGGCCGGGTCGAGCGCGAGCACCCGGTCGAACTCCGCGTTGATCGCGTCGTTGTTGAGCTGCGACGTGTTGCTGTTGCCCTCGGCCTTGATGTTGCGGCCGTCGAAGAGCACCGGCAGGATCGAGGCGCCACTGGGCCAGTCAGCCGCCCACGAGTCGACCCAGAGGTCCCACGGGTTGGTCTTCTTCTTCACCGCGTCGAGGTAACCGTCCTCGGGGATCGGCTTGATCGTGACCGTGAAGCCGGCCTTCTCGAGGGCGTTCTTGACCTGGGTCGCCGTCTCCTGCGAGGGGGTGTCGTCGGAGGTGCCGAGCACCAGGCTGACGGACTTGCCGGCGAGCACCTCCTTCGCCTTCTCCGGGTTGCCGCTCTCGCCGGCCGGGTAGGCGTCGAACTTCTTGTAGCCGAGCGTGGTGGGCGGCAGCAGCGTGGTGAGCGGCAGCGCGCCGTACGGGCCGCCGAGGTTCTTGGTGATGCTGCTCCGGTCGATCGCGTAGTTGATCGCCTGCCGCACGGACAGGTCGGTGACCCGGCTGGTGTTGATGCTCAGCCGGTACGCGTTCGGCGTGGCGGCGACGATCATCCGCTCCTTGAGCTTGGGATCGCCGGTGACCTTGGCGATCAGCTCGGACGGGACGCCACCGCTGGCCACGGCCGCGGCGTCGTTGCCGGTGCCGGCGAGCACCCGGTTGGTCTGGGTGGCGTTGTCGGCGCCGAAGGACCAGATGAACTTGTCCGGGTACTGGTGGCGCACCGGGTCGGTGGCCGGGTCCCAGTTCTGGTTGCGCTCGAGCACCATCTCGACGCCCGGAGTGTGCTTGGTGATCTTGTACGGGCCGGAGGAGAAGGGCTGGGAGTCGAGGTTGACCCCGGTGTCCTTGTCGGCCGGCAGCGGCGCGGTGGCCGGCAGCGACACGGCGAACGGCAGGTCACACCGGGGCTTGTTGAACTCGAAGCGCAGCGTCTGCGCGTCCGGCGTGCTCAGCCCCGGCGGCAGCGACGTCTTGTTCTTCTTGAAGTCCCACTTGGTGTCGTACTGCGGGCTGTCGGCCAGCCACTCCTGCAGGTAGGTCGGGCCGCCGGTGAGGTCCGGGTCGAACGAGCGGGCGATGCCGTACGCGATCTCCTTGGAGGTGATCGGCCGACCGTCCTCGAACTTCACCCCCTGCTTGATCTTGAACTCCCAGACCTTGCAGTCGTTGTTCACGTTCGTGCCGGGGGTTTCGGCCAGGTCGCCGACCAGGGTCACGTTGCCCTTGCCGTCGTCCTTGAAGGTGGTGAGGAAGCGAGCGTAGAGCTGGCTGCCCATCAGGCCCGCGAACGAATAGACCCGCTGGGGGTCCAGGTGGGAGATCTTGTTCTCCCGCAGGATGTAGAAGGTTCCGCCCTTGGCCGCGCCGGGCACTTCCGGCGCCGGCCCGAGGGAGTCCTTGGGGTCCGTCGCGATGGCGCCAGTGCGCGGCTTGTTGGCGTCCACGTTGTCGGTGCTGTCGCCGGTGTTCTTGCTGCACGCGCCGAGGGCAACCACCAGTGCCATCGCACCGCCCATGGCGGTGACGAGTCTTGCTCGCATACTCACTCCTCCGGGTCCGATGAAGGAAAGCTTCGCCTAGGTTTCCTTCGCGGTAAATTTCGAGCAGATAACGGGGCCACAACGATCGACACCCGGACGCGCCGGGAGGTCAGCCGAGGCGTACCCGGGGATCGATGAACGCGTAGAGCAGGTCGACGACGACGTTGGCGATCACGACGAACAGGGCCGAGATCAGCACGGTGGCCATGATCGTCGGCAGGTCCCCCTGCCGGACCGCCTCCACCGCGGTACGACCCAGCCCCTGGATGCCGAAGGTGGTCTCGGTGATCACCGTGCCGCCGAGCGCGCCGCCCACGTCCAGGCCAGCGATCGTCACGATCGGCGTGATGGCCGCCCGCAGCGCGTGCCGGCCGTAGACCTGCCGCTTCGGCATGCCCTTCGCCCGGGCCGTGCGAACGAAGTCCTCCGAAAGGGTCTCCAGCATCTGCGCCCGGGACAGCCGCGCGTAGATCGCGGAGAAGAGCAGCGCCAGGGTGACCCAGGCCAGCACCAGTCCCCGCGCCCACTCCACCGGATTGTCGAAGATGGGCGTGTACCGCGGCGTCGGCAGGATCCTCAGGGTGTAGACGAAGATCAGCAACAGCACGGCGCCGACGAAGTAGAGCTGCAACGAGGCGAACGTCAGGGTAAGCCCGATCGAGACACGGTCGAGCAGCGAACCTCGCCGCAGCGCGGAGATCATGCCGAGTCCCACCCCGAGGGCGAGCCACAGCACCGCCGCCGGGAGGACGACATTCAACGTCACCGGCAGCACCCGGGCGAAGGTGTCGCTGACCGCCTCGCTGTTGACGTAGGAGTAGCCGAGACAGGGCGCCTCGCACTTCCCGCCCTGCGCGCTGCCCAGGTCGCGGCCGACGAAGATGCCCTTCATGTAGTTGGCGTACTGCTCCACCTTCGGGTCGTTCAACCCCAGCTCGGTACGCACCCGTTCCAGGCGTTCGGCGTTGCAGTTCTTCGGGCACATGCCGGTCACCGGGTCGCGGGGCAGCGCGAAGAACATCAGGAAGCTGACGATACTCACCGCCAGCAGCACCGAGACCGCCAGCAGCAGCCGCTTCAGCAGGAAGCGCATCATGCGCAGTACCCCTTACCGTGACGACTTCGGATCGAGCGCGTCGCGGAGCGCATCGCCGAAGAGGTTGAACGCCAGCACGAGCGCGAAGATGGTGATGCCGGGGAAGAAAACGTAGGCAGGGTCGGTCTGCAGGTAGTCGATGCTGCGGTAGATCATCCGGCCGAAGCTGGGCACCGACTCGGGAAGCCCGACGCCGAGGAAGGACAGCGCCGCCTCGCCGGTCACGTACGCCGGCACCGCTAGCGAGAACGACACCAGGATCGGGGCCCAGATGTTCGGCAACAGTTGCCGGAAGAGCATGTGTCCCAGCCCGGCGCCGCTGGCCCTGGCCGCATCCACGAACTCCCGCTCGCGCAGCGACACCACCTGCCCGCGTACCAGTCGGGCGGTGCCGGTCCAACCGAACGCGGCGAAGACCACGATCAACGTGGTGACCGCGAACCAGGTCGGCACCGCGTCCCGGGGGCCGTAGAAGCGCAGCGAGAACGTCGGCACCACGGCCAGCGCGAAGACGAGGAACGGCATCGCCAAGGCGACGTCGGTGATCCAACCGATCACCGCGTCGACCACCCCGCCGAGGTAACCGGCGAGGATCCCGAGCACCACACCGATCGTCGAGGTGACCACGGCGGCGCCGAGCGCGATCAGCAGCGACGTGCGGATGCCGTAGATCATCCGGACGAAGATGTCCCGGCCCAGGCCGGGTTCGAGCCCGAACCAGTGGTCGAAGTTGACCCCGCCGACGTAGCCGAGGGGCATGCCGGTGGCGTCCAGCAGGTCCCCGAACTGCTCGTTCGGCGACACCCCGTAGATCCGCTGGATCATTGGCGCCCCCAACGCCGCCAGGACGAACAGGGCCAGCACGATACCGCTGACCAGCGCCGTACGGTCGCGCCGCAGCCGGCTCCAGACCAGTTGGCCCGGTGAGCGACCGACGAGCGCCTTCTCCTCGGGACCCGCACCGGTGGACTCGATCTCGGCCAGTGCCACGCCCTCGACCGGGGACAGGCTCATTTCGACACCTCCGCGGCGGTCGCGTCGACCGGCCCGGCGGAACTCTCGCCGGCCGGCCCTGGGTCCGGGCTGATCGTTCCCGTCTCGGGGAAGTGGCAGGCGGTGGCCTGGTTGCCGCCGCGGGGCACCAGTGCCGGTTCCTCCGTCGCGCAGCGGTCCTGCGCTTTCCAGCAGCGGGTGCGGAAGCGGCAGCCCGAGGGCGGGTTGAGTGGGGTGGGGACGTCGCCGGTGAGGCGGATGCGTCCGGCGGGGCCGAGGGTGGTGACGTCGGGGATCGCGGACAGCAGCGCCCGGGTGTAGGGGTGCTGGGGGCGTTGGTAGATGTCGTCGCGGTCGCCGATCTCGACGATCTTGCCCAGGTACATGACGGCGACGCGGTGGCAGAAGTGCCGGACCACGGCCAGGTCGTGGGCGATGAACACGAACGCCAGATCGAGGTCGCGTTGCAGGTCCCGCAGCAGGTTGATCACCTGCGCCTGGATGGAGACGTCCAGTGCGGAGACCGGCTCGTCGGCGACGATCAGCTTCGGCTGCAACGCCAGGGCGCGGGCGATGCCGATGCGCTGGCGCTGCCCGCCGGAGAACTCGTGCGGGTACCGGTTGTAGTGCTCCGGGTTCAACCCGACCAGCTCGAGGAGCTCCTGGACCCGCTTCTTCACCCCGCCGGGCGGGGTGATCCCGTTGACCTGCAACGGCATCGCCACGATCCGACCCACGGTGTGCCGGGGGTTCAACGACGCGTACGGGTCCTGGAAGATGATCTGCAGGTCCTGCCGCAACGGCCGCAACGCACCCCGCCGGGCGTGGGTGATGTCCCGCCCCGCGAACTCGATCGTGCCCGCGGTCGGCTCCAGCAGCCGCACCAGCATCCGACCCGTCGTGGTCTTCCCACACCCGGACTCCCCGACCAGCCCCAGGGTCTCCCCCGGCCGCACGTCGAAGTCCAGCCCGTCGACCGCCCGGACCGCTCCGGTCGACCGGAAGCCGTCCCGCACCGGGAAGTGCTTCGTCAGGCCGCGGACCCGCAGCAGCGGCTCGGCGTCCCCGCTCATCGCGCCACCCCCACCTGTGCGATGTCCTCCCGGTAGAGCCGGGCGCGCTCGTCGGCCGGCAGGTGGCAGGCGACCAGGTGGCCGGCCTCTCCCGCCGGGCGCAGCTCCGGCACCTCGGTGCTCGACCGGTTGCCGTTGCGGCCGGCGTACCGGCAGCGGGGGTGGAACGCGCAGCCCGACGGCAGGTTGATCAACGACGGCGGGTTGCCCTTGATCGGCACGAGATCCGCGTCCGCGTCACCACGCAACGACGGCACGCTCGACAACAACCCCCACGTGTACGGATGCTGCGGCCGCCGCAACACCTGCTCCACACTCCCGTGCTCCACCGCCCGACCGCCGTACATCACCAACACGTCATCGGCCACCTGACTGACCACACCCAGGTCATGCGTGATCAGAATGATCGCCGAATGGAACTCCGCCTGCAGATCAGCCAGCAGATCCAGGATCTGCGCCTGCACCGTCACGTCCAGGGCGGTCGTCGGCTCGTCGGCGATCAACAGATCCGGGTCGTTGACCAGGGCCATCGCGATCATCGCTCGCTGCCGCATCCCACCCGAGAACTCGTGCGGATACTGATCGAACCGCTTCGCCGGCTGCGGAATCCCCACCCGATCCAGCATGTCCACCGCCCGCTGCCGGGCCTCCCGCTTCCCCGCCCTCGGATGGTGCACCCGGTACGCCTCGGCGATCTGCTTGCCCACCGTGAAGTACGGGTGCAGGGCCGACAACGGATCCTGGAAGATCATCGCCATGTCCCGGCCCCGCAGCCGCCGCACCTGCTCCTCCGGCAGACCGACCAGCTGACGGCCGCCGACGGAGATCTCGCCGGTGATGGTGGCGCGCTTGGCGTTGTGCAGGCCGAGGATGGCCAGCGAGGTGACGCTCTTGCCCGAGCCGGACTCGCCGACGATGCCCAGCGTGCGACCACGCTCGACCGCGAACGACACCCCGTCGACCGCGCGGACCACGCCGTCCTCGGTGTCGAAGCGGACCCGCAGGTCGTTCACCCGCAGATAGGGCCCCTCGCCGGGGCGCTGCTCCGGCACTTCGGGGCGGTCCGGTTCCCCGGACGGCGCCGACTCCGACCTGCCCATGACGCCTCCCTCAGTGATGAAGAGAACCTACAGCAAACATCTGAGGGCGAAAATAAGCTACAGAGCGGCAGCTGTCAGCGGGGCTCAGCGTAACGAGTCAGCATCGGACCTGAACAGCCCTCACCTGCATATTCACGTCGGCAACTCGACGTCGTTCAACCGCGGTCGCACCTCAGGTGCGACCATGGTTGCGGCAACCACGGGAGGATTCCCGCCGGCATGAGGTGGAGGTGACCATGACCGCGGCGGTGTTCGGGCACGACGGACCGTGGACCGAAGAGGAGTACCTCGCCCTCGGCGAGACGCAGCAACGCGTCGAACTCTTCGACGGGAGCCTCCACGTGACCCCAGCCCCCACCCCACGGCACCAGAACATCTCCGGCGAGCTGCGGGCGGCACTGCGCGTCCCCGCGCGCGCGGCCGGGTTGCACGTGCTCGAAGCGGTCAACGTACGGCTCCGACCCGGTCGCATTCCGATTCCCGACCTCGTCATCACCGGCCCCATCGACTTCGACGAACTCAACGTCGACGCCAGGGACGTACGGCTGGTCTGCGAGATCATCTCGCCGAGCAACGCCGCCACCGACAAGGTGCTCAAGATGCACTACTACGCGGCTGCCGGCATCGAGTGGTACCTGTTGATCGAGCAGGAGAACGGCACCCTGCATCTCCACCGTCGGCACTACAGCCATTACAAGGAGCAGTCGGTGACCAAGCCCGGCCAGGTCCTGGAGCTGAGCGAGCCGGTGCGGGCGACGATCCGGCCGGAGGATCTCGTCCCCTGACGGATGTCGGTCGGCTCGCCTAGGGTCGAGCGCATGACCGAGTTCGACGCGGCGTCCGCCGCCGTCCAGGCCGCCCTCGATGCGGGCGCCCGGTACGCGGACGCCCGGGTGATGCACCGCCGCTACGAGTCGATGTCGGCCCGCAACGGCGACATCGAGGAGCTGACCCAGGACGAGAGCATCGGGTTGGGGGTCCGGGCGCTGGTCGGGTCGAGCTGGGGCTTCCACGCCGTACCGGATCTGTCGGACGCGGCGGCCCGCGACGCCGGCCGGCGCGCCGCGCGGATCGCCGCCGCGAGCGCGCGGGTCCCCGGCCCGCCCATCGACCTGGTACCCGTCGAGGCGACCACCGCGAGCTGGGCCTCGGGCTGCGCGGTCGACCCGCTCGGCGTGCCCCTGTCGGACAAGGGCGATCTGCTGGTCCGGGCCACCGGGACGATGCGGGAGCACGGCGCCGACCTGGCCGAGGGGCTCTACCAGATCTGGGACACCGCCAAGTGGTTCGTCTCCAGCGAGGGGCACCGGATCGACCAGCGGATCCGGGAGTGCGGCGGCGGCATCTCGGCCACCTCCATCGGCGACGGGGAGACGCAGCGCCGCTCCTATCCCAGCTACCGGGGCCAGTACGGCACCACCGGCTGGGAGCTGGTCACCTCCCTCGACCTGGCCGCGCACGCGGCCCGGATCGCCGAGGAGTCCCGGGAGCTGCTCACCGCCCCCGAGTGCCCGGCCGGCGAGACCGACCTGATCCTCGGCGGCGAGCAGCTCGCGTTGCAGATCCACGAGTCGGTCGGGCACGCGATCGAGCTGGACCGGATCCTCGGCTGGGAGGCCGCCTTCGCCGGCACGTCCTGGCTGGACCTGGCCCAGCTCGGCACGCTGCGCTACGGCTCGGAGCTGATGAATGTCACCATCGACCCGGCCCTGCCCGGCGCGCTCGGCAGCTTCGGCTACGACGACGAGGGTTCCCCGGCGGTGAAGCGGGACGCGGTCCGCGAGGGGCGGTGGGTGGGCGTGCTCGCCGGCCGGGACTCGGCCGCCGTCGCCGGTCTCGACCACGGCGGCAGCGTACGCGCCGACGGCTGGGCCCGGCTGCCGATGGTGCGGATGACCAACGTCGGCCTGGAGCCCGGCCCGCACACCCTCGACGAGATCATCGCCGCCACCGAGGACGGGGTCCTGATGGACCTCAACCGCTCCTGGTCCATCGACGACAAACGGCTCAACTTCCAGTTCGGCTGCGAGATCGGCTGGGAGGTGAAGAAGGGCCGGCGCGGGCGGATGCTGCGCAACCCGACATACACCGGGATCGGCCCGCTCTTCTGGCGGTCGATGGACATGCTCTCCTCGGAGATCGTCCCGTGGGGCACACCGAACTGCGGCAAGGGTCAACCCGGCCAGACCGGCCACACCGGCCACCCGGCCGCGCCGGCCCGGTTCCGCAACGTCCGGGTGGGGGTGCGGGCATGAGCGAGCTGGACATCGCCGGTCAGGTGGTGGAGCTGGTCCGCCGGCTCGCCGGGCCGGACGCGCAGGCCGAGGTGGTGGCGAGCCGGTTCGAGCTGGCGCTGACCCGTTTCGCCAACTCCTTCATCCACCAGAACGTCGCCGAGTCGGCCGTCGGGGTGCGGCTGCGGCTGCACGTCGACGGCCGGACCGCCGCCGGCAGCGGCAGCATCGTCACCCCCGACGGGCTGCACGCGCTGGTCGAGCGGACGCTGACCGCGGCGCGGCTCGGCCCACCCGACCCGGCCTGGCCGGGGCTGACCCCGCCGTCGGCGGTGCCGTCGGCCCCCGACTGGGACGAGGCCACCGCCGACGCGGACCCGGACGAGCGTGCCGCCCGGGTACGCGCCTTCGTGGACGCCGCCGGTGGGCTGGAGGCGGCCGGCTACTGCCGTACCGCGCACCGATCCGGAGCGTTCGCCAACTCCGCGGGCCACAGCGCCCGGGGCCGCTCGGCCGAGGCGGCGATGGACGGCATCGCGCGGACCGGCGGGGCGGACGGGGTCGCCCGGCTCTGCGCCGACCGCCTCGCCGACCTCGACGGCGCCGCCCTCGGCGCCCGGGCGGCCGCCAAGGCGCGCGCCGCCGCCGACCCGGTCGAGCTGCCCCCGGGCCGGTACGAGGTGGTGCTCGAACCGGCCGCCGTCGCCGACCTCTTGCAGAACCTGGCGTGGTACGGCTTCAACGGCAAGCGGTACGCGGAGCGGCAGTCCTTCGCCGAGCCGGGCGTGGCCCAGTTCGACCCGGCGGTGACCCTGGTCGACGACCCGCTGCACGGCTCGGCCCTCCCGTACGACCCGGAGGGGACCGCCCGGCGCGCGCTGGCCCTGGTCGACGGCGGTGTCACCCGGGCGGTGGCGCACGACCGGCGCGGCGGCGCGCAGGCGGGGACCGGTTCGACCGGTCACGGCGGGCCGGGCAGCGCCACCTTCGGGCCGATCCCACACAACATCCGCCTCGTCGCCGCAACCGGCGGCGCTGGCTCCGGCGACGACGGGCCGGCCGGCGACGACCCGGTCGGGGGCGCCGGCGCGGTGGCCGACCGGGACACCGCCGAACTGATCGCCGGGGTGGAGCGAGGGCTGCTGGTCAGCGACTTCTGGTACACCCGGGTGCTCGACCCGAAGCGCCTGGTGATCACCGGCCTGACCCGCAACGGGGTCTGGCTGGTCGAGGACGGGGTGCCGACCCGGGCGGTCCGCGACTTCCGCTTCACCGAGTCGTACCCGCGGGCGCTCGGCCCCGGCGCGGTGCTGGGCCTCGGCCGGCGGCCGGTCCGGCAACCGGATCGGATGGACGGCGTCTGGTGGGAGGCGCCGCCGCTGCGGCTGGCCGCCTGGAACTTCACCGGCGGGGCCTCCGGCTGACGCGCGCCGGTCGATCTTTCCTAACGGCCGGACATCGATCATGCTCCGGGGGCTTTCCAACGTGCGGGACACACGGGACACTGCGTTGCGCGGCCGGGCCGCGAAGATCGGCGTAACGTGTGTCACTTAGCTGCGCCGGTACGCCGGTGTGGTCGCCTGCGTGCGCAAGACGTGGCAGTGGACGCGGTCTCGCCGGTCCGCTGACCGGTACGACTGATCCGCCGCCCGCGAGGGCCCCGTCAGGGAGACGACTCGAATGACATCAACGGCAACGAGGCCGCGGGGGGCGCGGGCACGCGCCGCGATCGCGGCGAAGACGTTGCGGACCGACCGCTGGTGGTTCCAGCCTCTGATCACCGTCATCGGGCTCAGCGCCTGGGTCGCGTACGCGACGGTCCGGGTCTTCATGCACAAGTGGTACTGGGTGGACGGGTACCACTACCTGACCCCGTTCTACTCCCCGTGCGTGACGGACCGGTGCGTCGAGGGCTCCTCGCACTTCGGCAGCTTCCTGCCCGGCTGGTGGATCATCCCGGACGCGGCGCTGACCCTGCCGTTCCTGCTGCTGTTCCGGCTGACCTGCTACTACTACCGCAAGGCGTACTACCGGTCGTTCTGGCTGTCGCCGCCAGCCTGCGCGGTGCCGGACGGGCACCAGGCGTACGGCGGGGAGACCCGGTTCCCGCTGCTCGGGCAGAACCTGCACCGCTACTTCTTCTACGCCGCCGCGATCATCTCGCTGATCAACACCTACGACGCGATCTACGCCTTCCACTCGCCGAAGGGCTTCGGCTTCGGCCTGGGCAACCTGGTCCTGCTGGCCAACGTGGTGATGCTCTGGGCGTACACCATCTCCTGCCACTCCTGCCGGCACATCATCGGCGGCCGGCTCAAGCACTTCTCCAAGCACCCGATGCGCTACCAGGCCTGGACGTTCATCTCCTGGCTGAACGTCCGGCACATGCAGCTCGCCTGGATCACCCTCGGCACCCTGGCGCTCACCGACTTCTACGTCATGGCGGTGGCGGCCGGCTGGTTCAACGACCTGCGGTTCATCAACTAGAGGCCCTGGACATGACTGAGACGCGAATCGAACGACACCACTACGACGTCGTCGTGATCGGGGCCGGCGGCGCCGGCCTGCGGGCGGCGATCGAGGCCCGGCTGGCCGGCAAGAAGACCGCGATCATCTCCAAGTCGCTGTTCGGCAAGGCGCACACGGTGATGGCCGAGGGCGGCGCGGCGGCCGCGATGGGGAACGTGAACAGCCGGGACAACTGGCAGGTGCACTTCCGCGACACCATGCGCGGCGGCAAGTTCCTCAACAACTTCCGGATGGCCGAGCTGCACGCGAAGGAGTCGCCGCAGCGGATCTGGGAGCTGGAGACGTACGGGGCGCTCTTCGACCGCACCAAGGACGGGAAGATCTCGCAGCGCAACTTCGGCGGCCACGAGTACCCGCGCCTGGCGCACGTCGGTGACCGGACCGGCCTGGAGCTGATCCGTACCCTCCAGCAGAAGATCGTCTCCCTCCAGCAGGAGGACAAGCGCGACCTCGGCGACTACGAGGCCCGGATCAAGGTCTTCGCCGAGACCACCATCACCGAGCTGCTGCTCGACGGGGAGCGGGTGGCCGGCGCGTTCGGCTACTACCGGGAGTCCGGCGAGTTCGTCCTCTTCGAGGCCCCCGCGGTGGTCCTCGCGACGGGCGGCGTGGGCCGGTCCTACAAGGTCACCTCGAACTCCTGGGAGTACACCGGGGACGGTCACGCCCTCGCGCTGCGCGCCGGGGCCACCCTGATCAACATGGAGTTCCTCCAGTTCCACCCCACCGGCATGGTCTGGCCCGTGTCGGTGAAGGGCATCCTGGTCACCGAGTCGGTGCGCGGTGACGGCGGCGTGCTGAAGAACTCCGACGGCAAGCGGTTCATGTTCGACTACGTCCCCGACGTCTTCCGCAAGCAGTACGCGGACAACGAGGAGGAGGCGGACCGCTGGTACAAGGACCCGGACAACAACCGGCGTCCGCCGGAGCTGCTCCCCCGCGACGAGGTCGCCCGCGCGATCAACAGCGAGGTCAAGGCCGGTCGCGGTACGCCGGCCGGCGGCGTCTACCTGGACATCGCCTCCCGGCTGCCGGCCGAGGAGATCCGCCGCCGCCTGCCGTCGATGTACCACCAGTTCAAGGAGCTGGCCGACGTCGACATCACCAAGGAGCCGATGGAGGTCGGCCCGACCTGCCACTACGTGATGGGTGGCGTCGAGGTGGAGCCGGACTCCGGCGCCGCGTACGGCACCGTGCGCGGGCTCTTCGCCGCGGGTGAGGTCTCCGGCGGCATGCACGGCTCGAACCGGCTCGGCGGCAACTCGCTGTCCGACCTGCTGGTCTTCGGCAAGCGGGCGGGCGGCCACGCCGCCTCGTACGCCGACAAGTTGACCTCGCGTCCGAAGGTGCCGGTCACGGCGGTGGAGACCGCGGTGGAAACCGCGCTGGCGCCGCTGCAGCGGGACACCGGGGAGAGCCCGTACACCCTCCAGCAGGACCTCCAGGCGGTGATGGGGGATCTGGTCGGAATCATCCGGCGGGAGGGCGAGCTCGTGGACGCATTGAGCCGGCTGGCCGAGCTGCGCGAGCGGGTGGCCAAGGTGAGTGCGGCCGGCGGCCGGCGCTACAACCCGGGCTGGCACCTGGCGCTGGATCTGCGCAACATGCTGGTGGTCTCGGAGTGCACCGCGAAGGCGGCGCTGGAGCGGCAGGAGTCGCGCGGCGGCCACACCCGGGAGGACCACCCGGCGATGGACCCGAAGTGGCGGCAGGTCAACCTGGTCTGCTCGCTGGACGGCGACACCGTCCGGCTGACCCACAAGCCGCTGCCGACGATGCGGGGCGAGCTGATCCGCCTCTTCGACCGTGCCGAGCTGTCCAAGTACCTGACCGACGAGGAGCTCGCCGAGTTCGACGCCCTCGCGCAGAAGGAGAGCTGACGAAATGGGTGAGCAGAAATCCCAGGCGGCCGGCAAGCCGGCCGCGAAGCGACAGTTCCGTATCTGGCGGGGCGACGAGACCGGTGGCGACCTGCAGGACTACACGGTCGAGGTCAACGAGGGCGAGGTGGTCCTCGACGTCATCCACCGGCTCCAGGCCACCGACGCACCGGACCTGGCCTGCCGGTGGAACTGCAAGGCGGGCAAGTGCGGCTCCTGCTCGATGGAGATCAACGGCAAGCCGCGGCTGAGCTGCATGACCCGGATGTCGACGTTCGAGGAGGCCGAGACGGTCACGGTCACGCCGCTGCGGACCTTCCCGGTCATCCGGGACCTGGTCACCGACGTCTCGTTCAACTACGAGAAGGCCCGGGAGACCCCGGCCTTCGCGCCGCCGGCCGACGTCGCGCCGGGCGACTACCGGATGCAGCAGGTGGACGTCGAGCGCTCGCAGGAGTTCCGCAAGTGCATCGAGTGCTTCCTGTGCCAGAACGTCTGCCACGTGATCCGCGACCACGAGGAGAACAAGCAGGCCTTCTCCGGCCCGCGGTTCTTCATCCGGGCCGCCGAGCTGGACATGCACCCGCTGGACGCGAAGACCGACCGCAAGGAGTACGCGCAGGCCGAGCAGGGTCTGGGCTACTGCAACATCACCAAGTGCTGCACCGAGGTCTGCCCCGAGCACATCAAGATCACGGACAACGGGATCATCCCCATGAAGGAGCGGGTCGTCGACCGCAGGTACGATCCCCTCGTGTGGCTTGGTAGCAAGATCTTCCGGAGGGGTCAGGTGCCTCAGACCTTCGTAACCAGCGCCCAGCACGGCGGCGCGGTGCATTCCGCCGCCGCCCACGGCGGCGTGCATTCGCACGCGGGGGGCTCGCATGACCCGCGCCACGAGACGGAGGCGCAGCAGGGCGTGAACTGGCACCGCCAGGTGCCGCACCCGACCACCCCGCCCGTCGACGCCAACGGCAAGCTGCCGCTGACGGAGCTGACCTTCGACCGGGCGGCCGCGCCGTCGCCGTTCGGCGACGACGTCACCTTCCCGCTGCCGCCCGAGCACCTCAACTTCGCTCACCCGAGCCAGGACGAGCCGAAGCACTGAGCACGACGACAACAACGAAGACGGGGGCCGCGGCGACTTGCCGCCGGCCCCCGTCCCGTTTTCGCCCCCGTGTCCGCTTCCGCGTCAGCCGGTGGCGAGCAGCGGGCGGAGGGCGGCGACGATCGGGGCGTCGGCGGGGAGCCAGGTGACGGAGTCCAGTTCGGCGGCGGTGAGCCAGCGCAGCTCCGAGTGCTCCAGCGCCTTCGGCTGGTCGCCGTGGTGCAGGCGGGCCGCGTACACCTTGAGCACCGAGCGACCGTGCGCCATCCGGACGTCGCGGCCGATCCGGTCGCCGATCTCCACGCGTACGGCGAGTTCCTCGGCGCACTCACGGATCAGCGCGGCGGTCTCGGTCTCCCCCGGCTCGACCTTGCCGCCAGGAAACTCCCACTTCCCGGCGACCTCGGGCGGCGCGGAGCGCGCGCAGGCCAGGACCCGCCCGTCGGCGATGATCGCCGCCCCGACGACCACCTTCGGCTCGCGCCGGTCGGCCTGTCCGTTTCCGCTTACCCGTTCGGTCCGCACGGGCGTCCAGCGTGCCAGATCAATCGGCGGTTTGGGTAGCGGAGTCGGCCGTCAGGTCAACAGAACACGGAAGTGTGGGCGTGGACACACCCTCCGTGCGACGACAGACTAGAGGTCGTCTACGAGGACACGGGGCGGCGACGATTTGGCCACAAGCCGGCAACGACGCCTGGGAGGTGCGGTGATGCGCGTGCTGTTCAGCGGCCGCTCCAAGCACGACTACCTCAGCGACGCGCTCACCCTGCTGTCGGGATGGACCCGGGAGGGCGAGCAGATCCGCCGGACCATGGTCCTCGACGACACCCAGCACGCGGCCCTGACCGAAAGGGTCAAGGTGGTCGCGGACGCGCTGCGCCTGCGCCCCGAGATCAGCCGCCGGGCCGACCAGACCCACATCCGGGTCGGGCACGGCGACGGCGAGCCGCTCACCGAGGGCGAGGTCCTGCTGGCCGCCCGCATCGAGGACGCGTTCCGCGCGGTCACCGACTCCTGACCCGCACGGTCTCCGCCCGACGGCAGATCACGGGCCCGATCGAGCGGGCCTGGAAGAAGGCTGAAAAACCTTGTTTCCGGCGAAGTACGTACGGGGTAACTGAACCCCGCGGGAGAGCAGCAACCCCCGCATAAGGGTTTTGTCACCTTAATACGTTTACCTTCTCGGGAGCTGACATGACGACGCCCACCACTGCGAGCACGACCCGCGCGACCGACGACATCGACCACGCGCACGCCGGCCACCTCGACCGCGACGTCCGGCACCTGCACCGGCACGGCGAGGAGACCAAGCCGGCGTGGAAGACCACGGAGCTGGCCGTCTACCTGCTGTCGGTCATCGGCGTGCTGATCGCCTCGAACGCCGTCGGCGACGGCGCCGCCAACAACGGGAGCGACTACTTCGCCGCCGACAAGGCCTGGTGGTACATCACGCTGCTGACCGTCGGTTACCTGATCAGCCGCGGCCTGGCCAAGGCCGGCAGCCGCACCCGGGACGACGACCCGCGCACCAACGGCTGACCATTACGTCGCACCGGAGCCCCGCCGCGAATCCGCCGATGCGCGGCGGGGCTCCGTCGTGTCGGCCGTCCCGGTGGGCCACGGCGAGTTCCTCGTCGTCGCCCGGACGCGAGCGCTGGTCTCCAGCGCGGGCGCTCCGCCGGCTGTTGGCGCGGGCTGCCTACCTTGGAACGCATGGCAAACGTGACGTACGACCGCAAGGAACAGTTCCAGCAGGTCCAGAGTGGGCTCCTGGACGGCGAGCAGATCATCGCCGTCTACGACGCGGTCGGCGCGGGCACCGGATTCATCGGCCTGACCGACCGGCGGGTGATCATCCAGGACCGATCGTTCATCGGCAAGCGGTACGCCATCACCAGCATCCCGTACTCGAAGATCACCAGCGTCAGCGTGGTCAGCAACAAGTCGTGGGGCGGTTCATTCTTTTCCACCGGCGCGATCGCCATCCACGTCGGTACGCACACCTACGAGGTCGAGTTCCGGGGCGCGCAGAAGAGCCACCACGTGCACAACGTGATCCTGCACCACATCTCCTGACCCCTATCCTGATCAGTCATGGCGGATCTCCACGCGCACGAGGCCAAGCGCGCCGAGCTGGATCGGGTGGTCCGCGAGATCATCCGCCGGAACGACGCGGCCTGAATGGACCGGCGTCCCGCGGCCATCTACGACGCGGAGAACCGGTGGGGCCGCGACGACGACTTCTTCCTCGCGGCGGTCGACGAGACCCCGGCGGCCCGGGTGCTCGACCTCGGCTGCGGCACCGGCCGCCTCACCCTGGCGCTGGCCGCCGCCGGCCACACCGTCACCGGCGTCGACCCGCATCGCGCCGCCCTCGACGCCGCGCGGGCCAAGCCGGGCGCCGACCGGGTCACCTGGATCGAGGGCACGGCCGAGGTCCTGCCGGAAGCGGCGTACGACGTCGCGGTGCTGACCAGCCACGTGGCGCAGGAGATCCGCGCCGAGGACGGCTGGAGGCGGACGCTGGCCGACCTGCGCCGGGCGCTCGTGCCCGGCGGCCGGCTGGTCTTCGACTCCCGCGACCCGGCGGCCCGCCGGTGGGAACGCTGGACCCCCCACGACTCGCGACGCCGGGTCGCGCTGCCCGACGGCACGGCGGTCGAGGCCTGGACCGAGCTGACCGAGGTACGCGACGGCCTGGTCAGCTTCGTCCACCACTACCTCCTGCCCGATGGCGACGAGCTGCGCAGCCCGGGCACGTTGCGCTTCAGGACCGAGGCGGAGCTGCGGGCGGATCTGGCCACCGCCCATTTCACCGTCGAGCGGATCCACGGCGGCTGGGGCCGGGAGCCGGTGGGCGCGAGCGACGACGGAGAACTGGTCGTCATCGCCCGCGCCGCCGACTGATCAGGCCAACGTGCTCGCGGACTGGCTGTCCATCGCCGGCCCCACGGTCAGCAGGCCAGCGGCTTGCCGGTCTCCAACAGCGTCTTGAGGTCGCTGAGCACCTCGCTCCAGCCGCCTCCGGCGTTGGGTACCTCCCCGGCAACCAGCGCCGCCACGCCCGGCGCGTCGGTGACGTCATGGACCACGGTCAGCCGGGTGACGCCGGAGGAGATCTCTTCGATCTCGTACGTCAGGCGGGTGGCCGGTTCGGCGGCGGCCTCCGGGCCCCACACCGGGTGCCACGTCTGCACGAGGCGGTGCGGCGGGTCGACCTCGACGACCTCACCCTCGACGGCCACCTCCGGCACGCCGGTCGCCTTCATCTCGGCGCTGGCCAGGCCCTGGTAGCGGCCGCCGGGGCGCAGCTCGTAGTGGGCGGGCGATCGGTAGCCGTACCGCTCGCTCCACTCGGGATTCGTGATCGCCGTCCAGACCGCCTCGGGCGTGGCCTGGATGTAGATCCGGTGCACCTGGACGGTGCGCGTGCTGCTGGTCATCATCGGTCCTCCAACTCGGTCTTCAGGTCGACGAGTGCCGACGCGTGGTGCGCGGTGTACTTGTCGATCCACCGGTCGTGGATCTGGCGGATCGGCACGGGGTTGAGGAAATGCAACTTCTCCCGACCCGACCGGCGGGTGACGACCAGGCTCGCGTCCTCGAGGACGCGGAGATGCTTCATCGCGCCGAAGCGCGTCATCTCCAGCTCGGACTCCAGCTCGGTCAGGGTCCGCCCGTCGCGGGCGAAGAGCAGGTCGAGCAGGAAGCGCCGGGTCGGGTCGGCGAGCGCCTTGAACACGAGGTCGTCATCGGGCACGACCTCAACATAGGTGACCATCTGGTCACATGTCAACGTCGTAGCCGCGCCACGGCAACCCGGGCCGGCCCGGGTTGCGCGACCATGACGGGGATAATCGTCCGAATGTGGGGGCGATTCGCGATCATCAACCGGTGGTGCGCCACTCACCACCGCGCCGTACGCCGGTTACGCCGCGCGTTCCTCGCGGTCATCGTCGCGGCGGTCCTCCTGACCGGCGGCACCGTCGCGAGCGTGGCGTGGATCCGCGGCGGCGCCGAGGGCCACATCTTCACCGAGGCCGGCGTGCCGGACGAACCGGTCGCCCTGGTCCTGGGCACGAAGGTGGAGGCGGACGGCACCCCGTCGCCGTTTCTCACCGCCCGGCTGGAGATCGCGCAGCGCCTGTTCACCGCCGGCAAGGTCCGCGCGATCCTGGTGTCCGGCGACAACATGCACGCCGGCTACAACGAGCCGGAGGCGATGCGGCGCTGGCTGCTCGACCACGGCCTGCCGGCGGAGAAGGTCGTGATGGACTACGCGGGCTTCGACACGTACGACTCGTGCGCACGGGCCAAGCGGATCTTCGGGGTGGACCGCGCGACGGTGGTGACCCAGTCCTTCCACCTGCCCCGCGCGGTCGCATTGTGCCGGCACCTCGGCATCGAGGCCAACGGGGTCGGCGACGACACCGCGCGACGGTACGCCCAGCGGTGGCGGGCCAGCTCCACCCGGGAGTACGGCGCCTGCGTGAAGGCGGCGGTCGACGTCCTCTCCGGGCGCGACCCCGTCCACCTCGGCCGCCGCGAGACCGGCGTCGACGACGCCCTCCGCGACGGCTGACGACCCCACGTCCGGGCCCGCGCGGAAGGCTCTCAGCGGGTCAGCCGGCGGGCGCACGGTCCGTCGTGGTCGGCCCGGAGGAGGCAGCGCCGACCGCCCGGCAGCCGCAGGTCGCAGAAGACCCGATGGCGTACGCCCTGGTCGTCCTCGGCGGAGACGGTGGTCTCCCCCGGATCGGCCGCGGACAGCAGGCTCGCCCAGCGGGCCACCACCCGGGCCAGCCGGACCGCGCCGACCAGGTCGCCGGCGGCCACCGGCAGGTGGATGACGAAGCGCTCCCGCTCGACCATCAGCGGTACCGCCCGGCGTTGACCCACTGCTGGTTCTGCTCGGACTGCCAGCGCCGCAGCGCGTCCTTGATCCGGGCCGTCTCCTGCCGACTGTCACCCAGTGCCCGGTAGGCGGCGGTGAGGTCGGCGGCGACCCGGTCGAGGAACTCCGCCACCTCGGCCGGATCGAGACCGCGCCGGCCGAACCGGGTCGACCGGAACCGTCGCTCGCGCACCTGCCAGGGCGCCAGCGGGACGTACGTCGAGGAGCGGTAGCAGTTCCCCGGCCCCCGCTGCGCCGGCTCGTCTCGGCCCCGCCGGAAGAAGCCACGCATGACCGTCCCACCTTTCTGCGCACTCGGGATGGAAGGGGTGGCCGCACCCGCCCGCCGCGCGCGGGCCGACCACCCCGCCCCACCACCGCAGCTCCACTCAGCGGTACGGCAGCAGGGCTGCTCATCAGGGGTCAGCCAGACGAGCGTTTCCGCCCGAGCACCGACCGTCACTGCGACTATACGGTCAGGGGCTCAGGGGCACAACCACACCTGCGCACGGGGGAATGAGGCTATGTGTCATGGCCATCGATCCGCGGTCGCACACACCGGTCTACGTGCAGCTTGCCGACCTCCTCCGCGAGCAGATCGAGGCAGGAGAGCTGACGCCCGGGTCGGCTTTGCCCAGCGAGGCCCGGCTGACTCAGGAGTACGGGATCGGCCGTGAGGCCGTGCGGATGGCAATCTCACTTCTGCGCTCCGAGGGGCTGGTCAACACCGTGCGAGGACACGGCAGCCACGTCCGGGAGACTCCGCAGCGGCGGCAGGTCGAGTTGCCGCCGGGGGCATCGGTCATCGCGCGGATGCCGAGCGGCGGCGAACGCCGGTCGATGCAGCTCGACGAGGGTGTGCCGGTCCTGGAGATCCGCGACCCCAAGGGCACCATCGAGGTCCTGCCGGGCGACGAGGTCGAGCTGACCCGCCCCGCATGAACCCGCACGAGGGCGGTCGATTCGCCGAGAATGATGTGCCTGGTCCAGTCCGACGATCCCGACATCCGCTTCGATGCAATAGGAGTCACGGGCGGTCTTGTTGACGTCCGCGCACCTGGTGGGCAACCTCTTCGTCGTGCCGGACGCGAGGGCTCGGCCGAATCCGGAGGGACGGTGTGGCGACGATGGCGGACACGACCGGGAAGGCCAAGGACGCCTCTATCTCCGTCCTGCCCGCCAACAAGGCGAGCTGGGAGGACCTGCAGGCCGTCTTCGGCACGCGCGGCAACGCGGCCGAGTGCCAGTGCCAGTGGTTCCAGTCCACGCCCGCCGAGTGGCGGTCGCAGTCCGTCGAGGAACGCACCCGGCGGCTACGCGAGGAGACCCGGTGCGGCCAACCCCGGGCCCGTACTACGAGCGGCCTGGTCGCCTACCTCGACGGGGAGCCCGCCGGCTGGTGCGCGGTCCAGCCGCGCGCCGTCTACGTGCACCTGCTGGGCAGCCGCGTCGTGTGGTCGGGCCGCGGCGAGGACCCGGCAGACGCCGGCGTCTGGGCCGTGACCTGCTTCGTCACCCGGGTGGGCTTCCGGCGCCGGGGCGTCAGCGGCGCGCTCGCCGCCGCGGCCGTCGACTTCGCCCGGGAGCGCGGTGCCCGAGCCGTCGAGGGCTACCCCATGATCATGCAGCCGGGCAAGGTGGTCACCTGGGGCGAGCTCTACGTCGGCAGCCGCAACATCTTCGCCGACGCCGGATTCACCGAGGTGACCCGGCCGACCCCGCGGCGCGTGGTGATGCGGATCAACTTCCAGGGCGCGCGCGACACGACGAAACTCGCGGAGTGATCCCGCCGCCACCACGTCGGTCGCCGGTCGATGCCTCCCACCAGCGGGCCGCCGGTGGCATGATCCGGGGGTGGCGTCGGAATCCAGGCAGCTGTCCGAGCGGATCGACCGGCCGGCCACCGAGGTGTACGAGTACGCGTCGAACCCGGCGAATCTACCTCGGTGGGCGCCGGGTCTCGGGTCCTCGGTGGAGAACGTGGACGGACAGTGGTACGTCGAGACGACGACGGGACGGGTCGGCTTCGCCTTCGTCCCGCGTAACGAGTTTGGCGTCCTCGACCACGACGTGACGCTGCCCTCCGGGGAGACCGTCTACAACCCGATGCGCGTGATCCGGGACGGGAGCGCCTGCGAGGTGGTGTTCACGCTGCGCCGGCTGCCCGGCATGAGCGACGAGGACTTCGCCCGCGACGCTCAGCTGGTGGCGGCCGACCTCACCCGGCTCAAGCACGTCCTCGAGTCGACGGGGCGCGAGGCGTAGCAGGCGCCTGCCCAGACGAGGCTCTCAGGAGTCGTCGCCATAACTGTAGGCGGCCCCAAACGGCTGATCGCGGGGCGTCAGCGCAGTGCAAGCTCGCCCGCGTGGACGGCACGCATGGCGCGCTCGACAGTCTCCTGGTTTTCGCCGACCGGAGCCACGTAGCCGATGACGTCGCGCGCGGCGTTCTCCCCGAGCATTCGGGTGATCACCCACGTGGCGAGATACTGGGACGCCAGGCAACCGCCCGCCGTAGCGATGTTCCCCTCGGCGTAGAACGGCGCGTCCAGCACGGTGACGTCGCAGGCTTCGACAAAGGGCCGGCTCTTCATGTCCGTGCAAGCTGGCATGCCATCCAGCAACCCGAGCCGGGCGAGCACCAGCGCGCCGGAGCACTGCGAACCGATCAGCTGTCGCGAAGGGTCGAGCGGCAACATAGAGAGCAGCCGGTCGTCGGCGGCCACGTCGCGTGCTTTCACTCCGCTACCGATCAGCACGACGCTGGCCTCGGTCACGAACTCCATCGGGCGCTGCCCGGTCACCTCGACGCCGTTCATCGACGTGACCACCGGCGTCGGCGTCGTAATGAAGGCCTCCAAGCCGTCCTTACGGCACCGGTTGATCAGCGCGGAAGCGATGAAGCTGTCGAGCTCGTTGAACCCGTCGAAGGTGACCACGGCTACCTGCATCACAACTCCTTCAAGTACGGCATCAGATGTCCAGTCTCCCTGCGCGCCGTTCCAGGTCGAGAGCCAATCAGCGGCTGGCGGCATGCCTACTGACGCTCTGCGTTTCGAGCTCCGAGCCTGAGTGCCGTACTTACCGTCCCGCCGACCTGCTGCCTGCTCGCCACCACGCTGCCAGCTCACCCTGATCGACCCGAGCACCTTGACCACGGGCGGCGGATTCAGACGTTGAAGCGGAACTCCACGACGTCGCCGTCCTGCATGACGTACTCCTTGCCCTCGATCCGGACCTTGCCGGCGGCCTTGGCCGCCGCCATCGAACCGGCCGCGACCAGGTCGTGGTAGGAGACCACCTCGGCCTTGATGAAGCCGCGCTGGAAGTCGGAGTGGATGACGCCCGCGGCCTCCGGCGCGGTCGCGCCGACCGGGACGGTCCAGGCCCGCGCCTCCTTGGGACCCGCGGTCAGGTACGTCTGGAGCCCGAGCGTGCGGAAGCCGACCCGGACGAGCTGGTTCAGGCCGGGCTCGTGCTGGCCGATCGACTCCAGCAGCTCGCGGGCCTCCTCCTCGGGCAGGTCCACCAGCTCGGACTCGATCTTGGCGTCCATGAAGACCGCCTCCGCCGGGGCGACCAGCGCCCGCAGCTCGTCGAGGAACTCGGCGTTGCCCAGCTCGGCCTCGTCCACGTTGAAGACGTAGAGGAACGGCTTGGTGGTGAGCAGATGCAGCTCGCGCAGGTGTTCCAGCTCGATCTTGGCGGCGGCCGCGCCGGCGTACAGGGTGGTGCCGCCGTCGAGGACCTCGACGGCCTTCTTCGCGGCCTCGACCGCGGCGGCCCGGTCCTTGCGGAGCTTGGCTTCCTTCTCCAGCCGCGGCAGCGCCTTCTCCAGGGTCTGGAGGTCGGCGAGGATCAGCTCGGTGTTGATCGTCTCGATGTCGTCGGCCGGGGAGACCTTGCCATCGACGTGCACCACGTTCGGGTCGGAGAAGGCGCGCACCACCTGGCAGATCGCCGAGGCGTCGCGGATGTTCGCCAGGAACGCGTTGCCCCGGCCCTGCCCCTTCGAGGCGCCCCGGACCAGGCCGGCGATGTCGACGAACGACACCGGCGCCGGCAGCACCTTCTGCGAGGCGAAGATCTCCGCGAGCGTGCCCAGCCGCTCGTCGGGCAGCCCGACCACGCCGACGTTCGGCTCGATGGTGGCGAACGGGTAGTTCGCCGCGAGCACGTCGTTCTTGGTCAACGCGTTGAACAGGGTGCTCTTGCCGACGTTGGGCAGGCCGACGATCCCGATGGTGAGGCTCACGGGCCGCCAGTCTACGCGGCCCCCGACCTGGCCCTGCCGGCCGGCGTCCGGAGAGGTGCGCCGACCGCCCGTCCCCGGCCCACCACGCGCTGTCAACGACGGTCACCGGCAGGTGGCACCGCGTTGCTACCCTCTTCGGTGCCGTAGGCCCGCGGGGAGGCGGATCCGCACCCGGCTGCCCGACGCGGTCCCCTACCGGCGTGACTCGGTGGACGTCCGGGGCAACCTGCTGGAGATCAACCCCAACGAGGGAGCCGACCCGCGGCTGGCCGCGACCGACGAGGACGACTACCTCTACTTCCGGTGGCGGGTCGAGCTGACCCCGATGGACCGGACGGTGGACGAGGACCACCAGATCGCGCTGGCCCGGGAGCTGCTCCGGGCGATCGAGGGTCCGCAGGTCCGGGCGACCGTCTGCGCGGCCTTCGAGGACCGGGTCTAGGCGAGCAGCCGGGGCTCGATCCGGGTCTCCCGGACGCTGCCGTCCTCGGCCCGGCTCACCTCGTACGCCGCGACGCCCTCGCAGTCGGCGACCGCCTCGACCAGGCGGGTGCCCCGGTAGACCAGCCCCACCCCGTCGTCGGTGCAGTGGCTCACCGGCAGCGTGCCGTCGCCGACCAGCTTGTGCATCAGCGGCCGGCGCTGCTCCTCGCCGTCGTAGTGCACCCCGTTGCCGTACGGCAGCCAGCCCAGCCCGTCGGTGAAGGACCGCAGGGTCGGGCCGAAGCTGTCGGTGGCGCCGCCGAGGTGCCAGCAGATCGACCCGGCGGAGACCCCGCCCAGCACCACGCCGGCCTGCCAGCACTCGTGCAGGATCTCGTCGAGGCCGTGCACCCGCCAGACCGCGCAGAGGTTGGCCACGCTGCCGCCGCCCACCCAGATGACGTCCTGGGCGAGCAGGTGGGCTCGCACGTCCTCGACGTTGGGCATCGGGAAGAGGGCCAGGTGGGACGGACGGAACCGGGTCCCGGCGAAGGCGCCGTAGAACAGGGTGAACGAGGTCGGCTGGTCACCGACCGCCTGGTTGAGGTAGCAGATCCGGGGCGCGTCACCGGCCTGCGCCAGCTCGGCCATCAGGTCGAAGACCGGGCCGGGCTGCGCGTCGTACGGGCCGCGCCACCGGCTGGAGAAGCCCATGCTGGTGGCGACGATGGTCGGTTCGCTGGCGGGCACGGTCGTCCTCCCGGTCGGTGGCTGGCGGTCACGATCATCCTCCGACACGAGCGTCGGCGGGCGCAGCCCCGCCCTCCGTTCCCCGCCGCCCTGCGACCGCTCAGGCCTCCGCCTCGGCGGCGGCGAGCAGCGTACGCAGCAGGTCGGCCAGGCGCGCCTGCTCCTCGGGCGGCAGCGCGTCGAGGATCCGCCGCTGCACGGCCAGCCCGGCCTCGACCGACTCCTCGACCACCCGCCGGCCGGATTCGGTGAGGGTGACCCGCAGCCCGCGCCGGTCGGCCGGCTCGGGCGTACGCCGGACCAGGCCGGCCCGCTCCAGCCGGTCCAGCCGGCCGGTCATCCCGCCGGAGGTGAGCATCAGGCCGGCGGCGAGCGCCTTCGGTGCGAGCGTGTACGGCTCGCCGGAACGGCGCAGGGCGGCGAGCACGTCGAACTCACCGCGGCCGATACCCCAGTCGGCGTACACCTTCTCCTGGCGGTCGCCGACCAGCCGGGCCAGCCGGTAGATCCGGCCGAAGACGGCCATCGGCTCGGGCCGCATCCCGGCCCGTTCCCGACGCCACTGCTCGACGATCACGTCGACCTCGTCCGCTGCTGCCACTCCGGGATTGTGCCGCATCTCGCCCTTCCCCTTTCACTCGACACTGGTTAGCTTAGCTCTGAGATACTTAACGACAAGGTAAGGACGCGCCATGAACCGACGCTGGACCGACGCCGCGCTGACCGCCGCCGCACCGACAGCCTGGGGCACCACCTACCTGGTCACCACCGAGCTGCTCCCCGCCGACCGGCCGCTCTGGTGCGGCGCGCTCCGGGCGCTGCCGGCCGGGCTGCTGCTGCTCGCGCTCACCCGCCGTCGACCGCGCGGCGTCTGGTGGTGGCGCTCGGCCCTGCTCGGCGCGCTCAACATCGGCGCCTTCTTCCCGCTGCTCTTCCTCGCCGCGTACCGGCTGCCCGGCGGGACCGCCGCCGTGCTCGGCGCCGCCCAACCGCTGCTGGTCGCCGCGCTCGGCGTGGTCGCCCTCGGCACCCGGCCCGGCCGGCCGGCGCTGCTCGCCGCGCTGGCCGCGCCGCTGGGCGTGACCCTGGTGGTACTGCGACCGGGGGCGGCGCTGGACCCGCTCGGCATCACGGCCGGCCTCGCCGCCACCGCCGCCATGGCCGCCGGGCTGGTGCTCACCCGGCGCTGGGGCCGGCCCGCCGGGGTCGGCACCCTCGCGGCCACGAGCTGGCAGCTCGTCGCGGGCGGCCTGATGATCGTGCCGCTGGCCGCCGCCGTTGAGGGCGCGCCAGCCGCACCGGACCGGCCCGCCCTGCTCGGGTACGCCTGGCTCGGGCTGGTCGGCACCGCCGGGGCGTACGCGCTCTGGTTCCGGGGGGTCGCGCTGCTGCCGGTGACCCGGGTGTCGGTGCTGGGCGCGCTCAGCCCGCTGACCGCCGCCGCACTCGGTTGGCTGGTGCTCGACCAGGCGCTCGGCCCGGTGCAGCTCGCCGGCTTCGCCGTGGCGGTCGCGGCGATGGTGGTCGGCCAATTGCCCGGTCAGCCGGCGAGCAGGCGCCGCCAGCCGGGGGGCCGGCCATCGCGGTCCACCCACTCGGGCAGCGCGCCGGGCGACAACTCCGCCGCCGCGGCACGCGGCAGCACGAACCGGTGCGCGGCGGCCGGGCCGGCCGCGTACGACTCGTCGAGCATCCAGCGCACCTCGTCGACGGTCCAGCCCAGTCCGGCCCGGCCGGCGATCTCCCGAACCAGCCGCAGACCCACCCGGGTGTCGTCGTCGTAGAAGCGCACACACCAGTGGTGCGCCCACATGCCCAGCGCGCGCAGCCCGGCCACATCCAGCGAACCGGCGAGCCGGCCACAGGCGGTCTCCGGAAAGGCCCGCCCCGGGTCGTCGGCCCGGTCCCGCTCGATCGCGCCGTAGGCTGCCGGCGCCACCACCCGCATCCGGTCGTAGAAGCCCTGCACCACCGCGCGGTCCAGCCGGACCCGTCCGGACCGCATCAGCGGGCACCTCGCCCGGCCACGCTCGCCATCCCCCGCACCTTTTCTTGAGTTGGTGGCGGGACGGTACCGCCCGCTACCGACACTTTCGGACCGGAAATCGTTGCCGCGCCAGGGATAGCTGGCCTGAGCTGGGGCGTCTGTAACTGCGACAGTGAGAACGGGGAGGGTGGGTGGACGAGGACGAACGGGCCCGGCTGGCCGACTTCGTGGCGAGCCGCACTCCGGCGCTGATGCGGGTCGCGTACCTGCTCACCGGGGACCGGCACGCCGATCTTCCGGGCGGAGGCCGCCCTGCGCCGGGCCCCGCCGGCCGCCCGCACGGCCAGGTCCGAATCCCGCCAGCCATCGCCCCGACCAGCGAGGCAGTATCGGTGGCGTGGAGTTGGACTTCGAGCGGTGCTACCGAGCCGTGGACAGCCGTGACCAGCGGTTCGACGGCTGGTTCTACACCGGCGTGACCTCGACCGGGATCTACTGCCGGCCGTCCTGCCCGGCGACGACGCCGAAGCGGCAGAACGTCCGGTTCTTCCCGTCCGCCGCCGCCGCGCAGGGCGCCGGGCTGCGGGCCTGCCGCCGCTGCCGCCCCGACGCCGCCCCCGGCTCCCCGCAGTGGGACGTCCGGGCCGACGTGGTCGGGCGGGCGATGCGGCTGATCGCCGACGGGGTGGTCGACCGGGACGGCGTACCGGGGTTGGCGGCCCGGCTCGGCTACACCGAGCGCCACCTGCACCGGATGCTCCGCGCCGAACTGGGCGCCGGACCGCTCGCACTGGCCCGCGCCCAGCGCGCGCAGACCGCCCGGATCCTCATCGAGACCACCGGCCTGGGCATGGCCGAGATCGCGTTCGCCGCCGGGTTCGGCAGCGTCCGGCAGTTCAACGACACGGTCCTGGAGGTGTACGCGGCCGCCCCGTCCGAGCTGCGGGTCAGCCGGGGCGGCCGGCCCGCGACCGGCGGGGCGGGCACGATCACGCTGCGGCTGGCGTACCGGCCGCCGATGCACGCGGCGGCGCTGCTGGACTTCCTCGCGGTGCGGGCGTTGCCCGGCGTGGAGGAGGTGCGCGACGGGACGTACCGCCGGGGGTTGCGGCTGCCGCACGGGGCCGGCGAGGTCGCGCTGACCCCCGCCGACGGGCACGTGTCCGCCACCCTGCGCCTGGCCGACATGCGCGACCTGGCCCCCGCGGTCGCCCGCTGCCGCCGCCTGCTCGACCTCGACGCCGACCCCACCGCCATCGACGAGACCCTCGCCCAGGACCCCGCCCTCGCAAAGGCCGTCGCCGCCGAACCGGGAGTCCGCCTCCCCCGCGCCGTCGACGGCTTCGAGATGGCGCTCCGCGCCATCACCACCCAACAGGTCTCCCTCCAGTCCGCCCGAACCACCCTCACCCACCTCCTCACCGCCGCCACCCCCACCCCCGATCCCGTTGATCATGAGGTTGGCGGAGAGTTCGATCTCCAGATCACCCGTCAACTTCATGATCAACAGCGGCAGGGCGGGGCGGGGGAGCTGCGGGGGTTTGTTACCGCCGAAGAGGTGGCGAGGCTGCCGGACGGGGCGTTTCGGATGCCGGGGGCGCGGCGGGAGACGGTCCGGGCGCTCGCGCGGGCCGTCGCCGAGGGAGAGATCGAGCTGGAGCCGGGTGGGGATCGGGAGAAGACCGTACGGCGGCTGACGGCGCTGCCCGGGATCGGGCCGTGGACCGCCGGCTACGTGGCGATGCGGGCCCTCGGCGACCCGGACGTCTTCCTCCCCACCGACCTCGCCGTACGCCGCGGCGCGGCCGCGCTCGGCCTGCCCACCGACCCGAAGACCCTCGACGCGTACGCCGACCCCTGGCGCCCCTGGCGGTCGTACGCGGTGATCCGACTCTGGAGAGCAGCATGACCATCCTGGACAGCAGCGTCATCGACACCCCCGCCGGCCCGCTGAGCATCCTGACCGGCCCCGACGGGGCGGTCCGCGCGGCCGGTTTCACCGCCGACCCGGCCGGCCTGCTCCCGCTGACCCACCCGAGCCTGCGCGGCGAGCTGCGGCACCGGCCGGACCTGGGCCCGGTCACCGCGGCCGTCCGCTCCTACCTGGACGGCGACCTGACCGCGATCGACGCGGTGCCGGTGGAGCAGCACAGCGGGGGCGCGTTCCTGACCCACGCCTGGCAGGTGCTCCGCGAGGTGAAGCCGGGCGAGCCGGTGACGTACACCGGTTTCGCCGGGCTGGCCGGCCGCCCCGCGGCGGTCCGCGCCGCCGCGGCGGCCTGCGCCCGCAACGCCGCCGCGCTCTTCGTCCCCTGTCACCGGGTGCTGTGCACCGACGGGACCCTGGGCGGCTACCGGTGGGGGCTGACTGTGAAGAAGTGGCTGCTCGATCACGAGCAGCAGGAGCGCTCAGTGACGGGAAGCTGACAGAAGCGTGACTCACATTTGACGCTAACGTCGGGTAGTGCCTGCGGAGAGCCACAATGGACGAGCTGCCCGTGACGACACCCGCCCGCACCCGCTGCACAACCTCTGGCGACTACGGCACTACCTGCGGCCGTACGCGGTGGAGTTTGCCTGGCTGCTCGTCGCGGCCCTCGCCGCCACCGCGGCCAGCCTGGCCGTACCGCTGGTGGTGCAGCGGGTGGTGGACGGGCCGGTCGCCCGGCACGACGCGGCCGGGCTGTTCCGGCTCTGCCTCCTCGCCCTCCTCCTCGGCCTGGCCGAGGCCGTGCTGATCTTCATCCGGCGGTGGACCCAGTCCGCCTCCTCGGTCGGCATCGAGGCGGCCATCCGCGCCGACATCTACGCCCACCTGCAACGCCTCCCGGCTGGCTTCCACGACCGGTGGCAGTCCGGCCAGCTGCTCTCCCGGATCACCAGCGACCTGTCGGTGATCCGCCGGTTCCTCTCCTTCGGCCTGCTCTTCCTGGTCCTCAACCTGGTCACCTACCTGGCCGTGGTGGTGCTGCTGGTCCGCCTGCACCCGGCGCTGGGGCTGCTGGTGGCGGCCAGCGCCGTGCCGCTGTTCCTGATCAGCCGCCGGTTCGCCCGGCACTACCATGCCGCCTCCCGCCGGATGCAGGACCAGCAGGGCGACGTGGCCACGCTGGTCGAGGAGACCGCGCAGGGGTTGCGCACCATGCGGGCGTACGGCCGAGGTCCCGAACTGGCCGCCCGGTTCGCCGGCGGCGCCCGAGCGCTGCACGACACCGGCGTCGGCAAGGCCCGGCTGCTGGCCCGCACCTCGGCGTTGTTCGACCTGGTCCCCAACCTGACCCTCGGAGTGGTGCTGGTGGCCGGCACGGCCGCCGCCGCCCGCGGGGCGCTCAGCATCGGCGAGTTGGTCGCCTTCGTCAGCCTCCAGCTGATGCTGATCTGGCCGGTGCAGTCGCTCGGCTGGATCATCGCCAACGGCCAGGAGGCGGCGACCGCGGCCGACCGGATCCAGGAGGTGCTGGACACCCCGCCGACCATCGTGGACGCCCCGCACGCGCGGACGTTGGACCGCGCGCAGGTGCGCGGCCGGCTGCGCTTCGAGCGGGTCTCGTTCCGCTACCCGGGCTGCGCGGCACCGGTGCTGCGCGAGGTGGACCTGACCGTCGAGCCGGGCGAGACGCTCGCCCTGGTCGGGGCCACCGGCTGCGGCAAGAGCACGCTGCTCTCCCTGGTCCCCCGGCTGCACGAGGTGACCGGCGGGCGGATCACCCTGGACGGGCGGGACCTGCGGGACCTGCGGCTCGCCTCGCTGCGCCGGCTGGTCGGGGTCGCCTTCGAGGAGCCGACGCTCTTCTCCATGTCGGTCTGGGAGAACCTGACCCTCGGCCGGCCGGACGCCGGCAAGGAGGAGGTCCGGGCGGCGCTCGCCCTCGCCCAGGCCGAGTTCGCGTACGACCTGCCGTGGGGGCTGGCCACCCGGATCGGCGAGCAGGGGCTCTCCCTCTCCGGCGGCCAGCGGCAGCGGCTGGCGCTGGCCCGCGCGGTGCTCGGCCGGCCGGCGCTGCTCGTGCTGGACGACCCGCTCTCCGCCCTCGACGTGCACACCGAGGCGCTGGTCGAGTCCGCGCTGCGGCGGGTGCTGCGGGACACCACCGCGCTGCTGGTGGTGCACCGCCCGTCGACCGTGGCGCTCGCCGACCGGGTGGCCCTGCTCGACGACGGCCGGATCGTCGCCGTCGGCACCCACTCCGAGCTGCTGGCCACCGTGCCGGCGTACCGGGCGGTGCTGTCGGCCGGGCCGGTGGAGCGGCACGACGACGCCGGCCTGGTGCGCTCGTGACGGAGGCGCCGGACGGGTCACCCCCGGTCCCCCGACCGAGAAGCGCCCCGGACGACGAACTCGACCTGGCCCGGTGGCGCGGGCGGGCCACCGACCCGGACGCCGACCGCAGCCGGGCCGAGGACGCGGCGCCGGAGGCCGTCGCCCGGCTCCGGGCCCGCAGCCGGGCCCTGCTCGGCCAGCTCCTCCGCCCGCACCGCCGGCGGCTCGGGTTGGCCGTGGCGCTGCTGCTGGCCCAGAACGCTGCCGCGATGTCCGGCCCGTACCTGGTCATGCTCGGCATCGACCGGGCCATCGCGCCGCTGCGCGCCGGCGACCCCGGACCGCTGGTCGCCGTCGCCGCCGCGTTCGCCGCCGCGAGCATCACCGAGTACGCGGCCCGGCGCGGCTTCCTCACCCTCGCCGCCCGGATCGGCCAGGCCGTCCTGCTCGACCTCCGCCAGCGGGTCTACGGCCACTTCCTCCGCCTGGACGTCGGCTTCCACGAGCGGTACACCTCCGGGCGGATGGTGTCCCGGCTGACCAGCGACCTCGACTCGATCGCCGAGCTGGTCGACGGCGGGATCGACAACCTGGTGGTCGCGGCGCTGTCGGTGCTGTCCGTCGCCGGCATCCTGCTCTGGCTGGACCTGCCGCTGGCCGCGGCGACCCTGCTCGCCTTCCCGTTCCTGTTCTGGCTGTCCCGCTGGTTCGCCCGGGCGTCCGCCGGGGCGTACCGGCGGACCCGGGAAGCCGTCGCGCTGGTCATCGTGCACTTCGTCGAGTCGCTGCGGGGCATCCGCGCGGTGCAGGCGTACCGGCGGGAGCCGCGCAACCAGCGGATCTTCGCCGCGGTGAACCACGACTACCGGCAGGCCAGCCTGCGCGCCTTCCGGCTGATCGCGGTCTACTCGCCAGGGATCAAGGTGATCGGCAACCTCACCGTGGCGCTGGTGCTGGGCTACGGCGGCTGGCGGGTGCTGGCCGGGCGGACCGAGGTGGGCGTGCTCGCCGCGTTCCTGCTCTACCTGCGCCGGTTCTTCGAGCCGATGCAGGAACTGAGCCAGTTCTACAACTCGCTCCAGTCGGCCACCGCCGCGCTGGAGAAGCTCGCCGGGGTGCTCGACGAGCGACCCGCGGTGGCCGAGCCGGACCGGCCGGTGCCGCTGCCGACCGGGCCGGGCCGGGGCGCGGTGGTCTTCCGGTCGGTCTCCTTCGGCTACCGGCCGGACGCGCCGATCCTGTCCGAGCTGGAGCTGACCGTGCCGGCCGGGCAGACCGTCGCGCTGGTCGGCCCGACCGGCGCCGGCAAGTCGACCATCGCCAAGCTGCTGGCCCGGTTCCACGACCCGGCCGGCGGCGCCGTCACCCTGGACGGGGTGGACCTGCGGGACCTGGCCGACGCCGAGTTGCGCCGGGCGGTGGTGCTGGTCACCCAGGAGAACCACCTGTTCAGCGGCTCGGTGGCGGAGAACATCCGGTTCGGCCGGCCGGGCGCGGACGACGCGGCGGTGGAGGCCGCCGCCCGGGCCATCGGCGCGCACGACTTCATCGCCGCGCTCCCCGACGGGTACGCCACCGAGGTGCACCGGCGCGGCGGCCGGCTCTCCGCCGGGCAGCGCCAGCTCGTCGCGTTCGCCCGGGCGTTCCTGGCCGACCCGCGGGTGCTGATCCTGGACGAGGCGACCTCGTCGCTGGACGTGCCGACCGAGCGGCTGGTGCAGGGGGCGCTCGGCAGCATCCTGCGGGATCGGACCGCCCTGGTGATCGCGCATCGGCTCTCCACCGTGGAGATAGCCGACCGGGTGCTGGTGCTCGACGGCGGCCGGATCGTCGAGGACGGCGCCCCGGCCGAGCTGGCCGCCGCCGGTGGCCGGTACGCCGCCCTGCACCGGCAGTGGCGGGACAGCCTGATCTGATCGCCGCTGACTAGACTGACGGCTCGTCGATCGGCCGCATCATGCCGGACGGACAGCACGGTCCGCGCGTGACCGTCGATCCTGCCGATCAGGCACTGCCGAACACACGGGAGGGTACGGCGTGCGCGCACCATCACGCATGATCATTGCTGGGCTGGCGGTCGCCGGGACGCTCGCGGGCGGTCTCGTCACGCTGGCCGCGCGGGCGGAGGACGACCGCGGACCGGCGACCACGCCGGCCGCCGTGGCGGGTGACGCCACGGGGACGGACAGCCCCGCCCGAGCCCGCACCGGCCTCGGCGGGCGGTCGGCACCCGCCGACGGCGCGGCGCCGGCCCAGCCGGACCCGGCCGGCGCGAAGGCCGGCGGCGGGAGCATCGGGAACCTGGCCGACCTCGCCCCGGCCTCGGTCGCCTACCTGACCGGCCGCTACCGGATCTCGCCGACCGAGGCGGCCCGCCGGCTGGCCCTGCAGGAGCTTTCCGCGCCGCTCGCCACCCGCCTGGCCGGCCAGTTCCCGGCCCAGTACGGGGGCATGTGGCTGGACCAGACCGCCGGCGGCGTCCTGACCATCGGGGCGACCGACGCCGCGCCGCTGCGGACCGCCGTGGCGGGCGTGCCCGACGCCGCCCACGTCCGGGTGGCGCCCGTGCGCAACTCGCTGGCCCGGCTCACCGCCGCCGCGACCCGGCTCGCCGGCACGCTCGGCGGGGTCGCCGGCACCGATGTCGTCGTCGATCAGCGGGCCAACGAGGTCGTGGTGCTCACCGGCGACCGGATCGACGGGCAGGACGCCCGGCTGGCCGACGCGCTCTCCGCCGCCGGCGTACCGGCCCGCGCCCAGGCCCGGGTCGCCGGGGCCAGCATCGAGAAGGCGTGCGACCCCCGCTACTGCGCCCAGGCCCCGATGCGCGGCGGGATCCGCCTGGACGTGCCCCGGGACGACGGCACGGTCGGCGGCTGCACCACCGGCTTCAACGTGGTGGGCAAGGGCGGGGTCTCCTACGTGCTGACCGCCGGGCACTGCGTCGTGGGTGGGCGGCACCAGCACGTGGACCGCACCTGGCACCAGTACCTCGGGCCGAAGGTCCGGGTCGGCGTCGAGTCGACCGCACCGGTGCTCGCCGAGAACGCCTACCCGACCGATTACGCGATCATGCCGTACCAGACCGGCGTGATCGACCGTTGGGCGTACCCGCTGCGGAAGACCGGCCCGGTGCCCAGCCTGGTCAACTACTGGTGCGTGAAGGACAACCCGCGCTGCACCAGCAGCCGGGACATCGCGATCACCGGCTACGTGCCGGTCGCCGACATCCAGGTCGGTTGGGTGGTCTGCGCGACCGGCTCCGCCTACACCCCCGCGCCGGGCGAGGTCTACGTCGACTCCGGGGCCGGGGCGGGGTACGTTCCGGGCACGCGGTGCGGGGAGATCACCGGCAAGACGAGCGGCGGCATCGACGTGCGGATCTGCGCGCGTCCCGGGGACAGCGGCGGACCGCTGTTCACCGAGGCCGGCGGCAAGGCGCTGGGCATCCTCTCCAACGGTGACCCGGGCACCGGCCCGTGCACCAACCCGGATGAACACAACTCGTACGCGCCCGTGTCGACCATCCTGGACCGCGCCAACGCGGTCACCGGTGGGACGCGCGGGCTGCAACTGGCCACCCGTGGCCCGCTGCTCGTCCGGACCCGGCCCTGAGCGGGTGCCGATGGTGGGCCCCGGCGCGGCCCACCATCGGCACGCGGGCAATGGCGTCGCCCGACCGGCGTCCACGGCCTAGCATCGACGGATGACCGATACGGCGAGGACGGCCCGCGCCGGCGTCCCCGAGCGTCCGACCCTGGACGGCATCGAGGAGACCTGGGCGCGCCACTGGCAGGAGGACGGCACGTACGCGTTCGACCGCTCGAAGGAGCGCTCGGACGTATACGCGATCGACACCCCGCCGCCGACCGTATCCGGCGAGCTGCACATGGGACACGTCTTCTCGTACACGCACACGGACACGGTGGCCCGGTTCCAGCGGATGCGCGGCCGGACGGTCTTCTACCCGATGGGCTGGGACGACAACGGCCTGCCCACCGAGCGTCGGGCGCAGAACGTGTACGGGGTGCGCTGCGACCCGGCCCTGCCGTACGACCCGTCCTGGGTGCCGCCCGCCGCCCCGGTGAACGAGGCGGCCCGGAAGGACCCGACGTCGATCTCCCGGCAGAACTTCATCGAGCTGTGCGAGCTGCTGACGGTCGCCGACGAGGAGGTCTTCGAGGCGCTGTGGCGGCGGCTCGGGCTGTCGGTGGACTGGTCGCTGACGTACACCACCATCGGCTGGGTGGCCCGGGCGACGTCGCAACGGGCGTTCCTGCGGAACCTGGCCCGGGGCGAGGCGTACCAGGCGGAGGCGCCGACGCTCTGGGACGTCGGGTTCGCCACCGCGGTGGCCCAGGCGGAGCTGGAGGACCGGGAGCGGCCGGGCGCCTACCACCGGCTGCGGTTCACCGGGCCGGACGGGCGGGAGGTGCTGATCGACACCACCCGGCCGGAGCTGCTGCCGGCCTGCGTGGCGCTGGTCTGCCACCCCGACGACGAGCGGTACGCCGACCTGGTGGGCGCGTCGGTGCGTACCCCGATCTTCGGGGTCGAGGTGCCGGTGCGCGCGCACCCGCTGGCGGACCCGGCCAAGGGCACCGGCATCGCGATGGTCTGCACCTTCGGCGACCTGGCGGACGTGACCTGGTGGCGCGAGCTCCAGCTCGACACCCGGGTGGTGATCGGCCGGGACGGCCGGCTGCTGCCCGAACCGCCGGCCGGCGTGCCGGCGGAGCCGTACGCGGCGCTGGCCGGGCAGACGGTCAACGGCGCCCGGCGGACCATGGTCGAGATGCTGGCCGACGCGGGCGACCTGGTCGGCGAGCCGCGCCCGATCACCCACCCGGTGAAGTTCTACGAGAAGGGCGACCGCCCGCTGGAGATCGTCTCCACCCGCCAGTGGTACCTGCGCAACGGCGGCCGGGAGCCGCGGCTGCGGGCCGAGCTGCTGGCCCGCGGCGCCGAGCTGCGCTGGGTGCCCGAGCACATGAAGCACCGGTACGACCACTGGGTGGGCGGGCTGACCGGCGACTGGCTGGTCAGCCGGCAACGCTTCTTCGGGGTGCCGGTGCCGGTGTGGTACCGGCTCGACGACGCTGGCGAGCCGGACTGGTCCCAGCCTCTCACCCCGGACGAGGCGCTGCTGCCGATCGACCCGTCCAGCGACGCCCCGGCCGGTTTCGACGAGGCGCAGCGCGGCGTGCCGGGCGGTTTCATCGGCGACCCGGACGTGCTGGACACCTGGGCGACCTCATCGCTGACCCCGCAGATCGTCGGCGGCTGGGAGACCGACCCGGACCTGTTCGCCCGGGTCTTCCCGATGGACCTGCGCCCGCAGGGCCAGGAGATCATCCGGACCTGGCTCTTCGCCTCAGTGGTCCGGTCCCACCTGGAGCACGGCCTGCTGCCCTGGCGGGACGCGGTGCTCTCGGGCTGGATCCTCGACCCGGACCGGAAGAAGATGTCCAAGTCCAAGGGGAACGTGGTCACCCCGATGGCGCTGCTGGAGCAGCACGGCTCCGACGCGGTGCGGTACTGGGCGGCCAACGGCAAGCCCGGCATGGACCTGGCCTTCGACCCGGCCCAGATCAAGGTCGGTCGGCGGCTCGCCACCAAGCTGCTGAACGCGTCCAGGTTCGCCCTCGGGCTGGGTGCCGCGGGCGCGTTGCGCGCCCCGGCGACCGAGCCGCTGGACACCGCCATGCTCGCCGAGCTCTCCGGCGTGGTCGCCACCGCGACGTCCGCCTTCGAGGGGTACGACCACACCGCGGCGTTGCAGGCCACCGAGGCGTTCTTCTGGCGGTTCTGCGACGACTACATCGAACTGGTGAAGGAGCGCGCCTACGGCACCGGGCCGGGGGCCGACTCGGCCCGGGCGGCGCTGGCGACCGCGCTCTCGGTGCAGTTGCGGCTCTTCGCGCCGGTGCTGCCCTTCGTCACCGAGGAGGTCTGGTCGTGGTGGCGGTACGGCTCGGTGCACCGGTCGCCCTGGCCGACGACGTACGAGGTGGGGCGGGCCGTCCAGGGTCCCGGTGACCCGGAGCTGCTGCGGCTGGCCTCCGACGCGCTCAGCCAGGTGCGCCGGGCCAAGTCGGAGCGGAAACTGTCGATGAAGGCGGAAGTGCCGCTGGCCGAGGCGCTCGGCCCGGCCGCCCTGCTCGACCAGCTCACGCTGATCGCCGACGACCTCCGCGCCGCCGGCCGGATCGCGAAACTCGACCTGCTCCCCGACCGCACCCCGGACCTGGTCATCGCCTGCGCCTTCTGACGGCGCGTCGCCCGCGCCCCGTTCCTCGGGGCGCGGGCGACCCGGTCAGCTCGTCTCGCCGGCCACGCTGAACGAGCGGAGGCGGTCGATGGCCAGGACGGTGAAGCCGACGCTCACCAGAGCGGTGAGCACCGCGGCGACCGGGACGGAGACGGTGGTGGAGAGCAGCGCGGTCGGGGCCGTCCGGTCGGCGAGGGCGATCACCCACTGCTGGATCGAGAGCACCTTCGTGCCGCTGACGAAGTTGCCGAGCAGCCCCTCCCAGATCAGCACGTAGACCAGGCCGAGCAGGACCGGTCGCCGGGTGACCAGGCTGAGCGCCAGGAACAGCGCCGAGTACGCCAGCGCGCCGAGCGTCGAGGCGGCGGCGAGCGCCAGGCCGAGGCGTACCGAATCGGCGAGCACGCCCGCGACGTAGAGCGGGACGGCGACGGTGACCGCGCTGACCCCGGTCGCCACCGCGAGCTTCGGCAGCACGATCTGCCACCGCGGCAGCGGCTTGGTCAGGATGTGCACCACCGTGCCGTCGTCGATCTCGGCGCCCAGCACGCCGGTGCCGACGATCAGCGCGACCACCGGCAGCACCACGGCCAGGCCCAACCCGACCAGCACCGGCGGCCCCCACTGGCCCGGGTCCACCCCCAGCGATCGGCAGAGCACGGCCAGCGCCACCAACACGACCGGGAGCGGCAGCAGCATCAGGAACCGGCGCCGGCCGAACAGCCCACGCGCGGTGATCCAGGAAACGGTCCACATGGTCAGGCCCCCACCAGGTAGGAGAAGACGCTCTCCAGGGATTCGTCCTCGGGCGTCAGCGCGCGGACCCGGATGCCCCGGGCCAGCGCGATCTTCGGCAGCGCCCGGGTGAAGGCGCCGTAGTCGCCGGCCCGGACGGTCAGGCCGGTACGGTCCAGCTCGACGCCGGTGACGGACGGTTCGGCCATCAGCGCCACCGCGAGCGCCCGGTCGTCGGTGGAGCGGACGCCGAACACGTGCGGCCGGTTGGTCATCAGCCGGCGGATGGTCCGGAAGTCGCCGGACGCGGCCAGCCGGCCGGCCACCATCACCTGCACGGTGCCGGAGACCTGCTCGACCTCCTCCAGGATGTGCGAGCTGAACAGGATGGTCCGGCCGGCGTCGCCGAGGGAGTGCAGCAGCCCCATCATGTGCAGCCGCTGCCGCGGGTCCATCCCGTTGAACGGCTCGTCGAGCAGCAGCACCTGCGGGTCGTGCACCAGCGCCGCGGCCACCCGGGTGCGCTGGCGCATCCCCTTGGAGTACGTGCCGATCCGCCGGCCCTGCGCGTCCTCCATCTCCACCAGCGCGATGGCCCGGCGCGCCGCCGCCTCCGGGTCGGGCAGCCGGTGCAGCTTCGCGCTGGCCAGCACGAACTCGTACGCGGTGAGGAAGGTGTGCACCGCCTCCCGCTCGCTGACCAGGCCGAGCCGCCGGTAGACGCCGGGGTTGCGCCAGGTCGGCGTGCCGTCCAAGGCGACCGTGCCCCGGGACGGGGCGAGGAAGCCGGCCATCATGTGCAGCAGGGTGGTCTTGCCGGCGCCATTCGGGCCGAGCAGGCCGGTGACCCCCGGGCCGAGGCGCATGGTGACGTCGTTGACCGCCACCACATTGCCGTACCAGCGGGAGACGCCGGACAGGTCGAGCGTGCTGGTGGCGGTGGCCGGCGGGGCGCCCGCGTCGAGCGTGGTCATCGGGTGGCCACCTTCCGGTATCGCAGCAGCAGCAGGGTGACGCAGGCGGCGACCAGCAGGACGGCGGCGACCCCGTAAAGGGGGCCGAAGTCACCGATCGGGATTCCGCCGCCCTGGCCCTCGGGCACCAGCAGGTCGCCGAGCGCCCAGGTGCCCACCCCGCCGACGAGCGTCGAGGGCGAGGCGAGGAAGGCCAGCTCGTTGACCGTCCGGGACGGCATGATCGACAGGACGCCGACGACCGGCGCGGTCATCAGGAACACCGCCACCACGCCACCGGCGGCGAACGCCCGCTTGCCGGTGAGCGAGGCGACCAGCAGACCGACCGCGCCGAAGACCACCGCCCAGAGGCCGGCGTACAGCAGCCCGGGCAGCAGGTCGAGCAGCTCGTCCCAGACCCCGCGCATCCCGTTGTTCGTGGTGAACGCCGCGCCCAGGAACATCACCAACTGCGGGCCGCCGAGCAGCAGCCAGAGCGCGCTGACCAGGGCCAGCAGCTTGGCCAGCGCGTAGTCGCCGCGCGGCAGCGGCCGGGAGAAGTACAGCGGCAGCACGCCGCTGCGCAGGTCCCGGGAGACCAGCTCGGGGGCGGCCACCGCGACGAAGAAGATGACCAGCCAGCTCATCGCGTCGGCGAACTGGGCGTACGTCATCACCACCTGGCCGATCTGGCTGCGGACCGCGGTGACCCCGGCCGCGACCAGGGTGACGATGGCGACCACCAGCCAGGGGAAGATCTTCGCCTTGGCGGTGCGGCCCAGCCCGAAGGCGGTCCGCAGGCCGTGCAGGTAGAGCGCGCCGAAGACGTGCCGGCGGCCCAACCGGGGGCCGGTGTAGCGCTGGTAGCCGATGTCGTGGATGACGCCGGTCGGCTCAGACATGGCTGGGCTCCCTCGTGGCGAAGAGTTCGGCCACCCGGTGCCGGCGCTGGTCCAGCCGGTGCAGCGGCAGGTCCAGCTCGGCGACCGCGCCGAGGATCAGGTCGTAGGTGGCGTCGTCGGCGAGCGGGACGAGCAGCAGCCGCCCCTCCCGGGCCACCGGCAGGTCGAGCGCGGCGAGCCGGGCCGCGAGGTCGTCCGTACCCTCGCTGACCTCGACCGCGAGGACGTCGGTGGCCGACGTCATCGCGGCGATGCGGTCGGCGCGGAGCAGCCGGCCGCCGTCGACGGCGACCAGCGTGTCGCAGATCCGCTCCACCTCGCCGAGCAGGTGCGAGCAGACCAGCACGGAGATGCCGAACTCGGTGCCGATCCGGTGGATCAGGGCGAGCATGGCGTCCCGGCCGGCCGGGTCGAGGCCGTTGGTCGGCTCGTCCAGGAGCAGCAGGTCCGGGTCGTGTACCAGGGCCTGGGCGAGCTTGACCCGCTGCTTCATCCCGGTGGAGTAGCCGCCGACCGGGCGGTAGCGCTCCTCGTAGAGGCCGACGTGGCGCAGCGCCTCGGAGGCGCGTTCGCGGGCCACCGTCCGGGGCAGGCCGCTGATCCGGCCCAGGTGGGTGACCAGCTCGGCGGCGGAGAGGTCCGGCGGAAGGGCGTCGTGCTCGGGCATGTAGCCGACCCGGGCCCGGACCGCCGCCGGGTCGGTGGTCGGGTCGAGGCCGAGCACGGAGACCCGGCCGCTGGTGGGCGGGAGCAGGCCGAGCAGGATCTTGATCAGGGTGGACTTGCCGGCGCCGTTCGCGCCGACCAGGCCGATGATCCCCGGCTCGACCGATACCGTGAGGTCGGCCAACGCGGTGACCCGACCTCCGTACGTCTTGGTCAGCGACTCGGTCGCGATCAGTGTCACGCTGCTCAGCCTAGGAAGTGGAGGCTCGTCGGGACATCAGGCGCGCCCCTGATCCTCGCCCGGTCTCCACTAGGGGTCGCCCCGGGGGGCCGGCCGACCAGCCGGATCGCCCACCCGTTCGGCCCGGGCGAACGGCGGGTGGCCGGCAGGTGGAGTGGCGCTCTCGACCGATCGCCGGTGGGCTGCGAAACTGTGTGCCGGCCGGTGAGTTGGGGGTTAGATGAGCAACGGGTGGGTGCTGCCCGAGGACGTGCTGCGGGACGCTCCGGCGTACGCGCCACGCGTCAGTGAACTGGCCGACCTGGAGTTGCTGCTGACCGGGGCGTACGCCCCGTTGACCGGCTTCATGACCCGCGCCGACCTGGCCTCGCTGAGCCGGCGGGGCCGGCTCGCCGACGGGACGCCCTGGCCCGTACCGGTGACCCTGCAGGTGCCGGCGGCGCTCGCCGACGGCCTGGCGCTGGAGGACCCGCTGCGCCGGGCGCTGGTGCTCACCGACGGCGAGGGCGCCCCGGTGGCGGCGATGGACGTGACCGACGTCTGGCCGGCGCGGGACGGCACGGTCGGCGTGGGCGGCGCGGTCGGCCGCCTCGGCGACGGCGGGCACGGGCCGTTCCAGCGGCTGCGCCGTGGCCCGGACGAGGTCAAGGGGCTGCTGCCCCCGGGCCGGGTGCTCGGGGTCTTCGCCGACCGTCCGCTGCACCGGCCGCAGCTCGCGCAGATCGCGCACGCCGCCCGCACGCTCGGCGCGCACCTGCTGGTGCTGATCCCGGTGGGTGAGGAGGCGACCGGTGGGCTGCCGGCCGAGGCGCTGGTGCGCAGTGTCTTCGCCGCCCGGGACCGGATGCCCCCGGCCACCCTGGTGGCGGTGCCGCTGGCCCGGCGGCGCGACGAGATCAGCGACGCGCTGCTGCGGGCCCGGGTCGCCGCCGCGTACGGGGTGACCCACCTGCTCTCCACCGGCGAGATGCTCTCCGGCGCCGGCCTGCGGGTGCTGGTCCCCCGCGAGCTGGCCTACGACAACCGGGACGGGCAGTGGCGCTGGCGGGAGGACATCCCGCCGCGCAACCGGCGGCTGGCGCTGACCCAGGAGGAGATCGACGACCTGCTGGACCGGGGCTTCCCGCTGCCCGAGTGGCACACCCCGCCGGCGGTGGCCAAGGAGCTGGTCCGGGCCCGCCCGCCGCGCCGGCACCGGGGCCTGGTGGTCTTCTTCACCGGGCTCTCCGGGTCCGGCAAGTCGACCATCGCCCGCGGCCTGGCGGACGCGCTGCGCGAGGGCGGCGACCGGACGATCACCCTGCTCGACGGGGACGTGGTGCGCCGGGAGCTCTCCGCCGGGCTGACCTTCAGCAAGGCCGACCGGGACCTCAACGTGCGCCGGATCGGCTGGGTGGCCGCCGAGATCGCCCGGCACCGGGGGGTGGGGATCTGCTGCCCGATCGCCCCGTACGCCGCCGCCCGGGCCACCGCCCGGGAGATGGCGCACGCCACCGGGGCGGGGTTCCTGCTGGTCCACGTCGCCACCCCGCTGGAGGTGTGTGAGCAGCGCGACCGCAAGGGCCTGTACGCCCGCGCCCGGGCCGGCCTGCTCACCGGGATGACCGGCATCGACGACCCGTACGAGGAGCCGACCGACGCCGACCTGGTGGTGGACACCACCGAGCTGACCATCGAGGAGGCGGTCCAGGTGGTGATGAGCCACCTGACCGAGACCGGCTGGGTGGAGCCCCGCCTCCAGTCCGCCTGACCCGCCCGGCGTCCCGCCGCGCCCGCCGCCCGGCCCCGCCGCCGCCCGACTTTCGTCCCGGCCCGCCGCCGCCCGCCCCGCCCCCGGTCCGCTCGTCGGCCGGCCGGCGGGGACGGGCGGCGGCGCCGTTTCGCCGCAGGTCTCCTTCCGTCGTGCCCTTCTGCGCGCTAGTGTTCGTCTTTGTTGGAACACGTTCGACCGCGTGGACACGTGGTCGCGGAACCCGGAGGTACGGCGGATGCTGGCGCGGCAGCGGCAGACGGCCATCCTGGAGCGGGTCCGCAGCGCCGGCGGCGTGCGGGTCACCGAGCTGGCCGCCGAGCTCGGTGTCTCCGACATGACCATCCGACGGGACCTGGAGACGCTGCACGAGCAGGGCCTGCTCGCCAAGGTGCACGGCGGCGCCACCCTGGCCGGACCGGGCTCCACCGACGAGCCCGGCTTCCGCGCCAAGTCGGTCCGCCAGTCGGCCGAGAAGGGGGCGATCGCCACCCGCGCCGCCCAACTGGTCCCGCCCGGCGCCGCGATCGCCCTGTCGGCCGGTACGACCACGGCGGAGCTGGCCCGCCGCCTGGTCGACGTGCCGGCGCTGACCGTGGTGACCAACTCGCTGCCGGTCGCCGAGATCCTGCACGTGGGCGGGCGTCCGGACCAGACGGTGGTGCTCACCGGCGGCGTCCGAACGCCCTCCGACGCGCTGGTCGGCCCGCTGGCCGTGGCCGCCATCGGGTCGCTCCACCTGGACCTGCTCTTCCTCGGCGTGCACGGGATCAGCGAACGAGCCGGCTTCACCACGCCGAACCTGATGGAGGCGGACACCGACCGGGCCCTGGTGGCGGCCGCCGACCGGCTGGTCGTCCTCGCCGACCACACCAAGTGGGGCACGGTGGGGATCTCCTCCATCGTCGGCCTGGACGCCGCGGACGTGCTGGTCACCGACGACCGGATGGCACCGGAAGCACGACGGGTACTCGACGAGAAGGTGGGTGAGCTCGTGATCGTGCCGGGCACGGGACGGCCCACGGAGGAGACGGCGGAGTGAAGCGTACGCAGATCGAGCTGGCCGACGGCCGTGAGCTGATCTACTTCGACGAGCGGGACGACGCGGTCCGCGACCAGCCGGACCGGCGCGAGCTGCCCCCGCCGCCGCCCGCCTCCCAGCTGCGCCACGACCCGCTCACCGACGAGTGGGTGGCGGTGGCGGTGCACCGGCAGACCCGCACCTTCCTGCCCCCGGCCGACCAGTGCCCGCTCTGCCCGTCGACGGCCGACCGGCTCAGCGAGATCCCGGCCCCCGACTACGACGTGGCGGTCTTCGAGAACCGCTTCCCGTCGCTGAGCCAGCGGGTGGCCGAGGAGCCGGCGGAGATCACCCCGTTCACCCCGGTCCGGCCGGGGCGCGGCCGGTGCGAGGTGGTCTGCTTCACCGACGACCACAACGCCTCCTTCGCCGGCCTGCCGCCGCGCCGGGTGCGGACCGTGCTGGACGCGCTCGCCGACCGGACCGCCGCGCTGGGCGAGCTGCCCGGGGTGGAGCAGATCTTCCCGTTCGAGAACCGGGGCGTGGAGATCGGCGTGACCCTGCACCACCCGCATGGTCAGATCTACGCGTACCCGTTCGTCACGCCGCGGACCCGGTCGATGCTGGCCGCCGCGCGGCGGCACGCCGAGCGGACCGGCGGCAACCTCTACGCCGACGTGCTCGCCGCCGAGCGGGCCGCCGGGGAGCGGGTGGTGGCGAGCAACGAGCACTGGACGGCGTACGTCCCGGCTGCTGCCCGGTGGCCGTTCGAGGTGCACGTCGCCCCGCACCGGCCGGTGCCGGACATCCCGGCGCTCGACGACGCCGAGCGGGACGCCTTCGGGCCGCTCTACCTGGACGTGCTGCGCCGCTTCGACGGGCTGTTCGACCTGCCCATGCCGTACATCGCGGCCTGGCACCAGGCGCCGGTGCGGATCGACCGCGACCTGGGGCACCTGCACCTGCAGCTGTTCAGCATCCGGCGCGCCAGGGACAAGCTGAAGTACCTGGCCGGCTCCGAGTCCGGAATGGGCGTCTTCATCAACGACATCGCCCCCGAGCGCGCCGCCGAACTCCTCCGCGCCGCCTGAACCCGACGCGGAAGGCGGGGGAACAGGGCGCGGGGGGCCCGGGACAGGGCCCCCCGCAGGGAAGGGACGGCTGGCTGTGCGCGACAGCCGGGAAGGCTGGCTGATCGGCACTCGGGCCGCGAGGCGACCGCGGTCAACCTTCCTGGACGGGACTGGCATCACGTCCACCTAGCTCAACGACCCGCCAACGCGCCAGTGACGCGCACCCCGGTCGGGCCGGACGGGACGCGGCGGGCGCGTGGGGCCGTGAGCGTCCGCCCGGGTACGACGGAGCCCGCCGGCGGGTGCCGGCGGGCTCCGTCGGTGACGCGGGGCGGAATCAGGCGTTGATCTTGCGCGCCAGGTTCTCGTCGAGCGCGTTCATGAACTCGTCCGTGGTCAGCCACGGAGCGTCCCGCGAGATGAGCAGCGCGAGGTCCTTGGTCATCTGACCACCCTCGACGGTGTCGACGATGACCTGCTCCAGGGTGTTGGCGAACTCGGTGACCGCCGGGGTGCCGTCCAGCTTGCCCCGGTGGGCCAGGCCCCGGGTCCAGGCGTAGATCGAGGCGATCGGGTTGGTCGAGGTCTTCTCGCCCTTCTGCCACTGCCGGTAGTGCCGGGTGACCGTGCCGTGCGCGGCCTCGGCCTCGACCGTACGGCCGTCCGGGGAGAGCAGGACGGAGGTCATCAGGCCGAGCGAGCCGAAGCCCTGCGCGACGGTGTCGGACTGCACGTCACCGTCGTAGTTCTTGCAGGCCCAGACGTAGCCGCCCTCCCACTTGAGCGCGGCGGCGACCATGTCGTCGATCAGCCGGTGCTCGTAGGTGATGCCGGCGGCGGCGAACTGGTCCTTGAACTCCGCCTCGAAGACCTCGGCGAAGATGTCCTTGAACCGGCCGTCGTACGCCTTGAGGATGGTGTTCTTGGTGGACAGGTAGACCGGGTAGTTGCGGTCCAGGCCGTAGCGGAACGAGGCCCGGGCGAAGTCCCGGATCGACTCGTCGAAGTTGTACATGCCCATGGCGATGCCGCCGCCGGGGAAGTTGGCGACCTCCATCTCCATCGGGGTGCCGCCGTCGGCCGGGGTGTAGGTGATGGTCACCGTGCCCGGGCCGGGGACGACGAAGTCGGTGGCCTTGTACTGGTCACCGTGGGCGTGCCGGCCGATGATGATCGGCTTGGTCCAGCCGGGGACCAGCCGCGGCACGTTGGACATGATGATCGGCTCGCGGAAGACGACGCCGCCGAGGATGTTGCGGATCGTGCCGTTCGGCGACCGCCACATCTTCTTCAGGCCGAACTCCTCCACCCGGGCCTCGTCCGGGGTGATGGTCGCGCACTTGACGCCCACGCCGTGCTGCTTGATGGCGTTGGCGGCGTCGACGGTGACCTGGTCGTCGGTCTCGTCGCGGTGCTGGATCGACAGGTCGTAGTAGTGCAGGTCGACGTCGAGGTACGGCAGGATCAGCTGCTCCCGGATCTGCTTCCAGATGATCCGGGTCATCTCGTCGCCGTCGATTTCCACGACCGGGTTGTTTACCTTGATCTTCGCCATCGGCCGGCGCTCCTCTCGGGGGACACTTGCTCAAGCAGTACGAGCGTACTGGAAACTGGCCGGGGTGCCCCAGCCGGCCTCGGTCGGCCGGGAATCGGGGTGTACGGCGCAGGAGATCGCTGGCAGCATCACCGGATGCCACTGAGCCGCACCCTCGGGTCTATCACGGTCACCGCCCTCACCGACGGCGAGGGCCGGTTCTTCCAGCCCCGGGTCGAGGCGTTCCCGGACGCCACGGAGGCGGACTGGCGCGAGGCCGACCGGCGCGATCCCGCGTCGGTGACCGCTCAGGGAGGGTGGTGGCTGCAGTTCCGCTGCTTCGCCCTACGCGCCGGCGACGGGCCGGTCACCCTGGTCGACGCCGGGATCGGCCCGGCCGACTCCCCCGCCGCGAGCTGGGCGCCGGCGCCCGGCCGGCTGCCGGAGGAACTGTCCGCCGCCGGCATCGACCCCGCCGACGTGCGCACCGTGGTCCTCACCCACCTGCACAGCGACCACATCGGTTGGGCGGTGGCCGGCGCGCCCGGCCACCCCTACTTCCCGAACGCGGACCACCTGGTGCAGCGGGCCGAGCTGGACGCGTTGGAGCTGTTCCACCCCGAGCTGCCGGCCCGGCTGGTCGGTCCGTTGCGCGCCGCCGGCCAGCTCCGGGTGGTCGACGGTGACACCCCACTGACCCCGGGGGTACGCGCGCTGAGCACCCCCGGCCACACCCCCGGCCACCAGTCGGTGCTGGTGGAGGCGACCGACGAGCGCCTGCTGATCACCGGCGACCTGCTGGTCCACGCCATCCAGCTCGTCGACCCCGACCTGGCGTACGCCCACGAGGAGGACCCGGCCACCGCCCGCGCCTCCCGCACGACCCTGCTCCGCACCCTCACCGCGCACGGCCCCGCCCTCCTCGCCACCCCCCACCTGGGCACCCCCTTCGTCGCCCTCTGACCCGGCCCCACCCCACCCGGGCCCCGGGCGGGAGCCGGGCGGGGGCGGGAGGGGTGGGAACGGCGGAGGGGCACGCCGGCGGGTGCCGGCGTGCCCCTCCGTGGGCTGAGCTCGGGTCACATGTTGGCGACGTCGGCCTGCTTGGCGCGGACGGCCTCGGCGGCCGCCTTGAGGCTGGCCAGCTCGTCGGCGTCAAGGTCGGTCTCGACGATCCGGCGGATGCCCTCGCGGCCGATCTCGGCCTCGACGCCCAGGTAGACGCCGGAGATGCCGTACTCGCCGTCGACCCAGGCGCAGACCGGCATGATCTCGCCAGAGTCCTCGGCGACGGCCTTGGCCATCCGGGCGGCGGCGGCCGACGGGGCGTAGTACGCCGAGCCGGTCTTCAGCAGGGCGACCACCTCGGCGCCACCGTTGCGGGTCTTGACGACCAGCTCCTCGATCTGCTCGGCGGGCATCGCCTCACGCAGCGGCTTGCCGTTGACGGTGCTCTTGGACGGCACCGGCACCATGGTGTCGCCGTGCGAGCCGAGGGTGAGGGTCTTGACCGACTTCACCGGTACGTTCAGCGCCTCCGCGACGAAGTTGGTGAACCGGGCGCTGTCCAGCATGCCGGCCTGGCCGAGCACCCGGTTCTTCGGGAACTGGGTGGCGAGCTGGGCCAGCGCGGTCATCTCGTCGAGCGGGTTGGAGACGACGATGACGACCGCGTTCGGGGCGTACTTGGCGACGTTCTCGGAGACCTGGCGAACGATCTTGGCGTTGGTCTCCAGCAGGTCCATCCGGCTCATGCCCGGCTTGCGGGGCAGCCCGGCGGTGATGACAACGACGTCGGAACCCTCGATGGCCTCGTAGCCCTCGCCATTCGGGCCGGTGGTGACGCCCACGACCTTGGTCTCGAAGCCCTCGACCGCGCGCGACTGGTTGAGGTCCAGCGCGAGACCCGCCGGCTTGCCCTCCACGATGTCCGTGATCACGACGGTGTCGAAGATGTCGTACTCGGCCAGGCGCTGTGCGGTGGTGGAGCCGTAGAACCCGGCGCCGACGACAGTGACCTTCTTACCCATGGTCGTCCCACTCCCTGATACCAGTCGGTTTTCCGGACCGTATCAGCCATCCTGGCACCGATCGGGCCAGGGGCGGACGGTTATGACGCGCTTGGGCGTAACGACACACCGCCCCGGGCGGATCAGCCGCGCTCGGCGCGCTCGACGACGTTGGTCAGCAGCATCGCCCGGGTCATCGGGCCGACGCCGCCCGGCATCGGCACCAGCGCGCCGGCAACCTCGGCCACCTCGGGATCCACGTCGCCGGTGTAGCGGCCCTTGCCGTCCGCGCCGATGACCCTGGTGATACCGACGTCGACCACGGTGGCGCCCGGGGTGACCATGTCGGCGGTGAGCAGTCCCGGCACGCCGGCCGCGACGATGACGATGTCGGCCGCCCGGGTGTGCGCGGCGAGGTCCAGGGTGCCGGTGTGGCAGAGGGTCACGGTGGCGTTCTCGCTGCGCCGCGTCAGCAGCAGGCCGAGCGGGCGCCCGACCGTGTTGCCCCGGCCGACCAGGGCGACCTTGGCGCCGCGCAGCGCGACGTCGTACCGGCGAAGCAGCTCGACGATGCCGCGCGGGGTGCAGGGCAGGGGGCCCTCGTAGCCGAGCACCAGCCGGCCCAGGTTGACCGGGTGCAGCCCGTCGGCATCCTTGTCCGGGTCGATCATCTCCAGCGCGCGCTGGGTGTCCAGGTGGGCCGGGAGCGGCAGCTGCACGATGTAGCCGTGGCAGGCCGGGTCGGCGTTGAGCTCGGTGAGCACCTCGTCGAGCTGGGCCTGGGTGGCGTCGGCGGGCAGCTCCCGCCGGATCGAGGCGATGCCCACCTCGGCGCAGTCCCGGTGCTTGCCGTTGACGTACGCCTGGGAGCCGGGGTCGGCGCCGACCAGGACGGTGCCCAGTCCGGGGGTGATGCCCCGCTCCGCGAGCGCCTTGACCCGTACCCGCAGCTCGTCCTTGATCTCCGCCGCGGTCGCCTTGCCGTCCAGGATCGTCGCCGTCACGCACCGATCGTCTCACGTGCGCCGGCCGGCGGGCCGACGACGGCAAACCGTGACTATCCGTCACGTGGGCAGAGTCACTCACAGTAACAAAATGTGGTGCGCGCCACACAACGGGACGGACAGCCGATCATGAACCGGCGTAGACCGGACGGCGCGCCCGCAAGACCCCGAACACCCTCGATGGCTCTCGAAGGGCGCGGCAACACGGTCCGAGCAACGCCACTGACCAGCATATCTGGGACTTCCTCATAGCACGGCCAGCGAGCGCCGACAAGACCTGGGGCCCCAGTCCGTTACGCCTTCGCAACGCTCTCGTTGCCGAACCGCCTCCGACGACCTACCGTTACCCATCGTTGCGCAGCGTCACCCAACGGCGGGCCTGACTGCGCAGCGTGAGGAGATGAGGAGGCTCAATGCGAGTTCGTAGGCTCGCCGCCTGGACCGCCCTCCCGCTCGCGGTGACCCTGGGCCTCGCGGCCTGCGGCAGCGGCGGAGGCAGCGGATCCGGCAGCAGCGACCCCAACGCGGCCGTAAGCATCCAGATCAGCGAGCCGCAGCACCTGGTTCCGTCGAACACCACCGAGGTATCGGGTGCCCAGGTGCTCGCCGGCCTGTTCAGCCCGCTCGTCGACTACGACGCGCAGAACAAGCCGTACGAGGTGGCGGCCCAGTCGGTGACGTCGTCGGACAACAAGGTCTGGACGATCAAGCTGAAGGACGGCTTCACCTTCCACAACGGTGAGAAGGTCACGTCCGAGGACTACATCAACGCGTGGAACTACGGCGCGTACGCCCCCAACGGCCAGGGCGGCAGCTACTTCTTCGAGAAGATCGCCGGCTACCAGGACCTGCAGGGCGAGAAGCCGAAGGCCAAGACGATGTCCGGGCTGAAGAAGGTCGACGACCTCACCTTCACCGTGACGCTGTCCGAGCCGTACATCGACTTCAAGACGATGCTCGGCTACACCTCCTTCTACCCGCTGCCCGAGGCCGCGTTCTCCGCCCCGGGCGTGCTGAAGGACTCGTACGAGCAGGCGCCGATCGGTCAGGGCCCGTTCAAGATGAAGGGCACCTGGCAGCACGACGCCAAGATCGACGTCGAGCGGTACGACGCGTACGCGGGCGAGAAGCCCAAGGTCAAGGGCGTCGAGTTCCGGGTCTACCAGCAGCTCAGCGCGGCCTACGCGGACGTGCAGGGGGACAACCTGGACGTCCTCCCGACGATCCCGACCGAGAACCTGAGCACCGCGCCGACCGACCTGGGCGACCGGTACCAGACCAGCCCGATGTCGTCGTTCCAGTTCCTGGCGTTCCCGACGTTCGACAAGAACTTCAGCAACCCGGACGTGCGCAAGGCCATCTCGATGGCGATCGACCGGGACGAGATCACCAAGTCGATCTTCAAGGGTTCGCAGCAGCCGGCCCGTTCGTTCGTCTCGCCGGTGCTGCCGGGCTACCGGGACAACACCACCGGTGCGGCGGGTGAATTCAACCCGACCGAGGCCAAGAAGCTCTACCAGGCCGCGGGCGGCCCGTCGAAGATCGTCATCTCCTACAACGGGGACGGCGGTCACAAGGACTGGGTCGACGCCACCGCCAACCAGCTGAAGGCCAACCTGGGCGTCGACGTGGTCGGCTCGGCCGAGCCGAAGTTCGCCGACCTGCTCACCAAGGTCGAGAAGAAGCAGCCGGTCGGCTTGTTCCGGATGGGCTGGGTCATGGACTACCCGTCCATGGAGGACTACCTCGGCCCGCTGTACAGCACCAACGGCTCGTCGAACTACTACGGCTACAGCAACCCGGAGTTCGACAAGCTGGTCAAGGAGGGTTCGGCCGCCAAGACGCAGGACGAGGCGATCGCCAAGTACCAGCAGGCGGAGGACATCCTGGCCAAGGACATGCCGGTGATCCCGCTCCGCTTCGGCGAGAACGTGTTCGGCCACTCGTCCAAGGTCAAGAACGTCGAGGTGGACCTGTTCCAGCGGGTCAACCTCGTCAAGATCGAAGCGGCCAGCTGAGCTGACCATGGTGCGGGCCACCCGGGCGACGACGCCCGGGTGGCCCGAACCGCGCTATCCGGCCCGGGCGGCACGCCCGGCGTCGGTGGCGGCGCCGGCCTCCCCCGGGCCGGACGGCATGCGCTTCGGATATTTCCGGTACGACCAGAGATGCCGTCCTGCGACCCTTTCGCATTTTTCCGGAGAGACTGCTAAGCATGTTCCGCTACATCTTGCGGCGCCTACTGCAGATGGTCCTCGCGTTCTTCGGGACCACCCTGATCGTCTATGCGCTGATGTTCGCCGGCCAGGGCGACCCCATCCAGGCCCTCGCGGGCGAACGGCCGGTGACGGCGGCCCAGCGGGCATACCTGACCGAGAAGTACCACCTGGACGCCACCGGCGTCGGTGGCTTCTTCTACCGCTACTTCGACTACGTCAAGAGCCTGCTCCAGGGTGACCTCGGCCAGTCGCTGACCGGCCGCCAGATCGGCGACATCCTTCAGGCGGCCTGGCCGGTCACCGTGCAGCTCGCGCTGATTGCGCTCGCCGTGGCGATCATCTTCGGCGTCACCGCCGGCGTGATCGCCGGCATCCGGCGGGCCAGCATCTTCGACAACTCGACGCTGGTGCTCACCCTGCTGGTGCTCGGCATCCCGACCATCGTGCTGGCGCCGCTCGCCCAGTACTTCCTGGGCGTCAAGTGGCAGCTCTTCCCGCCCACCGCCGGCGCCGAGCCGACTTTCTACGCGCTGCTGCTGCCGGGCATCGTGCTCGGCTCGCTGTCGCTGGCGACCGCGCTGCGGCTGACCCGTACCTCGGTGGCGGAGAACCTGCGCGCCGACTACGTGCGCACCGCCCGGTCCAAGGGCCTGGTCAAGCGCCGGATCGTCAGCGTCCACGTGCTGCGCAACTCGCTCATCCCGGTGGTCACCTTCCTCGGTGTCGAGCTGGGCAACCTGATGAGCGGCGCGATCATCACCGAGGGCGTCTTCAACATCCCCGGTGTGGGCTTCAACCTCTTCCGCGGCATCCGCACCGAGGACGGGCCGCTGGTGGTGGGCATCGTCAGCGTGCTCGTCGTGGTCTACCTGGTCTCGAATCTGGTGGTGGACGTCCTGTACGCCGTACTCGACCCGAGGATCCGCTATGAGTGACTTTGAGACGGTGGCGGCGACCGAGAACCAGGCCGCCCGCCGGGGCCCCTCCGGCGAGCCGGGCACGCCCAACCAGATCGGCGCGGCGCACAAGCCGCGCAGCCTGGCCGGCGACGCCTGGCGCGACCTGCGGCGCAACCCGATCTTCTGGATCTCGCTGGCGCTGGTGGTCATCTTCACCCTGATGGCCGTGGTCCCCGGCCTGTTCACGTCGAACGACCCGAGCGACTGCCTGCTCTCCCGGCAGCACGCCGGGCCGTCCGGCGGGGCCATCTTCGGGTACGACTTTCAGGGCTGCGACACGTACTCCCGCGCGGTCTACGGCACTCGCGCCTCGCTGCTGGTCGGCGCGCTCTCCGCGCTGGGCACCGGGGTGATCGCGCTGGTGATCGGCATGCTGGCCGGCTACTTCGGCCGCTGGATCGACGCGGTGCTCTCCCGCGTGATCGACGTGGTGCTCGGCATCCCGCTGCTGCTGGCCGCGATCGTGCTGCTCAAGCGGGTCGGCAACGCCAGCCCGACGGTCCGGATCACGGCGGTGATCTTCGTGCTGGCCATCCTCGGCTGGACCACGGCCGCCCGGGTGGTGCGCTCGTCGGTGATCACCGCGAAGGAGCAGGACTACGTCGCGGCGGCCCGGATGCTCGGCGCCGGCCACGGCCGGATCATGTGGCGGCACATCCTGCCGAACTCGCTGGCCCCGGCCATCGTGGTGCTGACCATCGCGCTCGGCTCGTTCATCGCCGCCGAGGCGACGCTCTCCTTCCTGGGCATCGGCCTCAAGGCGCCGACCATCTCGTGGGGCCAGGACATCGACACCGGCCGGATCCACATGCGGGAGTCGGCGACGCCGCTGATCGTCCCCTCGACCTTCCTCGCGCTGACCGTGCTGGCGTTCATCATGCTCGGCGACGCGATCCGTGACGCCTTCGACCCGAAGCTGCGGTGACACTCTCATGACCCAGTCCGCTGTCCGGCCGACGCCGGCTTCTCCCACCCCGCCCGGCGGCCACCTGCTCGAGGTACGCGACCTGCACGTCGAGTTCCGCACCCACGAGGGCGTGGCCCGGGTGATCAACGGGGTCTCGTACCACCTGGACGCCGGCGAGACGCTGGCCGTGCTCGGCGAGTCCGGCTCCGGCAAGTCGGTCACCGCGCAGGCGATCATGGGCATCCTCGACACTCCCCCGGCGCACGTCCGCTCCGGCCAGATCCTGTACCAGGGCCGGGACCTGCTGACCCAGTCGGAGGAGCAGCGCCGGCAGGTGCGTGGCAAGGAGATCGCGATGATCTTCCAGGACGCGCTCTCCGCGCTGAACCCGGTCTTCCCGGTCGGCTGGCAGATCGGCGAGACGCTGCGCCAGCGCGAGGGGATGTCCAAGGCCGACGCCCGACGCCGGGCGGTCGAGCTGATGGACCTGGTGAAGATCCCGGCGGCGGCGAAGCGGCTGGGCGACTACCCGCACCAGTTCTCCGGCGGCATGCGGCAGCGCGTCATGATCGCGATGGCGCTGGCGCTGGACCCGAAGGTGCTGATCGCCGACGAGCCGACCACGGCGCTCGACGTCACCGTGCAGGCCCAGATCATGGACCTGCTGGCCGACCTGCGCCGCGACCTCAACATGGCGATGATCCTGATCACCCACGACCTCGGCGTGGTCGCCGGCGTCGCGGACCGGATCGCGGTCATGTACGCCGGCCGGATCGTCGAGCACGCCGACGTGCGCTCGCTGTACCGGGCGCCGGCCCACCCGTACACCAAGGGGCTGCTCGAGTCGATCCCGCGGATGGACGTACGTGGGCAGGCCCTCTCCACCATCAAGGGGCTGCCGCCGAACCTGATGCGGATCCCCTCCGGCTGCCCGTTCCACCCCCGGTGCCCGTACGTGCAGCAGGTCTGCGTGGACGTGGTGCCGCACGACCTGGTCCTCGGCGACGGCCGGACCAGCGCGTGCCACTTCGCGCAGGAGGTCCGTGATGACAGCGCCCGCTAGCCCGACCAAGGTCCGCGGCGAGACGATCCTCTCCGTCGACAACGTGGTCAAGCACTTCCCGATCAGCCAGGGGGTGCTGTTCAAGAAGCAGACCGGGGCGGTCAAGGCCGTCGACGGGGTGAGCTTCGAGCTGCGCCGGGGCGAGACGCTCGGCATCGTCGGCGAGTCCGGCTGCGGCAAGTCGACCCTCGCCCGGCTGCTGATGCGGCTGGAGACCCCGACCGCCGGTCGGGCCACCCTGGAGGGGAAGGACCTGTTCAAGGCCTCCGGGTCGGAGCTGCGCCGGCTGCGCCGCAACATGCAGATGGTGATGCAGGACCCGTACACCTCGCTGAACCCGCGGATGACGGTCGGCGACATCATCGGCGAGCCGTTCGAGATCCACCCGGACGCCGCGCCGAAGGGCAGCAAGCAGAAGCGGGTGCAGGAGCTGCTGGACGTGGTCGGGCTCAACCCCGAGCACATCAACCGCTACCCGCACCAGTTCTCCGGCGGCCAGCGGCAGCGCATCGGCATCGCCCGGGCTCTGGCCCTGCGGCCGGAGATCATCGTCTGCGACGAGCCGGTCTCGGCCCTGGACGTGTCGATCCAGGCCCAGGTGATCAACCTGCTGGAGCAGCTCCAGGACGAGTTCGGGCTGTCGTACATCTTCATCGCGCACGACCTGTCGGTGGTCCGGCACATCTCCGACCGGGTCGCGGTGATGTACCTCGGCAAGATCGTGGAGATCGGCACCGAGGACGAGATCTACGAGCGGGCCACCCACCCGTACACCCAGGCCCTGCTCTCGGCGGTGCCGGTGCCCGACCCGGACGCCCGCGACGACCGGAACATCATCCGGCTCACCGGCGACGTGCCGAGCCCCGCCGACCCGCCGAGCGGCTGCCGGTTCCGCACCCGCTGCTGGAAGGCCCAGGACATCTGCGCCACCCAGGAGCCGCACACCGTGCTCCGCGCGGCCGACCCGCACCCCTCGGCCTGCCACTTCGCCGAGGTCCGCCCCCCGGCCGCCTGACCTGCATCCCCGCGGCCTGCGCGGCCCTCGCCGTCGATCATGAAGTTGTTGTCGCGACACGCCGACCCGGCGGTCGACAAACTTCATGATCGACACGTGTCTCCCCCGGGGGTTGACCGGGGCGGGAGACTCGAGGGATGGGGATTCGCCGATGGGTTGTGGCAGTGGCGGGGCTGGTGCTGGTGGCCGGGTGTGACGGCGGCGGGTCGCCGGGCGGGGCGAGTGGGGGCGCGTCGCCGCAGGGTGGGGTGAGCGGGGCGGCGCGCGCCGACGGTGCGGTGCCGGCCCCGAGCTGCCCACCCGACAACCTGTACGGCGGGCCGATGGGCTCCGGTGGCGAGGTGGCCGGGACGCCCGGGGTGTTCTGGGGGCTGCTCTTCCTGGGCGGGGAGCGGCTGCCGGCCGGCGAACCGGTCAAGATCGCGCTGCGGGTCACCGGCTCCGGTGAGCTGACGCTACGCGCCGTCGGGCCCGACGGCGCCACCGTCGACCCCCAGTCGATCGACTCCCACGACGGCAGCACCTGGGCCCGCCCCGGCGACGAGTGGGGCTCCTACTGGGTCTTCCCCACTCCGGGATGCTGGACCATCCAGGCCGAGCGCACCGACGGCACCCGGGGTGCCCTCACCCTCCGCGCCGGCTGAGCCTCCTCCGGGGTACGACCAGGCCGCCATGCGCGGACGACGCAGGCCCCGCCCCCGATACGGGGGACGGGGCCTGCTGGTGTCCGGCCGGCGGTCCGGCCCGGATCGGGAGCCGGCCCGGACCGCCGACGTCTCAGAGCTGGGCCAGGTCGAACGCCCAGATGCCGCGGCCGTGGGTGGCCACGTAGACCGAGTTGTCCACCGCGTTGTACTCGACGTCCATGCCGACGGTCAGCGGCAGGCCGGCGCCGAGCCGCTGCCAGTCGGTGGCGCCGGGCCCGCGGTAGAAGGTGGCCAGGTCGGTGGCCAGCACCAGGGCGCCGTTCGACAGCTCCCTGATCGAACTGGCCGGCACGTCCGGCAGGTTCGCCGAGACGTCCTTCCAGGTCGCGCCCGCGTCGGTCGTCTCGTAGACGTGGCCGACGCCGGCGCCCGGCCCCTCGGTGAACCGCCGGGAGAACCCGTTGATCGCGAGGAAGGCGTGCGCCGGGTCGGCCGGGTCGACGCCGGCGCCCTGCACGAACCGGTTCGGGAAGTCCGCCGGCAGGGTGAGCTGGTGCCAGCTCGCCGGGTCGTTCACCTTGCCGACCGCGACGCCCCGGGCGAACCCGGCATTGTTGCAGGGACCGCACCAACCGACGTACGCCGTGCCGCCGGAGACGCCCACCGAGGTGGCGGTGTGGCCGGCGCCCAGGTCGAAGACGTTCGTCCAGCCCTTGCCGTTGGAGATCGAGTAGCCCTTGGTGTTGACCCAGACGTGCTGGCCACCGGCGACCCACACGTTCGCGTCCCTGGCGTCCGGGGAGAACGGCGCGATGAACCGGGCCAGCTCGTCGCCCGGTGCCGAGGTGTACGGCTGGATGTCCCGCGAGGTCGAGGTCTCCGCCGTGCCCGGGCCCGGGTTGGCGTTGCAGTTCTCGGTCACCCGCATGGCCAGGTTGGTGTATTCCTGGACCTGCCGGCAGCCGTTCGCCGGGTCGGCCAGCGAGTCGCCGCCGTCACCGCCGAAGTTCGAGCCCATCACGGTGTCGCCGGCACGCAGCACCGAGGCGCCGTTGTCCTGGAGACCGCCGGAGACCACGGTGCCGGCCTTGGCCGGGTCCTTGCCGACCGAGACCGAGTAGTACTGGAGGGCGTCGATGGTGCCGTCGTTCAGGCTCTGCCAGTCGGTCGCGTGACCGTCCTTGTCGGTCTTGCCGCTGATCGGCCGGCGGTAGATGCCACCGTCGTTGCCGACGTAGACGAAACCGTTGCCCACCGCCACGGAGTGCTGGTCCGAGTGGGTGGTCTTGTTGCACTTGTTCTGCGCGTCGTAGATGTTCCAGCAGGAGAATCCGAAATTCCAGTACGGCCCGACGGTCTTCCAGTTGGCGCCCGCGTCGGTCGACTCGTAGACCTCCTCCAAGCCCGCCCAGACGTGGTTCGGGTTGGCCGGGTCGACCGTGAGGAACTGGTTGTACCAGGCCTGGATGCCCGGGCCGTAGCCCTTGCCGATCACGGTCTGCTTGAGCGCCGAGCCGGAGTTGCCCAGCTTGGACGAGTCGGCGATCTTGTTCCACGGGCCGGCCGGGGAGCCGGTGTTGGAGACGTAGATGCCGTCCAGGTAGCTGTTGACGTTGCCGGCCGGCTTGTTGAGCAGCTTCGGCGACTGGTTGATCGCGTACAGCTTGCCGCCGTCGGCGGAGAACGCGAACGTCACGTAGCCGATGTCGTCGGCCGGCATGGCGCCACCCGGGTTGACCTTCGCCCAGCCGCCGGCCGTGTAGTCGGCGGTCTCGTAGAAGCCGTTGTAGGTGTCGCCCGACCGCCAGGCCGAGGCCACCACCACGTGCTTCGGGTTGCGCGGGTCGTCGGCCACGTCGTTGACGATGTTCTTGTACGCCGCGTTCGCCGTGCCCGCGTCCGCCCCGCCCGGCAGGTAGCTCGGGTTCGGCGCGAATTCGAACTTCCACGCCCCGGCAGTGCTGGTCATCGCGTGCGAGTAGAGGCCCCGGTTGGTGGCGGCCCAGACCTTGCCGTCGAAGAACCGGAGCTTGTTGATGACCGTGCTCTCCAGTTCGGCGCCACCGACCCGGTCGGTGGTGCTGAACCGGCCGGTCTTCGGGCTGGCCAGCCGGTAGACGCCGGCGCCGACGTACGAGGTCGCGCCGGTGTTCGCCTCGCCGGTGGCGTACCAGAGCGAGCCGTCCGCGGCCAGCACCACGTCGCCGCTGGACAGGGTGGGCAACTGGTCCGCGATCGGCGTCCAGCTCCCGCCGCCGATCGAGGACCGCCACACACCACCGTCGGCACCGGCCGCGTAGACGAACCCGCTGTTGTCCGCCGCGAGGCCGGTGATCCGACCGGTCACCAGGCCCGCGCCCCCGGAGGAGTTGGAGGCGTAGTCGCGGTAGCGGGGGTCGTCCCCGTCGTACTTGATCTTCGTGACCTCGCGCCAGTTGCCCTTGGTGGCGGCCAGCCCGTTGAGCTGGCTCAACGCGTTGGAGTACGCGCCCGGCGCGACGATGCCCGGCGCGGAGCGGGCCTGGGCGAACTGCTCGGCGATGACCCGGGCCTCGAAGGCCTCCTCGCCGGCCTCTTCCGAGTTCTCCCCGGCCGCCATCTCGGCGAACTCCCGGGCGTGCCAGGGCAGGTTGGCGCCGGGCTCCTGGGCGAGGCCGAGGGCCTCGAGGACCTCGTGGTTGGTGGCCGCGACGCCACCGAGCGCGGCGGTCAGCACCAGCGCGCCCGCGATTGTCGCCGGCTTGCGCCAGCGGAATTTCGACATGTGAATCCTCCAGGATTCAGGGAGGTCCCGGGCAGGGTGGGCCCGGGGAGGGAGACCACGGCGGCGGATGGCGCGCCGTGGCATGTGGACTGGTGACCGGACGGGCACCGTCCGGACTCGACCCTCGTCGCGCTGCGGCGTCCACATCCGGTGAACGGGCCACCCGGGCGTCGGGCCCCGCGGGACCGGGCTGCGGGGAGGGTCAGGCGGTGGCGGGTGGCGCCCGGGTGAGCAGGGCGCCCCGGGGCGGCAGCGGGACGACCGGCGGCCGGTAGCGGGTCGCGGCACGGACGGCGACCGTCGTGCCGTCGACCCGCAGGGGCGCGCCGAGGAGGAGGTCGTCCGGTCCGTCGGTCTGGCCGACGCCGGCGCGGTGGTCACCACAGGGCCCGCCGGGAACCTCCGCCCGCAGCTCCGACGGAGTGTCGGGGTGCGCGTGGCGCTCCCCGACGACCCGGGGGCCGCCGGACGGCGGGGCGGCAGGGTGCGGCGTGGTGACCGGGGCGACGACGCGCCGTACGTCAGGAGGGACGACGTGCGACGCGTCGTGGACGATCGACCGGTGCGCGGCGGTGACCACCGCGCCGGGCAGGTGGGCCTCCGCGCAGGCCGGCGCGCCCAGGCCGGCCAGGACGAACGCCAGCGCGACGACGACGGCGCTCAACCGGTCGCACATGCGCATGGGCCAACCTGTCGGAACGAGGTATGTCGGACGCCGCTCGGGCGGGCGGCCGGGGCCGCGGGCGGGAGACGGGTGGTAAGGAGTACCCGGGGGGTCGATCGCTTGCTGCCGGGATCACGCTAGCAACACCAATTGCCGACCGGCAACGGGTTGATGGTCGAACTTTCGGCTGCTCAGCGGGACGACAGAGGGAGCGCTCCCGAGTGGAGGCTCAACGCGGAGGCGGGGCGCGGCCGCCGGCCGCGCCCCGCCTCCCACGACGTGTCAGTGGAAGAAGTGCCGGGTGCCGGTGAGGTACATGGTCACCCCGGCCTCCTTCGCCGCGGCGATGACCTCCTCGTCGCGGATCGAGCCGCCGGGCTGGACGATCGCCCGGACGCCCGCATCGATCAGGATCTTCGGCCCGTCCGCGAACGGGAAGAACGCGTCCGACGCGCAGACCGACCCGCGGGCCCGGTCGGCGCCGGCCCGGCTGACCGCGAGCTGCGCCGAGTCGACCCGGTTCACCTGGCCCATGCCCACGCCGACGGTCGCGCCGTCCCTGGCCAGCAGGATCGCGTTGCTCTTCACCGCGCGCACCGCCCGCCAGGCGAAGGCGAGGTCCCGCAGGGTCGCCTCGTCGGCCGCCTCGCCGGTGGCCAGCCGCCAGTTCGCCGGGTCGTCGCCCGCGGCGTCGATCCGGTCCCGCAGCTGCACCAGGACGCCGCCGGTGACCTGTCGCCACTCCGCCGGCAGCGGGTTGAACTCCGGGGCGCGCAGCAGCCGGATGTTCTTCTTCCCCTGGAGGATCTCCACCGCGCCCTCGGCGAACCCGGGCGCCACCAGCACCTCGGTGAAGATCTCGGAGACCTGGCGGGCCAGCTCCACGCTCACCGGGCGGTTCACCGCGATCACCCCGCCGTACGCCGACACCGGGTCGCAGGCGTGCGCCTTGCGGTGCGCTTCGGCCACGTCCGCGCCGACCGCGATGCCGCACGGGTTGGCGTGCTTGATGATCGCCACCGCCGGCTGGTCGGCGAAGTCGTTCGCGGCCCGCCAGGCGGCGTCCGCGTCGACGTAGTTGTTGTAGGACATCTCCTTGCCGTGCAGCTGCTCGGCCTGGGCCAGGCCGGCCGGGCTGTCCGGGTCGGCGTAGAGGGCCGCCGCCTGGTGCGGGTTCTCGCCGTAGCGCAGCACCGCCTGCCGGCGCAGCGCCAGTCCGGCGAACTCCGGCCACCCGTCGGCGGCCGGGGCCAGGGTCGCGGCGAACCACTCGGCGACCGCCACGTCGTACTCGGCGATGTCGGCGAAGGCGCGGGCGGCGAGCGCCCGGCGCTGGGCCAGCGTGAAGCCGCCCGCGCCGAGCGCGGCCAGCAGCGCCGGGTACGCGGCCGGGTCGGTCACCACGGCGACCGAGGCGTGGTTCTTGGCGGCGGCCCGGACCATCGCCGGTCCGCCGATGTCGATCTGCTCGACGCACTCGTCCTGGCTGGCGCCGGAGGCGACGGTGGCCTGGAACGGGTAGAGGTTCGAGACCAGCAGGTCGATCCCGGCGATGCCGTGCTCGTCGAGCTGGGCGGCGTGGGAGTCCTTGCGCAGGTCGGCGAGGAGGCCACCGTGGATCTTCGGGTGCAGCGTCTTCACCCGGCCGTCGAGGATCTCCGGGAAGCCGGAAACCTGCTCCACCGGGGTCACCGGCACGCCCGCGCCGGCGATCGTCGACGCGGTGCTGCCGGTCGAGACGATCTCCACCCCGGCGTCGTGCAGGGCCCGGGCCAGCTCGACCAGGCCGGTCTTGTCGTAGACGCTGACCAGCGCCCGCCGGATCGGGCGGCGCTCGTCCTGAGTGGAGCTCACGGCACGGTGACCTTTCTTCCGGTGATCGTCCAACCTTCACGGACCAGCCGGCCGACCTGCTCGACGAGCTGGAGCCGCTCGGCTTCCTTGATGCGCTCGGTGAGCGCCTCCTCGTCGTCGTCGTTCAGCACGGGCACGGCGACCTGGGCGACGATCGGGCCGGTGTCCATCCCGGCGTCGACGAAGAAGAGGGTGGCGCCGGTGACCTTCACGCCGTAGGCGAGGGCGTCCCGGGGGCCGTGGATGCCGGGGAACGCCGGCAGCAGGGTGTTGTGCGTGTTGAGGTAGCGGTCGCCGAACGCGGCCAGGAAGTGCGGGCCGACGAGCTTCAGGAAGCCGGCGCTGATGACCAGGTCGGGCCGGTGCTCCGCGACGTGCGCGGTCAGCGCCTTGTCCCAGTCCGCCCGGGTCGGGTGGTCCTGCACCCGGTCGACGAAGGTCGGCACCCCGGCCGCGGCGGCCCGGTCCAGGCCCGCGATCCCGTCCCGGTCGGCGCCCACGGCGACCACCCGGGCTCCGTACGCGGGGTCGGCGGCGGCGTCCAGCAGCGCCTGGAGGTTGCTGCCGGAGCCGGAGACGAGGACGACGAGGCGGGCGACGGACGCGGGCTCGGTCACGCGGCCAACCCTATCGGGCAGGTCGGAGCGTCCAGCCGTCGGGCAGCGACGATTCGGGTGATCACCCGAGTGGCGCCGACACGATACGCTGCCGGTCCCTCGGTGTCCGGCGTACGCCCGGCCCCGCACCCGTCAGTGAACCGGCACCGCAGCCGTGCCGATGGAACGAGGAGTACGCCCGCCATGCAGCCTGGTTACCCGCAGCAGCAGCCGCCGCAGATCGACAACAACATGACGATGTCGATCGTCTCGATCTTCCTGTTCTGGCCGTTGGCCATCCCGGCCATCATCAACGCGTCCAAGGTGAACCCGCTGCTCCAGCAGGGTGACTACGCGGGCGCCCAGGCGGCCGCCGCCGAGTCCAAGAAGTGGTCGAAGCTGGCCCTCATCATCGGCATCATCTGGATCGCCCTGACGGTCGTGTGCTGCCTCGCCGGTGGCCTGGCCGGGATCATGGGTGGCAGCAGCTCGAACTAACCGACCCCCGACCCCCAGTCTGAGGAGCACCCTGCAAATGCAGCCCGGTTACCCCGGTCAGGACCCGTACGGCCAGCAGCCGCCGCAGGACCCGACCGCCCCGCAGTACCAGGACCCGCACGCCCAGCCGCCGCAGGCGCCGCAGTACGGGCAGCAGCCCCCGGCCGGCCAGCCCTACGGCCAGCCGCAGGACCCGTACGCCCAGCCGCAGGCGCCGCAGTACGGGCAGCAGCCGACCTCGGGGCAGCCGTACGGCCAGCCGACCTCCGGCCAGCCCTACGGCCAGCCGACCTCGGGGCAGCCGTACGGCCAGCAGCCGTACCAGGACCCGTACGGTCAGCACCCGCCCTACGGCGCGGCGCCGACCTACCCGAACGCCGGCTACCCGATGCCGCAGGGACAGAACAACACCCTCGGCCTGATCGGCATGATCGTCGGCATCACGTCCATCGTGCTCGGCCTCTGCTGCGGCGGGATCGGCATCCCGTTCGGCATCGCCGGTGTGGTGCTCGGCGTCCTGGGCCAGAAGAAGGCCCAGCAGGGCGAGGCGAGCAACGGCGGCCAGGCCAAGACCGGCCTGATCTGCGGCGCGGTGGGCATCGTGCTCGGCCTCGTCGTCGCCATCGCGGGCGCCGCGATCAACTGGAGCAACTTCGCCTGACCCGGCTCGGCGAGGGGCGTCCGGCGTGGCCGGGCGCCCCTCGCCGTGTCCGGCCCCGCCCGGCACGCCGCCCGCCGATCGGCGTCGATCAAGCGGTGCGCGTCGCGGGACGGGACGTCCCGGACGTGAACGTCCTGCTCAGCGCGGCCCGGCCGGCGGGCGGGGCACCGCTGGGCGGTGGGCGCCGGGATCGGGGTGGGCGGAGCGGGCCGGGGCGGCGGGGCGGGCGAGGAGCTTGGTGCCGGCGGCGCCGAGCAGCGCGCCGGCCGCCACGACCACGGCGGCCATCCCGGCCACCTGCCAGGGCACCGGGCCGACCTCGGCCAGCCGGCCACCGCCGAGCGACCCGCCGGAGGCAGCGGCGGCCGCGCCGAGCAGCAGGCCGGCGACCGGTCCGGCGAGCGCCGCCGGGGCGAGCAGCGGCCCCCAGCCGACCACCACGCGGTCCTCGGCGGCCACGCGCAGCAGCCGCCGGGCGAGCAGCCAGCCGGCGGCCATCCCGGCCAGCACCGGCACCGCGAGCAGTCCGGCGCCGAGCCCGTCGACCGGCCCGCGCGGCAGCCCGGCCAGCAGCGGTACGGCCGGCAGCGCGCCGACGGAGACCTCGCTGGTCCGCACCGCCGTGTCGGTGCCGACGGCGAACCCGGGGCCGAGCAGGTAGGCGGCCGACCAGACGGTGGCGTTCGGCGCGTACGCGAGGCTGACCAGGGTGATGCCCGCCTGACCGGCCACCCCGGTCCGGTACGCCCCGATCATGTCGGCGGCGTCGCCGCCGCCGGTCGCCACCGACAGGCCGGCCGCCCCGGCGCCCGCGCCGAGCAGCAGCAGCCCGGCGACCAGCCCGGTCCGCACCCCGTCCCGCAGCGGCGGCGGGGAACGCCGGGCGAGCAGCACCGACACGCCCGTGGTACGCAACGCGCCGACCAGCGCCGACAGTGCGCCGAAGACCGCGAAGGTGACCGCCGCCCGGACCGGGGACACTCGCGGGCCGCCCGCGCCGACGACGATCGCGGCGAGGGCGCCGAGCAGCGCGTACCCGATGCCGACCGCGACCGCGACCGCGAGCGCCTGCCGCGGCGAGCGACCGGCGCGGGCGCCGATGGCCCGGCTGACGTGCACCCCGGCCCGGGTCAACCGCCAGACCGCCAGCGCGGCCAGCGCCAGCGGGGCCAGGCCGAGCGGGCCGGCGGCGGTCTCCAGCGGCACCCCGTGGCCGAGCAGCCAGCCGGCCAGCCCGGTGCGCAGCGCCCCCGACAGCGATCCGGCGTCCTCACTGAGCTGGGCCAGGCCGAGCACGACGGTGACCGGCAGCCAGGACGTGAGAGCCGCCCAGCCGGCCGCCACGCCGGCGGCGACGGGCAGCGGCGCCCGGCCGCGCGGCGTCTCCCCCGACCGGGCCGCGGGCACCCGGGACGCCGACCGGGCGCGGCCGGGCGGCCGGGTGTCGGCGGCGACTCCGGCGGCGGGGCGGCGGGGCTGGTCAGGGGTGACGGGTGACATCCGCTCTACTCTGGCATGCCGCACGAGCGGCGGCAGTCCGACACCGGCCCCAGAGGGCGGCGAGTTCGGTGATCCACCGGCTTCCCCGCCCCGATCCGGTTTAGCCTCGGCCCAGGACGCGACCTTCCTGTCGCGGCACCGACCGCTCGGAGGAAGCCGTGAACGCTCCGTATCCGCCGCCGCCACCGCCGCCGGCCGCCGGCCGGGACCGCACCACCCTCTGGGGCGTACTGGGCATCGTCCTCGGCCTGATCTGCTGCGGCATCCTCGGCATCGTCTTCGGCTGGCTCTCGATCCGGGACGCGAAACGGTTCGGCAAGTCCCCGGTGCTCGGCTACCTGGCCATCGCGTTCGGCGTGATCAACATCGTCGGCAGCGCGATCTGGCGGGCCAGCGGCCGCGGCCTGTACTGGTACAGGTGAGGGGGCCGACCGCATCCGGTCGACCCCCTCAACATGTCACGTACGGCTCAGCCGGCGGACATGATCTCCCGCATCAGCTTGGCGGTCTCGGTCGGGGTCTTGCCGACCTTCACGCCGACGGCCTCGAGGGCCTCCTTCTTCGCCTCGGCGGTGCCCGCCGAGCCGGAGATGATCGCGCCGGCGTGACCCATGGTCTTGCCGGGCGGCGCGGTGAAACCGGCGATGTAACCGACCACCGGCTTGGTGACATTGGCCTTGATGAACTCGGCGGCCCGCTCCTCGGCGTCGCCACCGATCTCACCGATCATCACGATGGCGTCGGTCTCCGGGTCGGCCTCGAACGCGGCCAGGGCGTCGATGTGCGTGGTCCCGATGATCGGGTCACCGCCGATGCCGACGCAGGTCGAGAAGCCGATGTCACGCAGCTCGTACATCATCTGGTAGGTCAGCGTGCCGCTCTTGCTGACCAGGCCGATCCGGCCGGTGCCGGTGATGTCGGCCGGGATGATGCCGGCGTTGGAGGCGCCCGGCGAGGCGATGCCCGGGCAGTTCGGCCCGATGATCCGGGTCCGCTCGCCCTTGGCCACGTTGTACGCCCAGAAGGCGGCGGTGTCGTGCACCGGGACGCCCTCGGTGATCACCACGGCCAGGTCGATGCCGGCGTCGATCGCCTCGACGACCGCGCCCTTGGTGAACTGCGGCGGCACGAAGATGACCGTGACGTCGGCCCCGGTCTCCTTGATGGCGTCCGCGACGGACGCGAAGACCGGCAGCTCGGTGCCGTCGAAGTCGACCGTCTGACCCGCCTTGCGCGGGTTGACGCCGCCGACCACGTTGGTGCCGGCGGCGAGCATCCGCCGGGTGTGCTTGGAACCCTCGGAACCGGTCATCCCCTGCACGATGACCTTGGAGTCCTTGGTCAGCCAGATAGCCATGATCAGACCCCCGCAGCTGCCAGCTCGGCGGCCCGCTCGGCCGCGCCGTCCATGGTGTCCACCCGCTGCACGAGCGGGTTGTTCGCGCCGTCGAGGATCGCCCGACCGGCCTCGGCGTTGTTGCCGTCGAGGCGGACGACGAGCGGCTTGGTGATCTTCTCGCCCCGCTGCTCGAGCAGCCCCAGCGCCTGGATGATGCCGTTGGCGACCTCGTCGCAGGCGGTGATGCCGCCGAAGACGTTCACGAAGACGCTCTTCACCGACGGGTCCGACAGGACGATCTCGAGGCCGTTCGCCATCACCGCGGCGCTCGCGCCACCGCCGATGTCGAGGAAGTTCGCCGGCTTGACGCCGCCGTGCCGCTCACCGGCGTACGCGACCACGTCGAGGGTCGACATGACCAGACCCGCGCCGTTGCCGATGATGCCGACCTCGCCGTCGAGCTTGACGTAGTTGAGGTCCTTCTCCTTGGCCGCCTGCTCCAGCGGATCCACCGAGGCCTGGTCGACCAGGGCCTCGTGGTCCGGGTGCCGGAACGCGGCGTTCTCGTCCAGGGTGACCTTGGCGTCGAGCAGCAGCAGCTTGCCGTCCGCGTTCTTCGCCAGCGGGTTCACCTCGACCAGCGTGGCGTCCTCGGCGACGAACGCCTGCCACAGCTTGACCGCGATGTCGACGACCTGGTCGGCGACCTCGGCCGGGAAGCGGGCGGCGGTCACGATCTCGCGGGCCTTCGCCTCGTCGACGCCGGTGTTGGCGTCGATCGGGGCCTTGACCACCTTGTCCGGGGTCTCGGCGGCGACCTGCTCGATGTCCATGCCGCCGGCGACGCTGGCGATGCAGAGGAAGGTGCGGTTCGCCCGGTCGAGCAGGTACGAGAAGTAGTACTCCTCGGCCACGTCCGCGGTCACGGTGATCATGACCTTGTGAACCGTGTGACCCTTGATGTCCATGCCGAGAATGTCGGTGGCCCGGGCCACCGTCTCCTCCGCGCCCTCGGCCAGCTTGACGCCGCCGGCCTTGCCTCGGCCGCCGACCTTCACCTGCGCCTTGACGACCACCCGACCGCCGAGGCGTTCGGCGATCGCGCGGGCCTCCTCCGGGGTAGTGGCGACGCCGCCGGCGAGCACGGGCAACCCGTGCCGCTCGAACAGGTCCCGCCCCTGGTACTCGTACAGGTCCACGATTGCGCGTCCCGTCCCGTCTCCGCGGCGCGCCGTCGCGCCGCCACCAGCGTTGGAAAATCAGTTTGACGCCTGTCATCAGATGAGACAGGTCATTTGCCGCAGCCTAACGAGATGGGAACCGGGGGCAACCGAGCGGGTGCGGGGTGTGCGGTAATGCACAGCCGCCGGCCCGACCGGTCAGGCCACCCGGCAGCGGCCGGCCGAGTAGTGGACCACCGCCGTCATGATCTCCTGCTCCGACCGGTCGGCGAAGTTGACCGTGGCGGTGAAGCCGGTGCCGAAGAAGGCCTGCTGCATCCCCGCGTCGAGCGCGGTGAACGCGCCCAGGTCGCCGCCGGCCCGCGGGTCGCGCGCCCGCACGCAGAGCATCTTCTCCAGCCCCCAGCGCCGCCGGTAGATCTGGTCGATCGCCTCCCACGGCAGCCAGATCGCCTGCCCCCGGGTCGGCCGGGTCTTGATCCAGAGCCCGGCCGGGCCCACCGCGAGCACCGGACCGCCGGACGAGACCAGCCAGAGCTGGAGACCGACCACCAGGGCGAAGAAGAACATGATCAGCGGTACGGCGAGCAGGATCTCCGCGCCGCCGTTCTCGGACGACGCGGCCAGCCCCATCGGGCAGGCGATCACCAGCCCGATCAGCAGGGTCAGGCCGCCCAGGGCCAGCGCCCGCTTGCGCAGACTCGGCCGGGCGACGAACGGCTGGTCCTCCGGGATCCGCTTCGCCCGTCGCGCCGCCGGGGGCTGCCAGGGCGGCGGTAACTGCGCCGGCCCGCCCGGCGGCGGCCACCCACCACCGGCGTACGCCTGCGGCGGCCCCGACCACCCCGGACCCGGCCCGCCCGGATACCCCTGCTGCGGCGGCCCCGACCACCCCGGCCCACCCGGCGGCGGCCCCGACCACCCAGGGCCCGGCCCGCCCGGCTGCCCCTGCTGCGGCCAGCCGGTGGCCGGTGGGGCCGGCGGCCACCCGTCGGCGGGGTTCGGTTGCGGGTGCGGCGGCTGGTTCACGGCGGGCTCCCGGCGGGATCGTCGACCGCGGAACGCGGTGCGGGGAGCCACAGGGTAGGCCAGCGGCGCGGCGGGAAGGACCCCCGGTTGACGCGGCGCCGACCCGCCCGGACCCCCGCCGCGCCCACGGTCGGCTCCATGTCGCCGAGGTGGGCTGTCGGACTCGCCCGGCCAGCCCACCATGGCGGATCCGGAGTGGATCAAGCCGAACGGGCTTGGCATCGGACCGGGAGAGGGCCGGGCGCGGGCCCGGCGGAGGAGCGTCGCCGCGGCCGCCGCGAATGTCGGTTCAGCCGTCCGGGGGATGTTGTGGAAGATGCGTAACCCTGCCGTGGGGGCATCGTTGAGTCTGATGTCGGAGCGCTGATTCAGTGCGATGACGGGAGACGGCCGATGCCCTGTCGGTCGAGGGGTGGCGGCGGGGCATCGTGCATAGAAGGGCCGGACGTGTGAGGGGTGCGTCCGGCCCTTCCCCCTGTCCGCGCTCCGGTCATTCCCGCCCCGCGACGACGCCGCCGTCGAACGCCCCGTTTCGGTCAGGCGACCGGCTGGGCGACGTTCTGCCGGACCCATTCGACGATGGACTGGGTGGTGGCGCCCGGCGTGAAGATCTTGGCCACGCCCAGCCGCTCCAGCTCCGGGATGTCGGCGTCCGGGATGATGCCGCCACCGAAGACCACGATGTCGCGAGCGTCCCGCGCGGCGAGCAGCTCCAGTACCCGCTTGAAGAGGGTCATGTGCGCCCCGGAGAGCACGGAGAGGCCGACCGCGTCGGCGTCCTCCTGGATCGCGGTCTCCACGATCTGCTCCGGGGTCTGGTGCAGGCCGGTGTAGATGACCTCCATGCCGGCGTCCCGCAGGGCGCGCGCGACGACCTTCGCGCCTCGGTCGTGGCCGTCCAGGCCGGGCTTCGCGACGACGACCCGGATACGAGAGCTCATCAGCGCACACCTTTCACCGGCTCCGCGGCTATTCACCTGAACGAACGGTAACCCGGCCGCCCCGGGGCCGGGAACCCGGGCTGCACCCATAGCCTCGCACCGCACCGGCCGGAAGTCGGACGCCTCCGCCGAACGGTCACTGTGCGCGACGAACGGGTGGTCAACGGGCCGTCCATCCGGCGGCGCGAGCTATGACATCAACGGACGGAAAGGGACAGAACGAAACACCAATTCGGCGCTTCGGCTTGTGACTGGAGTGGCAGTTGGCTAACGTGGCCACGGTTGTCATCAGGTCCACGGACGGGTGACGACGCGGCCAGCCGACGTTCATCCGAGCTTCACGGGCGCCGGCCGACCGCATCGGAACCCCGACAACGGAGGGTGTGCGTGCGCCAGCGCCTGTCGTCTGAGCCCGATAGATATCGCGGCCGCCGCCGCGTACCCACCCCCCCGCGGAGCCGCTACGCCGCGGTCGTCACCACCGCCTTCGTCGGGGCCGGCATCGTCGCCCTCGGCGCGAACGCCCTCCCCGACGCCAAGAGCGTCAGCCCGTCGGTCCTCGACGAGCTCAAGCAGGCCTCGATCACCAGCCAGGACGCGGCGGCCCGTACCGACGCCGCCGACCGCGCCACCCGGGACAGCCGGGTCGCCAAGGCCGGGGCCGAGCAGGACGTCTGGCTGCTCCCCCTGCAGGGCTACGACTTCAACTCGCCCTACGGCATGCGCTGGGGCAAGCTGCACACCGGCGTCGACCTGGTCGCCCCCGAGGGCACCCCGTACGTCGCGATCCACGCCGGCACCGTCACCAAGGCCGGCTGGTTCGGCGGCTACGGCTACGCGGTGATCGTCCAGCACCCGGACGGCAGCGAGGCCATCTACGGCCACTCCTCAGCGGTGAGCGTGCAGGAGGGCCAGCAGGTCAAGGCCGGCGACCAGCTCGGCCTGGTCGGCAACACGGGGCACTCCTACGGCTCGCACCTGCACCTGGAGATCCATGTCAACGGGCAGCCACTGGACCCGGTGCCGTGGCTCGAGGACCGCGGAGTGGACATCAAGAACCAAATCGAGGCAATCTACAGCGAGGTAGCCGCGTCCTGACGCTGGGTATCGCCCGTTCACCGCCCGGATCACTCGATCCGGGCGGTTTTCGTTGGCCCGAAGTCTGCCGGGTCACAGGCTCAACTGTGAGCGGAGACACAGCAGAACATGATCCTTTTCCGGGTCAGAACCCCCGTGCGGGACGAAACCGGGCGGGTGCCGCCACCAGCCCTCGGCCGCCCTCCGGAGCCCCTACCCGGCACCGACCGGGCCGACACCAGTATTTCGAGGTCAAGTGCCCCTCGACTGTGAAGGTCCGCCGTGCAGGAAGACAGCTCCGTCCAGAACGAGAACACGCAGGACATCCCCCGGCACCGGGCGCCCAAGCGGACGGGTCGACGCACCACATACTTCCTGGTCGGCGCGGTGGCGCTGATCGGCCTCGGCCTCGGCGGCGTCTCCGTCGCCACCACCGACCACGGCACACCGACCCCCGCCGCCGTCGACTTCGACGCCCAGGCCCGCGCCGAGGCCGCCGCCCGCGCCGACCGCTCCGTGCGCGAGTCGACCGGCCCGGTCACCCCGTCCGCGACCCCGGCCAGCCCGTCGCCGAGCCCTTCGACGGCAAGCCCGAAGCCGACGAAGAACGCGGCCACCGCCAAGCCGAAGCCGACCGCCAAGCCGAAGCCCACCTGGGTGATCCCGATGAAGGGGGCCGAGATCACCTCCTGCTACGGGCAGCGGTGGGGCACCTTGCACGCCGGCATCGACTTCGCGATGCCCGCCGGCACCCCGATCCACGCCGCCGCCGCGGGCACGGTGGTCAAGGCCGGCGACGTCGGCGACGGGTACGGCAACTCCGTCTTCATCGACCACGGCAACGGCTACCTGACCCACTACGCCCACCAGAGCCGCATCGCGGTCAGTGTGGGCGAGAAGGTCAGCGCCGGCGAGGTGATCGGCTACGAGGGCGCCACCGGCGACGCCACCGGCCCGCACCTGCACTTCGAGGTGCACAAGGGCGCCATGTGGAACCAGATCGACCCGGCGCCGTTCCTGCGCGCCCGGGGCATCGACGTGGCCTGCTGACGGTCGGAACCGTCAGTTCCCGGGGTCGGGTCGCCGGAGCCGTGCCGGGTGATCCGTTACCGGCGGCATGAACAGTCGGCGGTTCTGTTTGGGCAAGGGCTTTCGGGCTGGCCGACGATCATTCCAGCGCGGCCTGCCATGCATCGCGGTGTTCGTCGAGGTACTTGGTTGTGGCCAGCCAGTACGGGCCGTCTTCGGTCCAGATCCTGGCCCATGGCTGGCGTTGCTGCTGGGCACCCTCGCGCAGCATGTCGTACATGGCTCTGGTGCGGCGGCCCAACATGGTGGCCAGAGCCAGTCTTGACACGTCACCAAGCCTGCCCAAGGGACGAGGGGCCGCGATGAACCCCACCGCATGCAGGTGCTCCAGCAGGGCGTCGACGGTGTCGGTCCACGGCCCGACGGGACGACGAACGGTGTCTCCGACGCGTACCACACCGGTCGTGACGTTCCCCGTCAACGTCTCTTCGTCGCTGCCCATCCCAAGATCATGGCAGAAGGCCCAGATGCGGTGACCTACACGGTCGCAGAGCAGGAGACCGGGCCCGGTCCGGCGGTTCGCCGGGCCGGGCCCGTTGTCGCTCAGAGCTTGTCGATCGGGGCGTGCCGCAGCACCAGCCACATGGTCTGGTCGCCGAAGTCGATCTGCGCCCGGGCGCCCGGACCGTGCCCCTCCACGGCGAGCACCCGGCCCAGGCCGTAGCGCTGGTGGTTGACCCGGTCGCCGGCCGCCACCTTCGGTACCTGGGGCAGCTCGCTGGCGGTGGCCAGTCGGCTGCCGTCCACGCCGAGCCGCTTCGCCAGTTGCGCCGCCTTCGGGGTGCCGCCGGTGAAGCCGCCCCGCCCGCCGGGCGCGCGGTCCGCCCGGCCGCCGACGCCGCCGCCCCCGCCGGCCCACGAGGTGTACGACCCCTCGGTGCGCTCCCACCGGACCAGATCCGGCGGCAGCTCCTCCAGGAACCGCGACGGCGGATTGTAGGCCGGCTGCCCCCACGCTGAGCGGGTGACCGTACGGGACAGGTAGAGCCGCTGCCGGGCCCGGGTGATGCCCACGTACGCGAGCCGGCGCTCCTCCTCCAGCTCCTGGGTGTCGCCGAGCGACCGCAGGTGCGGGAAGACACCGTCCTCCAGGCCGGTCAGGAAGACCACCGGGAACTCCAGGCCCTTCGCGGTGTGCAGGGTCATCAGGGTGACCACGCCCTGATGGTCCGGGTCGTCGGAGGGGATCTGGTCGGCGTCGGCGACCAGCGCCACCTGCTCCAGGAAGCCGGCCAGGGTGGCCCGCTCCCCCTCCTCGCCCAGCGCCTCGATCCGCTCGGTGTACTCCCGGGCGACGCTGACCAGCTCCTGGAGGTTGTCCACCCGGCCGGCGTCCTGCGGGTCGAGGCTCTCCTCCAGCTCGGTCAGGTAGCCCGAGCGGGTCAGCAGCGCCTCCAGCACCTCCTCCGGGGTGCCGGTCTCGGCCAGCTCCCGGGCGCCGTCGAGCAGCGCGACGAAGTCGGCGATGCCGTTGGCGGCCCGGGTGGAGATGCCCGGCGCGTCCTTGGCCCGGCGCAGCGCCGCCCCGAAGGAGATCCGGTCCCGGCTGGAGAGCGCCTCCACGCACGCCTCGGCCCGGTCGCCGATGCCCCGCCGGGGGGTGTTGAGGATCCGGCGCAGGCTGACCGTGTCATCGTCGTTGACCACCGCGCGCAGGTAGGCCAGCGCGTCGCGGACCTCCTTGCGCTCGTAGAAGCGCACCCCGCCGACCACCTTGTACGGCAGGCCGACCCGGATGAACACCTCCTCGAAGACCCGGGACTGGGCGTTGGTGCGGTAGAAGACCGCGACGTCGCCGGGGCGGGTCTCGCCGCCGTCGACCAGCCGGTCGATCTCCCGGGCCACCCAGTCCGCCTCGGCGTGCTCGGTGTCCGCGACGTACGCCACGATCTGCTCGCCGGGCCCGGCGTCGCTCCAGAGCCGCTTGGGCTTGCGGGAGGTGTTCCGGTCGATCACCGCGTTGGCGGCGTTGAGGATGGTCTGGGTCGAGCGGTAGTTCTGCTCCAGCAGGATCGTCCGGGCGTCGGTGAAGTCCCGCTCGAACTCCAGGATGTTGCGGATGGTCGCGCCCCGGAACGCGTAGATCGACTGGTCGGCGTCGCCGACCACGCAGAGCTCGGCCGGCTCGACCCCCTCGGTGCCGGAGACCAGCTCCTTGATCAGCACGTACTGGGCGTGGTTGGTGTCCTGGTACTCGTCGACCAGGACGTGCCGGAACCGGCGTCGGTAGCTCTCCGCGACGTGCGGGTGCGACTGGAGCAGGTGCACCGTCGCCATGATCAGGTCGTCGAAGTCGAGCGCGTGCGCCTCGCGCAGCCGACGCTGGTAGAGCGTGTACGCCTCGGCCAGCGCCCGCTCGTTGGGGCCCTTGGCCCGGGCGGCGAACGCCTCCGGGTCGACCAGCTCGTTCTTGAGGTTGGAGACCTGGGCGGCGAGCCCGCGCGCCGGGTAGCGCTTCGGGTCGAGGTCGAGCTCCCGGGCCACCATCTGCATCAGCCGGCGCGAGTCGTCCGCATCGTAGATCGAGAAGGTCGACTTCAGCCCGGCGTGCTCGTGCTCGGCGCGCAGGATCCGGACGCAGGCGGAGTGGAACGTCGACACCCACATCAGCCGGGCCCGCGGCCCGACCAGGGCGGCCACCCGCTCCTTCATCTCGCCGGCGGCCTTGTTGGTGAAGGTGATCGCGATGATCTCGCCCGGGTGCACGCCCCGCGCGGCGAGCAGGTACGCGATCCGGTTGGTCAGCACCCGGGTCTTGCCGGAGCCGGCGCCGGCCACGATCAGCAGGGGCGAACCGGCATGGGTGACGGCGTCGCGCTGCGGACCGTTCAGCCCGGCGAGGAGGGCCTGCGGATCCAGCCGGGCGGCCGACGGCTCCAGGTCGCGGCGCGGCGACAGACCGGCCTTCATTCGGTCCGAAGCGCCGCGTAGCGGCGCGGAGGCCGAATTGTGGCCGCCAGCCGCGCTGGAGTCGTCGTAGGACCCGGGCCGGTGCGGCGGGGTCGGCTCCGGCGCGGGCGGGGACGCGGGGATGTCGAAGAGAGGATGCATCGCACGGCGAGTCTATGCCGCCGGACGGACACTTCCCGCCCGCGCACGCCCGGGACGAGACGAAGCCGTCACCCGGGGCGGAATCGTGCCCCGTCCCACCTGTTGGCGGGAATCCTTGCGCGCCCCGGCCGAGAGTCGGCATACTCGACGACGTGTTCGGTCAGCGCTTCTACTTTTACTACGGCACCGGGAGTCCGGCAGCCGTAGGTCGCGCCTGATCACAAGACCTGCGAAAAGCCCCGGGCTCTCGGAGCCCGGGGCTTTTTCGTCCCGGGATCCGGGCACCGGGCCCGACACCCGAGGGGTACGACGACGATGACTGACGTGGCGGAACAGAGCGGCAGCCTGGCGAAGAACCACGACCGGGCCGACACGGGTCCCACGGCGGCCGCGACCGCCCGGACCGGCACCGGCGACTCGGCGGCCGCCGAGCGGATCGTGGCGATCCGGGAGCGGATCGACGAGATCGACCGGACCATCATCGCGCTGTGGCAGGAGCGGGCCGCCCTCTCCCAGGAGGTGGGGGCCACCCGGCTCGCCTCCGGCGGCACCCGCCTGGTGCTCTCCCGGGAGCGGGAGATCCTGGAGCGGTTCCGGCAGGCGCTGGGCGCGGACGGGACGCAGCTCGCGCTGCTGCTGCTCCGGGCCGGTCGCGGCCCGCTGTGAGGAGGGCGGTGCCGACCCGGCGGGCCGCCGCGGCCGGGCCCGGATACGACGAACCGCCCGCCGGCGTCGAGCTGACGCCGGCAGGCGGTCCGGAGCGATCACGCCTCGTGGGTGGCGACGATCTCCCGCTTCTCCGCGAAGTGGCAGGCGCTCGGGTGGTCCGTGCCCCGCCGGATCTGCAGCAGCGGCACCTCTCGGGCGCAGATGTCCTGCGCCTTCCAGCAGCGGGTGCGGAACCGGCAGCCCGAGGGCGGGCTGACCGGGGAGGGGACGTCACCGGTGAGCCGGATGATCGCCTTGTTCTCCCGCAGCGTCGGGTCCGGCACCGGCACCGCCGAGAGCAGCGCCTGGGTGTACGGGTGGGTCGGCCGCTCGTAGATCTCGTCCTCGGTGCCGACCTCCACCATCTTGCCCAGGTACATCACCGCGACCCGGTCGGAGAGGTGGCGCACGACCGACAGGTCGTGGGCGATGAAGACGTACGACAGGCCGAACTCGTTCTGGAGCTTCTCCAGCAGGTTCATCACCTGCGCCTGGATCGACACGTCAAGGGCCGAGACCGGCTCGTCGCAGACGATCACCTCGGGCCGCAGCGCCAGCGCCCGGGCGATGCCGATGCGCTGCCGCTGGCCGCCGGAGAACTGGTGCGGGTACCGGTTGATGTGCTCCGGGTTGAGGCCGACCAGGTCGAGCAGCTCCTTGACCTTGTTCCGGCGACTGCCCTTCGGGGCCACCTCGGGGTGGATCTCGAACGGCTCACCGATCAGGTCACCCACCGTCATCCGGGGGTTCAGCGAGGTGTACGGGTCCTGCATCACCAGCTGGATCTGCCGGCGCAGCCGCCGCAGCGCCCCGCCGGAGAGCTTGGAGATGTCCTGCCCCTTGTAGCGCACGCTGCCGGCGGTCGGCTTCTCCAGGTTCATCAGGACCCGGGCCAGCGTCGACTTGCCGCAGCCCGACTCGCCCACCACGCCCAGCGTCTCGCCGGCCTTCAGGTCGAAGGAGACGCCGTCGACCGCCTTGACCTGACCGATGGTCTTCTTGAACACCACCCCGCGGGTGACGGGGTAGTGCTTGACCAGGTCACGGACCTCGATGATGTTCTCAGTCACGGTTCACGAGCTCCTCGGCGAAGTGGCAGGCGCTGGCCCGAGCGCGGCCGATCTGCAGCAGCGGGGGCAGCTTCTCCCGGCACACCGGCTGCGCCATGGGGCAGCGCGGGTTGAACGGGCAGCCCGGCGGGATGTTCATCAGGTTCGGCGGCAGCCCCTTGATGGTGCGGAGCTCCTGCCCCTTCTCGTCCATCCGCGGAATCGAGTTGAGCAGGCCGAGGGTGTACGGGTGCGCCGGCTTGGCGTACAGGTCGTACACGTCGGCTTCCTCGACGATCCGGCCGGCGTACATGACCGCGATCCGGTCCGCGACGTCGGCGACCACGCCGAGGTCGTGGGTGATCAGGATCATGCCCATCTGCCGCTCCCGCTGGAGCTCGCCGAGCAGGTCCATGATCTGGGCCTGCACGGTCACGTCCAGCGCGGTGGTCGGCTCGTCCGCGATCAGCACCTCCGGGTCGAGCGCCAGCGACATCGCGATCATCGCGCGCTGCCGCATGCCACCGGAGAACTGGTGCGGGTAGTTGCTGTACCGGCCCTTGGCGTTCGGGATCTTGACCTGGTCGAGCATCTCGATCGCGCGCTTCTTGGCGTCCGCGCGGCTCAAACCGCGCCGGATGCGGAACTGCTCAGCGATCTGGAAACCGACGGTGAAGACCGGGTTCAACGCGGAGAGCGAGTCCTGGAAGATCATCGCGATGCCCTCGCCGCGGATGCGGCGGCGCGCCTCGGCGGACATCTTGAGCATGTCCTTGCCGTGGAAGCGGACCTGACCACCGGTGACGAAGCCCGGCGGGGTGTCCAGGATGCCCATGATGGTCTGCGCGGTGACGCTCTTGCCGGAGCCCGACTCGCCAAGCACGGCGAGGGTCTCCCCCGCGTTGACGTGGTACGTGACCCCATTGATGACCTTGGCGACGCCGTCCCTGGTGCGGAACTCCACCCGCAGGTCTTCGACCTCGAGCAGGCGGCCGGAGGGGCGACCGGAGCCACCAAAGCCCGGCGCGGACTGCTCGGACACGAGAATGTCGGACAACTCAGTCTCCCCTAGCGGAGTTTCGGATCGAGGGCCTCGCGGACCGCTTCACCGAGCGTCACGAAGCTGAGCACGGCGGCGACGAGGAACGCGGCGGGGAAGAACAGCAGGAAGGGCGAGACCCGGATGTAGTTCTGCGCCTCACTGATCATGATGCCCCACGACACGACCGGCGTCTTCAGGCCGATGCCCAGGAAGGACAGGGTGGCCTCGGCGCCGATGAAGGAGCCGACCATGATCGTCCCGTAGACCAGCAGCGGCGCCAGGCAGTTCGGCAGCAGGTGCTTGAGGATGATCCGGCCGCTGCCCGCGCCCAGCGCCCGGGCCGCCACGATGTAGTCGGCCTCCTTGGTGGCGAGCACCGACGAGCGCATCAGCCGCATCACGACCGGCCAGCTCAGCACGACCAACGACATGATCACCAGGCCCATGATCTGCCACTCGTTGTTGTCCGTGCCCGAGCCGTTGAACGTGGTCAGGATGACGATCGCGCCGAGCACGAAGGGCAGGCCGAAGAAGATGTCGGCGATCCGGGAGAGCACACCGTCGACCCAGCCGCCCTTGTAGCCGGCGATGATGCCCATGGTGCCACCGATCAGCAGCGTGCCGATGGTGGAGAGCAGGGCCACCACGATCGAGGCGCGGGCGCCGTAGATCGTCCGGGCGAACACGTCCCGGCCCTGCACGTCGTAGCCGAACCAAGCGTCGGCCGAGGGCTCCACCCGGCTGTGCGACAGCGCACCGTTCACGGCGTCGCCAGAGGTGAACAGGGACGGGAACGCCGCCATCACCACGAACAGGGCGATGAACACCGCCGAGATCCAGAACAGCGGCTTGCGGCGCAGGTCCAGCCAGGCGTCGGCGAGCAGGCCACGCGGCTTCTGCTGCTTCGCGCTGGCCGGCAGGCCGGCGTTGGTCGGGGCGCCGAACTCGGTCGGCTGCTCGGGGCGGGGGGTGCTGACGATCGAAGCGGCACTCGGGTCACTCATAGCGGATCCTCGGGTCCAGGGCGGCGTAGAGCAGGTCCACCAGCAGGTTCATCAGGAGATAGACGAGCACCAGGACCACCACGATGGAGACAACCGTAGCGCTCTCCTTGGTGACGATGGCCCGGAGGACCTGGCGGCCGATCCCGTTGATGCCGAAGATGCCCTCGGTGACGATCGCGCCACCCATCAGGGCGCCGAGGTCGGTGCCGAGCAGGGTGACGACCGGGATCAGCGAGTTACGCAGCAGGTGCACGCCCACCACCCGGCGCATGGGCAGCCCCTTGGCGATGGCGGTGCGGACGTAGTCGGCGCGGCGGTTCTCCGCGATGCTGGTCCGCGCCACCCGGGCGATGTACGCCATCGAGGCGCTGCCGAGCACGAAGCCCGGGACGATCAGCTCGGAGAAACGCATCTCGTTGGAGACCGTCGGGGTGACGATGCCCCACTTGACGCCGAAGAGCCACTGCAGCACGAAGCCGACCACGAAGACCGGCAGCGCGATCAGGAAGAGGGTGGAGACCAGGACCAGGTTGTCCAGGAAGCCGTTGCGTCGGAGACCGGTCAGCACGCCGGCGCCGAGACCGATGACGGCCTCGATGGCGAGCGCGACCACCGCCAGCTTCAGGGTGTTGGGGTACGACGTCACGATGATGTCGTTGATCGAACGACCGCTGAACGTGATGCCGAAGTCACCCTGGAAAAGGTTCTTCATGTAGCTGGCGTACTGCACCCAGATCGACTGGTCGAGATGGTACTTCTCGGTCATCATCGCTCGGAAGTTGGGCGGACAACCGCGGTCGCCGCACTTGCCGGCGAACGGGTCGCCCGGCACCGACCAGACGAGCCAGTAGATCAGGAACGTCGTGCCGATGAAGACCGGCACGAGTTGCAGCAGCCGTCTCAAGAGATAACGGCCCATGGGGTGGTCCTCCAGACAGGGGGCGCGCGTCGGACGGCCGACACGGGTGGTGACAACGTGCGAGGGGTTTGTTGTACACCCCTCGCGGAACGGCCCCGGGTCGGGCTCACCGGTAGGCGAGCCCGACCCGGGGTCAGACCGTTCGGATCAGAGCTCGACCGAGGTGATGTCGATCTCGCCGACGTTGCTCAGCTCCATCTTCTTGATCTTCTCCGAGTGGCCGGACTGCTGGCCCTGGAAGTAGATCGGCATCGACGGAACGTCCTGGTCGATGAGCTTGACGGCCTCAGCGAACTTCTTGTGCGACTCCTCGATGCTGGCGGCCGCGGAGGCCTCCTTGGCGAGGGCGTCGACCTGCGGGTTGCTGTACTTGCCGTCGTTCGAGGAGCCACCGGTCACGTAGAGCGGGTTGATCCAGTTCTCCACGTCCGGGTAGTCCTGCTGCCAGCCGGCCCGGTAGGCACCGGTCATCTTGTGGGCGTTGATGTTCGCCCGGAAGACCGCGAAGGTCGGCACACCGACGGCGACGGCGTCGATACCCAGGTTGGTCTTGATCTGCTGGGCGACGGCCTCCATCCACGCCTTGTGGCTGGCGTCCGCGTTGTACGACAGGGTCAGCTTGCCCTGGAAGCCACCGGCCTCGTTGAGGAGCTTCTTGGCCTCGGTGACGTCGAACTTGCAGGCGGTGCAGTTGCCCGGCTCGGCACCCGGGGTCAGCGGGTTGGCCCAGCTGTCGGCCGGCTTGCGGTTACCGAAGAAGATCTTGTCGGTGATCTCCTGCCGGTTGATGGACATCGAGATCGCCCGACGCAGCTTCGGGTTCTGGAAGCGCTTGTCGTAGATCGGGAAGGCGATGATGCCCGTCGACGGGGTGGTGGAAGCGATGGCCCGGTCGCCCAGGTCCGACTTCCACTTGTCACCGGCCAGCGCGGAGACCGGGACCTGCTGCTGGAAGTCCAGGTTGTTGGAGACCAGGTCGTTGTAGGCCGCCGTGTCGTCCTGGTAGAGCTTGACGGTGACGTCCTTGATCTTCATCTTGTCGCGCAGGTTGTAGTCGTCGAAGCGGGTCAGCTTGATCTCGACGTCGTCCTGCCACGACACGAACTTGACCGGGCCGTTACCGACCGGCTTCTTGCCGAACTCTTCCGGCTTCTGCGTGAAGAACACGTCCGGCAGCGGCATGAAGGCGCTGTAGCCGAGCTTGGTCGGGAACACGGCGGTCGGCGCGGCGAGCGTGACCTCGAAGTTCCAGTCGTCGACGACCTTGAGGCCGGACATCTCCTTGGACTTCGGCTCCGGGGCCTTCTGCGGGCCCTCCGGGCCGTCCGGGTCCTCGGTGTAGACGTCCGAGAAGCCCTGGATGTCGGAGAAGAAGCTGGCGTTCTGCGCGCCGCTCGGGCCGTACGCCGCCCAGTTCCAGGCCTTGACGAAGTTCTCGGCCTTGACGGTGGTGCCGTCGTGGAACTTGGTGTTCTGCTTGATCTTGATCTTGAAGACCTTGGAGTCGGTCGTGTCGATCGACTCGGCCAGCGCGTTCTGCGGCGCGCCACCGTTGTTCGGGTACTCGACCAGGCCGGTCCACAACCAGTCGACGACCTTGCCGCCCTGGGTCTCGGTGGTGTTCGCCGGAACCAGGGGGTTCTCCGGCTGGCCGCCGTCGATGACGATCGCGCCGTCCTTGCTGGCGCCGGGGTCACCGCCGTTCCCGCTGTCGCCGCTGGAGCAGCCGGACGCGACGAGCGCGAACGCCGCGCCCACCGCGAGGGCGCCGCTCGCCCGCTTCGAGACTCTCATACCGAGGGGCCTCCTCTTTCTAACCTGGTTCCGTCGTGGGTTTCACGCACGTATGGGGGGTGACGCCGCCGGCGGCCCGAACCACAGGCCGACGGTTTACCGCAGAGGAAATCGGGACACCCCAGGGGTACCGATCCGCCGGGCTCCCCACCTTCGGAGGCGGCACCGCGCAGGGTCGACGGCCACGTTCCGCGACGATTAGACGGCGTCACGTGGTCGGCGGGCCCGACGGGGTGCCCCACACCGGGGGTGAGGTGCTGCCACTGTGACACCCACCGGCCCATTACGTGAAGGTGCCGTTATCAAGCCGTTAGTTGGCCGCCACGTTGCCGATACCTGAGAAAAGATCATTAAATACGCGAGTCGTACCGCGCTGAACAGGAAAGAGGCGGTCACACCGGGCGATGACGGCACGTACTCTCGGTCGCTGTGAGCTTCCCTGCCTCCGCTCCGGCGCTGCCCGACGTCCATCGGGCACTGGCCGTTTTTGCCCATCCGGATGATGTCGACTTCGCCTGTGCGGGCACCATCGCCAGCTGGGTGGAGGAGGGCATCGAGGTCGGGTACCTCATCGTGACCCGGGGCGACTCCGGCGGCTTCGACGACACACCGCGCGAGGAGATGCCCCGGCTGCGCGAACGGGAGCAGCGGGCCGCGGCCGCTGCGGTCGGCGTACGCCGGGTCGACTTCCTCGACGGCCACGCCGACGGGACGCTCACCCCCAGCCTCGCCCTGCGCGGGCAGGTCGCCGCGGCGATCCGGCGGTTCCGGCCGGACCGGGTGCTCACCAGCTCGCCGCTGCGCCGCTGGGAGCACCTCGCCGGCCCGAGCCACCCGGACCACCTGGCGGTCGGCGAGGCCACCACCTGCGCGGTCTACCCGGACGCGCGCAACCCCTTCGCCTTCCCGGAACTGCTGGCCGAGGGGCTGCAGCCGTGGGTGGTCCGGGAGATCTGGTACTTCGGCGGCCCCGCCCCGGACCACGCCGTGGACGTCACCCCGTACGTCGACCGGACGGTTGCTGCGATGCGGGCCCACCGCTCGCAGACCGCGCACCTCGACGTGGAGACCTGGGTACGCGACCGGCTCACCACAGTGGCCGACAACGCCGGGCTGCCCGCCGGCCGGCTGGCCGAGGCGTTCACCGTGCTCCGCACCGAGTGACCGGCGGCGGCCACCAACCGGCGAAGAGGAAAACCCGGCCGACGGAGACCGAGTCCTGGGCGGAAACGGTCAGGGTCCCTCACCCGCTCACACCAGTCGGCGGTCCGCCGCCCACCGGGACAGCTCATACCGGTTGGACATCTGGAGCTTGCGGAGCACGTTCGACACGTGCGTCTCGACCGTCTTGATCGAGATGAACAGCTCCTTGGCGATCTCCTTGTACGCGTACCCCCGGGCCAGCAGCCGGAGCACCTCGCGCTCCCGGTTGGTGAGCTGGTCCAGCTCCGGATCGGCCACCGGCGCGTCCGGCCGGGCCGCGAACGCGTCCAACACGAACCCGGCCAACCGCGGGCTGAACACCGCGTCGCCGTCGGCCACCCGCCGGATGGCGTCGGTCAGCTCGTCCGGCGAGATGGTCTTCGTGACGTACCCCCGGGCGCCGGCCCGGATCAGCCCGATCACGTCCTCGGCCGCGTCCGACACGCTCAGCGCGAGGAACTTCACCTGCGGGTGGGTACGCCGCATCGCGTCCAGCACCGCCCGGCCACCGCCATCCGGCATGTGCACGTCGAGCAGCACCACGTCGGGCTGGGTGGCGGCGATCCGGGTGACCGCCTCGGTCACCGTGCTCGCCTCGCCCACCACCTCCAGGTGGCCGCCGAGCTCGGCGCGTACGCCCGCCCGGAACATGGCGTGGTCGTCGACGAGGAACACCCGCAACCGCCCGTCCCGGGGCTGCGCCCCCTCGACCGGTCCGTGCTCGGCCATGGTCATCTGTCCCTTTCCGTCGCGGAGCCGGTGCCGGTGATCGGCAGGATCAGCCGCACCTCGGTCCCCTCCCCCGGCGCGGACCGGATCTCCGCCCGGCCACCGTGCCGCTTCATCCGTCCGATGATCGACCCTCGGACGCCGTGCCGGTGATCCTCCACGGTATCCGGGTCGAAGCCCTTGCCCCGGTCCCGCACGAAGACGCTGACCTGGTCCGGCTCCACCTCCGCGTAGAGCGAGACCGTCTGGACCCCGCCGTGCCGCGCGGCGTTCACCAGCGCCTCCCGGGCCGCGGCGACCAGCGCGCCGACCCGCTCGTCCGTCTCCCGGTCACCGACCACCACCGCCTCCACCGTGATGGCGAATGTGTCCTCCACCTCGGCGGCGGCCTGTTCCAGCGCCGCGGCGAAGCGCTCGGTCGGTGAGCCGGTCGGCTTGTAGAGCCAGTTCCGCAGCGACCGTTCCTGGCCCCGGGCCAGCCGCTGAACCGTCTTGACGTCGCTGGCGTTGCGCTGGATCAGGGCCAGGGTGTGCAGCACCTGGTCGTGCACCATCGCGGCCAACTCGGCGCGCTCCTGCTCGCGGATGCGCCCCTCCCGCTCCGAGCGGAGCTGGTTCCAGGTCCGCCAGAGCACGGGCGCGGCCACCACGCCGACCCCGGCCAGCCCGACCAGCGCGAAGATCACGCCGTTGATCACAGCGTCGAAGTTCTGCGCCGGCGAGTAGACCGCCGCCACGCCGATGATGCCGACCGCCACCAGCACGCCGCCGCCGACGAAACGGAGCACGAAGGCCCGCCGGTCGCTCTCGTCCACCACCGCGCCGAGCCACGGCACCGGCATCGACTCGCCCCACTGCCGACGACGCTCCGGGGCGGACTGGTGCCAGATCACCCCGGCGCCGACCGCGATGATCGCAACCAGCCAGCCGGCGGTGCCGGCCGCGCCCACCGAATCGAAGACCATCACCTGCGTCAGCAGCACGCCCAGCCCGATCGCGACGAACGGCAGGAGCTGGGCGAGGTCCCGGCGGGGCGGTACGGCGTCGCCGGGGCGCAGCGGGACCACCGCCCAGAAGGCCGCGTAGAGCAGCAGGCCCAGGCCGCTCAGCCCGAGCAGCACCATGAAGGCCACCCGGACCCGGACCACCGAGATGCCGAGGTGGTCCGCGATGCCGGCGGCCACCCCCGCGGCCAGCCGGTGTTCGGGGGCACGGTAGAGCCGCGGCGGGTGTGGGGTCACGGTGCTGCTGATCGGAGGCTCCCGGGTCATGGGACGAGGTACGGGCCGATTCCGGCGCCGCTCCGATCGTCACACGGCCGGACCGCCCCGGACCACGGGGACGCCCCCGACATTCGGCCGCCGCGGATCTCAGGGTGGCGTCAGGGTCGGGTCCGGAGGACGCTCGGGCGCCCGGGGCAGCAGGATCGGAGCATGACCGAGGACGCTGCCCGTCCGCCCCAGCCCGGGGCGGCACCACCGGACGGGCCACCGCCACCCCCGGCGCCGGCACCGGCGCCCACCACCCAGGCCGGTTCGGGCCCGGGCGCCCCGCCGGCCGGGGACGCCTTCGGCGACCCGTCGTGGTCGGCCGCCGGACCCGCCGCCCCACCGCCGGGCGCGTCGGCCGCCGGCGCCGAGCCGCTCGGCGACCCGCCGCCCGGGTACGCCCCGCCGCCCGGCGCCGCCGGCTTCACCTCCCGGTACGGGCTGGTCCGCCCCCGCGAGGGGCGCTACCTGGCCGGCGTCTGCGCGGCGATCGGCCGGGCCACGAACACCGACCCGGTGCTCTGGCGGGTGCTGCTCGCCGTGCTGGGCTTCTTCGGCGGCGTCGGCATCCTGATCTACGTCGCCGCCTGGCTGATCATCCCCGGCGAGGGGGACACCGCCTCCCCGGTGGAGTCGATGCTCGGCCGGGGCCGGTCCAGCATGTCGCCGGTGACCGTCATCGTGCTCAGCATCCTGGTCGCGGTCAGCTTCGGCTACATCGTCACCGACGCGTTCCGGGCCGTCCTGCTCGGCGCGGCCATCCTGATCGGCGGCGCGCTGCTCCTCAACCGGGAACACCGAGGGCCAGCGGCGCCGGGTGGCCCGTCCGGCCCGCCCGCGACACCGCCCGGGCCCGTGCCGCCGGTCAGCTGGCCGGCCCCCGGCCTCTTCACCCCGCCGGCCGGGACGCCCGCCACCGGCGCGCCCGCCTGGTCCGGGCAGCCGACGCCCGCCGGGTGGGAGACCACCGCGGCGGCCCAACCGGCGACGTCGGCCGCGCGGCCGGCCGGGGAACCGCTGGCATCGGAGCCCGGGACGGGCACCGCCGGGCTGCCCACCTGGCCGGAGGCCGGTCAGGCGAGCCAGCCGACGGGCTGGCCGGTGCGGGGGACCGGTGGGCCGGGGACGCCCGCCGGGGCGGCCACCAGCGGCCTCCCGGCCTGGTCGGCGGCCCACCCGACGACCGAGGCGTCCGGCTGGCCGGAACCGGGGACGGCGGCCTGGCCGCCCGCCCCGACGAGCGGAGGAGTCCCCGGTGGGATGCCGGCCGCCGTACCGCCGGTCAGCGCGCCGCTGCCGCCGACCGGCTACCGGGCGCCGTTCGCCCCCCGTGGCCCGTACGCCGGCCCGTACCCGCCGGTGCCGCCGCAGCCGCCGGCGCGGGCGCCCAAGCCGCCCAAGCGGCCGAAGGAACGCTCCCCGCTCGGCGCGGTGACGTTCTCGCTGATCTTCCTGGCGCTGGGCGTGGTCGCCGTGCTCGACCTGCTGGACGTCTTCCCGGTCGGCGCCGCCGGGTACTTCGCCGCGGCGCTGGCCACGATCGGGCTCGGGCTGCTGGTCGGCACCTGGTTCGGCCGGGCGCGCTGGTTGATCGCGCTCGGCCTGGTGACCGCGGCGGCGCTCGGCGTCGCCACCGTCGCCGAGTCCTATGACCGGGTACGCGGCATCGACGGCGACGTGACCTGGGCCCCGACGGACTATCGCGACCTGGCGACCCGGTACGAGAACAACTTCGGCGACGCCGTGCTCGACCTGCGCGGGGTCGACTTCGACAAGAAGGAGACGCAGATCATCGTGGCGATCAACTTCGGCGAGGCGACCGTGGTGGTGCCGCCGAACGTCGACGTCACCACGGTGGCCGACGTGAACGCCGGTGACGCGACCGTCTTCGGCCAGCGCTCCGGCGGGCTGGACGGCAACCTCCGGGAGAGCACCGACGTCGGCCCGGACGGCCCCGGCGGCGGCAAGCTGCGGCTGCTGATCCACGTCAACGCCGGCAACCTGGAGGTGACCCGGTGAAGGCCCACCGCACCGACCTCGTCTCGCTCGCGTTCGGGCTGGTCTTCCTGGCCCTCTCCGTCTGGTGGCTGCTGGCCCGGATCCTCGGGCTCACGGTCCCGCCGGTGGGGTGGTTCCTGGCCGGCGCGCTCGTCCTGATCGGGGTGCTGGGCCTGGCCGGCGCGCTGCGCTCCGGCCGACACGCCGACCGGGACGCCGCCGCGCCGACGGACGCCGAGGCGACCGTGTCGGCCCCCTACGACGGCGGCCCGGGGTTGACCCCACCGGCGGCGCCGGAGGCCGACGAGTGGAGCACCGACGCGGTCGGCGACGACGCGGTCGGGGCTGCGGAGGACCGGCCGGTCAGCGGAGGGGCGGGCGACCGGCGCTGGTCGCCGTCCGCGACGCCGGCGGACCCCGGGCCGCCCACCACCGGCGCGGACGCGGCCACCCGGGAGCAGCCCACCCTCGAGGTGGCACCGGCGACCCGGGAGCAGCCCACCGTCGACCTCGGACCGACGAGCCCCGGGCGGTCCACCGGCGGCGACGCACCGGCCATCCGCGAGCAGCGGACCGCCGGCGACGGCCCGGCAGCGGGGCCGGACGGCGAGGAGCGGTCACCGGGCTGAGCGCGGCGGTGCGGGTCTCCTCCGGCGGCGCATATGCTGGCTGGTGGAGATCTCGCCACCGCCGGCCGGCCCACGCCGTGGGGCCTCGGCCGCGGCCGGGCCGCCACGTCGCCGGGTTCCGCCCGGGTCCGGTGGTCCCGGTCGCCGAGCCTCGCCCCCGGCCCAGCCGACCAGGTCGCCGTGGCGGTCCCGCCGCTTTCCCGTCTCTACCCGTCAGGAGCCCGTCCGACATGACCCAGTCCCCCGCCGTGCGCACCTCCGGCGCGTCCGGTCCGGTCCGCATCGGCGAGCGCGCCGCCCGTACCCTCGTGACCGAGCTCGCCCGGCGCAACGACCCGAAGGCCGCCCTGCTGGTCGGCGCGGTTCCGGAGTCCCCGGTCCTGGCCGCGGCGATCGAGGCGCTGCTTCCCGGCGACCGGCTCACCGTCGTGCCGGCGGAGGGGGCCTCCGCCGCCGCGCTCCGCGAGCACGTGTCGGCCCAGGGCCGTTGGGTCGCCGACCGGGTACGCGTGATCGACACCCTCGCCGAGGCCGACGCCGCCGAGGTGGTCATCGCCGCCGAGCCGTGCACCGGCACCGCGGAAGAGGCTCGGATGGCGGTCGACGGGCTGTCGAAGTACCTGTCCGACGGCGCGGTGCTGAGCGTGGCCGCGCCGCTCTTCCGGACCGAGGGCGCCGGCACCGAGCTGGATCGGCAGGGCGTGCTGCACGGCATCCGCACCGACCTGGTGCTGCGCAACTCCCCGCCGGTCCGGGTGCACCACCTCCGCTTCACGCCGGCCAGCGCCGCCGTGGCCGCCCGACTGGCCCCGGCGTACCGGCCGTCGAGCGTGCCGCTGACCCGCAGCATGCACATCGACTCGAACGGCGTCGCCGCGGCCGGCATCAGCCTCGGGCTGGCGGCGCTGGCCCGGGTGACCCGGCCGAAGTCGAAGCTCTGGCTGCTGCCGGCGCTGGCCGCCGTCCCGGTGGCCGCGTTCTTCCGGGATCCGGAGCGGGACGTGCCGGAGGACCCGTCGGCCGTGGTCGCCGCCGCGGACGGTCAGGTCCTCTCGGTGCAGCGCCTGCACGACGAGCGCTTCGGCGACGGCGAGTGGCTGCGGGTGGCGGTCTTCCTCTCCGTGCTGGACGTGCACGTCAACCGCGCCCCGGTCGCCGGGAAGGTGGTCGACTACTTCGTCGCCGACGGCGGCTTCGTCAACGCCATGAAGCCGGACGCCGAGCACAACGTGGCGGCGTACACGGTGCTGGACACCGAGCACGGCACGGTGGTGGTCGCGCAGCGTACCGGCCTGATCGCCCGGCGGATCGTGCAGCGGGCGCCGGTCGGCGCCCTGCTGGCGAGGGGCGAGCGCTTCGGGCTGATCCGGTTCGGCTCGCGGACCGACGTCTACCTGCCGGCGGACGCCGCCGAGCCGCTGGTCGGCCCCGGCGACAAGGTGGTCGGCGGCTCGACCGTGATCGCCCGCTGGGTCTGAGACACGGAGACGCGAAAAGGGGCGCCGCGAGTGCGGCGCCCCTTTTCGATGGCTCGGATCAGGCGGTACGGCGCTGGTGCAGCCACAGCAGCGGGCCGCTGACCAGGTAACCCACCACCACCAGGGCGAAGGTCAGCCGGATGTCGACCAGGGCGCCGACCACCGGCGCCAGCCAGAGCCACGGCGGCAGCTTCACCAGCCGGGCCAGCTTCGCGTACGGGAAGCTGGAGACCATCGCGAAGGCCAGCAGGGCCACCCCGCCGACCAGCACCAGGCCGGAGACCGGCAGCCCGATGGCCACGGTCAGGGCCAGCACGGCCGCCGCCATGGTGGTCGGTACGCCACAGAAGAACCGGCCGTCCTTCGGCGAGACGTTGAACCGGGCGAGCCGGATCGCGGCGCAGGCCGCGACGAGGGCGCAGGCCACCGCGGCGGCGGCCGGCGGCACCGAGCCGGCCAGCGAGGCGTAGACCACCACCGGGGCGGCGAGGCCGAACGAGCACATGTCGGCCAGCGAGTCCATCTGGGCGCCGAAGGGGCTGGCCACGCCGAGCTTGCGGGCCAGCGCGCCGTCGAGGCCGTCGAACACGACGCAGGCGATCAGGCAGAGCGCCGCGACCCGGACCTCGCCCTGCATGGCCAGGAAGATGGCCAGCATGCCGAGCATCAGGCTGCTCAGGGTGCAGGCGTTGACCAGGGCGAACTTCATCCGCCGGGCGGCGGTGCGCTCACCCGGCAGGAGCGGGATCGACATCGCCGACGCGTCGTCGTCGACCGGCGAGGTTGGGGCGAGCGCCGGGCTGACCGGCATGATCGCCTCGACCTCGGTGCGGTCGAACCGGCCGTAGCGGCGGCGCTGCCGGTCGGCGTAGCGGTGGTCGGGTACGACCAGGTCGGTCCCGGCGACGGCACCCTCCCGGCGGCCCACCCTGACCAGCAGCACCTGGCGGGCGAACGTGCTGCTGCGGCGCAACCGGCCCGCCCAGCGACGCCCTGCGGGGCGCGGACTGTCAGTCGTACGACGCCGGCGCCATGGGGCTCTCGGCACGTTTCCTCCATCACCGGATCGGCTGACCGCCCACCAGGGGCGGCTGTCCGGCTGTCTCGTGCCGGACCTTGCTGGTCCGGCAGCCCGTTTTGCGGAGTACACCATTGCACAAGGGAAAGGGGCTTGGCGATAGCTGCCGGCGGCACTTATATCTCCCTTAAGCCGCGCGAACCGCTCTCTTATTCCCATCTCGGGCGTCATCGCCCGTTTCTCGCACCAACCCAACTACCGACTGTACCGGAGGAGGCCCGGGGCGGCTCGGCGAGCGGGTGCTACCTCCCCCGACGTCCGGTTGCCAGGACCGCCACGTCGGTCAGCCGCAGCTCGCTGATCTGCTCCGGAGCGAACCAGGCGGCGCGGGCGGTGGACCCGCCGGCGAGCTCGGTCACCATCGCCTCGGTCGGGGCGTCCACCCGCACGCGGTAGATCACCCGGACGCCGTGCCAGTCCAACGGCCGCCCCTCGGGGCCGAGCGCGGCCGGATTGTGCAGGTTGTCCACGGCCAGCAGGTCGACCACCCGGCCGAGCTGGCCGGCCTCCTCGACCAGCTCGCGGAGCAGTCCGGCGGCGGGCTGCTCGCCGTGGTCGGTGCCGCCGCCGGGCAGGTGCCACTTACCGGCGCCCGGGTACCCGTCGGCGATCATGGTGAGCAGCACCCGTCCCGCCGGGTCGGTGACCAGGCCGTACGCGGCGAAGCGCTGCCGCCGGTCGGTGGGCGCCGGCTCGAACGGCGCCCGGGCGGTCCGCGCGGGCAGCGGGGTGACCGGCAGGCCGAGCAGCTCGGCGGTGAACGGCAGCAGCGACAGGCCGGCCGCCTCGGCGGGGGTGAACCAGGCGGCCAGGTCGGTGGTCTGGTCGACCTCGTCCCGGAGCGTCCCTCCGGTCGGCGTGACGTCGAAGATGATCCGGTCGGTGTGCAGGGCGACCCCGAGGTCCGGGAACCGGGTCACGTCCGCCACGGCGTCCCGGAGCCCGGCCGCCTCGACGGCCAGCCCGGTCTCCTCGGCGAACTCCCGCACCACCGCCGCCTCGGGATGCTCGGCGTGGTCGAGCCCGCCCCCGGGCAGCTGCCACACCCCGGGAAAGTCCGCGGCGGCCGACCCCCGCACGAGCAGCACCCGCTCCCCGTCCCGGCACACCCCGTACGCCCCGATCCGCCGCCGCTGTTCCATCAGCCCCCGCTCTCCACTACCCGACCGGCCATCCCCGTCGATCATGAACCTATTGCCCACCGGCACGGCGTGTCGTGGCAACAACTTCATGATCACCGGGGCGGCCGGTGGGGAGGGGGTGCGGGTGGGGTTAGAGGAGTTGGGCGGCCTGGACGGCTTCGGCCGTCACCTCGGTGAGGCGGTCGGCGGGGAGGGCGGTCAGCTCCTCTCGGCGGAACCAGCGGGCCTCGCAGGTGGAGCCGCCGACGTCGGTCACGGTGGGCGGGGCAGGCTGGTCGACGACCACCCGGTAGAAGGCGCGCACCCCGTGCCAGTCGATCGGGTAGCCCTCGGGGCCGAGCGAGGCGGCGTCCCGGTGGCTGGCCACCCCGAGCAGCTCGACCAGGCGACCGGTCTGCCCGGTCTCCTCGACCAGCTCCCGGATCAGCGCCGCGCCCGGCTGCTCGCCGTAGTCGGTGCCGCCGCCCGGCAGGTGCCAGCAGCCGGCGCCCGGGTACCCGTCGGAGACCCGGGTGAGCAGCACCCGCTCCTCCGGGTCGGTGACCACGGCGTACGCGGCGAAGCGCTGCGCCCGGTGCAGCCCGTCCGGGCCGGGCACCGCGTAGAAGGAGGGGAACTCGGGGACCTCCTCGGGCACCACGTCGGCCGAGGAGGCGGGGAGCCCCAGGGCGCGCGCGGTGAACGACCGCAGCGGCAGCGCCCGGGCCTCGTCCAGGGTGACCCAGCGGGCCAGGTCGGTCGGGCGGTCCACCCGCTCGGTCAGCGTCCCGCCCCGCAGTGAGACCGTGTAGAGCAGCCGGTCGGTGTGCAGGGTGATGCCGCGCTCGGCCAGGGCCCGCATGTCGGCGAGCACGTCCGCCAGCCCGGAGACGGCGACCGAGAGCCCGGTCTCCGCCGCGGTCTCGCGGACGACGGTGTGCTTGGGGTCCTCACCGTGGTCGACCGCCCCTCCGGGCAGCGACCAGGTGCCGGGGGTGCCGGAGCGCTCCGATGCGCGGACCAGCAACACTCGACCGGCTTGATCAGCACAAACTGCGTATGCCGCGATCCTGCGGAGCGGCTCCAGCGAGGTGGTCACGGGAGGAAATTCTCCCCCTGCCGGGTTACCTCCATCGAAAAGAGTCAGATTCCTGACTCTTGGCTGGCGCCTCAGGGAGCGATCAGGGTAGGAGTCCGGGCGGTCACCGAGGTCGCCCGCCCGCCGGCGCGGGACCGTGGGTACATGACCTCCACGAGCACCCCTCAGGCCCCGTACAAGCAGCTCCGCAGACCCACCACCGACCGCATGGTGGCCGGCGTCGCCAGCGGCCTCGGCCGCTACCTCGCCGTCGACCCCACCCTCGTCCGGGTGGTCTTCGCCGTCGCCACCCTGCTCACCGGCGGCTTCGCCGCGCTGGCGTACCCGATCATGTGGTTCCTGATGCCGGAGGAGCCGGCCGGCGCGCCCGCCTGGCCGCACCCGGCGGGCGCCGCGCCGCGCGGCTGGCGGCCCGCCGGCCCCGCCCCGCAGGGCTGGCCGCAACCGGCGCCCGACCCGGCGGCCTGGCCGACCGCGACGGGCGGGCCGGCGACGCACCCGGCCGGCACGCCGGAGCCGACGCCCCGGCCGCAGCCTCAGCCGCCGACCGCCGGGTGAGCCGGCGTCACTCCCACTCGATGGTGCCCGGCGGCTTGCTGGTGACGTCCAGGACCACCCGGTTCACCTCGGCCACCTCGTTGGTGATCCGGGTGGAGATCCGGGCGACCACCTCGTAGGGCAGCCGGGACCAGTCGGCGGTCATCGCGTCCTCGCTGGAGACCGGGCGAAGCACCACGGGATGCCCGTAGCTGCGCCCGTCGCCCTGCACGCCGACGCTGCGCACGTCGGCCAGGAGCACCACCGGGAACTGCCAGACGCCCCGGTCCAGGCCGGCGGCGGTCAACTCCTCCCGGGCGATCAGGTCGGCCTTGCGGAGCAGGTCCAGCCGCTGCTTGTCGACCGCACCGATGATCCGGATGGCCAGGCCGGGGCCCGGGAACGGGTGCCGCCAGACCATCGCCTCGGGCAGGCCCAGCTCCAGGCCCAGCGCCCGGACCTCGTCCTTGAAGAGCGTGCGCAGCGGCTCGACCAGGGCGAACTTCAGGTCCTCCGGCAGGCCGCCGACGTTGTGGTGGCTCTTGATGTTGGCGGTGCCGGTGCCGCCGCCGGACTCCACCACGTCCGGGTAGAGGGTGCCCTGCACCAGGAACTCGACGTCGCCGTGGGAGGCGATCTCCCGGGCGGCGGCTTCGAAGACCCGGATGAACTCCCGGCCGATGATCTTGCGCTTCTGCTCCGGGTCGGTCACCCCGGCCAGCGCGCCGAGGAACCGCTCCTGCGCGTCGACCACCTTGAGCTTGATGCCGGTGGCGGCGACGTAGTCCTTCTCCACCTGCTCGGCCTCGCCCGCGCGGAGCAGACCGTGGTCGACGAAGACACAGGTCAGCTGGTCGCCGACGGCCTTGTGCACCAGCGCCGCGGCGACCGCGGAGTCGACACCGCCGGACAGGCCGCAGATGACCTCCTTGTCGCCCACCTGCTCCCGGATCCGGGCGACCTGCTCGTCGATGATGTTCTCGGGCGTCCAGGTCGGCTCGACACCGGCGATGTCGTACAGGAACCGGGTGAGCATCTCCTGGCCGTGCGCGGTGTGCCCGACCTCGGGATGGAACTGCACGCCGGCCCGGCGGCCGGCCAGGTCCTCGAACGCGGCGACCGGAGCGCCCGCCGACTCGGCGGTCACCGTGAAGCCCGCCGGGGCCTCGGTCACGCAGTCACCGTGGCTCATCCACACCGGCAGGTCGTCCGGCAGCTCGCGGAGCAGCACCCCGGTGTCGGCGCGGGCGCGCAGCGCGGTGCCGCCGTACTCGCGGTTGCCGGTCCGGGCGACCGTGCCGCCGAGCGCCTGGGCCATCGCCTGGAAGCCGTAGCAGATGCCGAACACCGGCACGTCGGCGGTGAACATGCCGGCGTCGATCTGCGGGGCGTCGGGGGCGTAGACGCTGGCCGGGCCGCCGGACAGGATGATCGCGGCCGGGTTCTTCGCCAGCATCTCGGCGACCGGCATCGAATGCGGGACGATCTCCGAGTAGACCTTCGCCTCCCGCACCCGGCGCGCGATGAGCTGGGCGTACTGGGCTCCGAAGTCCACCACGAGGACGGGGCGAGGCGTGCTCATGTGCAGAAAGCCTACCGACCGTCACCCCCGCGCCGGGCGCGGGCCAGCCGCTCCGCGCGGCGCGTCCCGCCCGGGTGTCGCCCAGGTCACCCGCGCAGGGCGGCGGGGGCGTGCGCCGGGACCGCCGGGTGGCGCGGACGGACCGGCGTCAACCGGCGGTACGCGGCACCGAGCGGCGGCCGCGGATCCTCCTCGCCCTTGTTGGGCCAGAACGACATCGCCCGTTCCGCCTGGGCGGTGATGGTCAGCGACGGGTTCACCCCGAGGTTCGCCGAGACCGCCGCGCCGTCCACCACGTGCAGCCCCGGGTGCCCGTGCACCCGGTGGTACGGGTCGATCACCCCGTCGGCCGGGGTGGCGCCGATCACCGCCCCGCCGAGGATGTGCGCCGTCATCGGGATGTTGAACGGCTCCGTCATCGCCCCGCCCGGCGTGCCGTCGATCTCCTCGGCCAGCAGCCGGACCGCGGCGTTGCCGGCCGGGATCCAGGTCGGGCTCGGCGCGCCGTGCCCCGGGCCGGAGACCAACCGGCGGCCGAACGGGCCGCGCCGCCAGCGGGTGGTGAGCGAGTTGTCCGCCGACTGCATCACCAGGGCGATCACCGTCCGCTCCGACCAGCCGCGGACCGACAGCATCCGGGCGGCCAGGCCGGGCTGCCGGACGATGCTGCCCAGCCAGCGCCGGACCCGGTGCGGCCCGCCGTCGACCAGCAGCGACTGGAGCAGCCCCATCGCGTTCGAGCCGCGGCCGTAGCGGACCGGCTCGATGTGGGTCTGCGGGTCGGGGTGGAACGAGCTGGTGATCGCCACCCCCTCGGTGAAGTCCAGCCGCCGCTCGCGGGCCCGCTGCCGGGGCACCGAGGCGCCGAGGATGGCCTCCGAGTTGGTCCGGGTCAGCTCGCCGAGGCGGGGCGACAGCCCCGGCAGCGCCCCGGTCGCCTTCATCTCGTGCAGCAGCCGCTGGGTGCCGAGCGCGCCGGCGGCGAATACCACCTGGTCGGCGTGGCTGACCTGGCGCCGCTTGCGCAGCCAGGCGCCGGTGCGCTCGGTGTGCACCTCGTAGCCCCCGCCGACGGCGGGGCGGACCGCGGTGACGGTGGTCAGCGGGTGGACCTGGGCGCCGAGCCGCTCGGCCAGCCAGAGGTAGTTCTTGACCAGGGTGTTCTTGGCGCCGTGCCGGCAGCCGGTCATGCACGAGCCGCAGTGCGTGCAGCCGGTCCGCTCCGGCCCGGCCCCGCCGAAGTACGGGTCGGGCACCCGCTCACCCGGTCGCCCGATGTGCACCCCGACCGGGGTGGCGTGGAAGGTCTGCCCGACCCCCATCCGCTCGGCCACCGCCCGCATCGCCCGGTCCGCGCCGGTGTGGATCGGGTACGTGGTCACCCCGAGCATCCGCTTGGCCTGGTCGTAGTGGCGGGCCAGTTCGTCACGCCAGTCGGTGATGTCCCGCCACTGCGGGTCGGCGTAGAACGCGTCGAGGGGCTCGTAGAGGGTGTTGGCGTAGACCAGCGAGCCGCCGCCCACGCCCGCGCCGGAGAGCACCATGACTCCCCCGCCGGCCTTCCGGTCGGCCGAGCGGAGCAGGGTGATCCGTTGCAGGCCGTAGCAGCCGAGCTTCGGCGCCCAGAGGAAGCGCCGGGCCCGCCAGGAGGTCTGCGGGAACTCGTCGTCGGCGAAGCGCCGCCCGGCCTCCAGCACGCCGACCGAGTAGCCCCGCTCCGCCAGCCGGAGCGCGGTGACGCTGCCGCCGAAGCCGGACCCGATGACGACCACGTCGTACCGCATGCACGCATCATTACCGACGGGTAGCCATCGCGCCAGCGGCAGATTTTCGGGATCATGCAGAGCGCTCGACCGACCCGGGCCCGCCGGCGGCAACCCGGGCCCCCGTCCGAGCGTCGTTTCCATACGGGGGAGGGGAAGCCTGATGACGCAGGAGACCGCAGGGCCACGACGGCGCTGGACGCTGGGGGTGGCCGCCGTGGTGGCGGTGCTCCTGGTCGCCGCCGGCGCGGTGGTGGCCGCCCGCCTGCTCTCCCGGTCCACCCCCGCGCCCGGCCCGGTGGCCGGCCCGGCCACGCCCACGGCGTCGGCGAGCAGCCCCGCCCCGGCCCAGGCGAGCCCCACCCCGCCGCCCGGCGCCGACCTGACCGGCCCGCTGAACCTGCTGCTCGTCGGGGTGGACACCCGGGTCAGCGTGCCCGGCTGGGAGCCGCACGCCGACGCCGTGCTGGTGCTGCACATGGCGGCCGGGCTGGACCGGGGGTACCTCTTCTCCCTCCCCCGCGACCTGGTGGTGGACATCCCCGCCTACCCGAAGGCCGGTTACCCGGGCGGCCGCACCAAGCTCACCCACGCGATGAGCTACGGCAGCCGGGTGCCCGGCGACAAGAAGCACCCGAGCACCGCCCAGGGGTACGAGCTGCTGCGCACCACGGTCAGCCGGTACACCGGGCTGCGCATCGACGCCGGCGCCGTGATCACCTTCAACGGCTTCGACAAGCTGGTGGACACGCTCGGCGGGGTGGACCTGCACATCGACCAGCGGGTCGCCTCGATCCACCGCCGCCCCGACGGGACGTACCGGGACCGGGTCGGCAACACCTACACCGGGCCGCAGATGGTGTACCAGCCGGGCGACCGGCACCTCACCGGCTGGCAGGCGCTGGACTACGCCCGACAGCGTTACACGGCCGGCGGCGACTACACCCGCCAGCGCCACCAGCAGCAGCTCATCCGGGCGCTGGTCCGGAAGATCCTCGACCAGGGGCTGGCCCGTGATCCCGGGCGGGTGGAGCAGGTGGTCGCCGCCCTGGGCAAGACCCTGGTCTACGCCGGCGGCGGGCGGGGGCTGGTCGACTTCGCGTACGCCCTGGGCGGCCTGCCCGCCGACGGCCTGGTCCTGGTCGGTCTCCCCGGCGACGCGGTCGGCAAGGGCGCGGCCTACCGCGGCGAGCAGCTCCGCCCCGTGGGCCGCCAGTTCCTCGCCGAACTCCGCGCCGACCGCGCCGAGCAGTTCCTCAAGACCCATCCCACCCTGCGGGTGCGGACCTGACTCAGAGCGGCTTCGGCTCGGCGGGGCGTTCAGTGGCGTAGAGCCAGGCGTCGAAGAGCTTGTCCAGCTTCTTGTTCGAGACGCGCTCGGCGAGCGCGCGGAAGTCGGCGGTGGTGGCGTTGCCGTTCTTCTTCTCCTCCGCCCAGGTGCGCAGGATGGTGAAGAAGGCGGTGTCGCCGACCGCCACCCGCAGCGCGTGCACGGTCATCCCGCCCCGCTGGTAGACCGAGTCGCCGAACAGGTGCGCCACCCCCGGCTTCCCCGGCGGGGTACGCCAGACCTGCCCGGACGCCGTCGCGTACCTCAGGTCGAAGGCGCGCTGGACGGTGGACTCGCCGGTGTGCTCGGCCCAGAGCCACTCGGCGTACGTGGCCAGCCCCTCGTTGAGCCAGATGTCCTGCCACCGCTCCAGCGCCACGCTGTTGCCGAACCACTGGTGGGCCAGCTCGTGCGCCACCACCCCGGTGTTGTCGCCCTGCCGGAAGAAGCCCGCGGAGTAGACCGGCCGGGTCTGCGTCTCCAGCGCGTACCGGATCCGGTCGTCGGCGACCACCACCCCGCCGTACGCGTCGAACGGGTACGGCCCGAAGACGCTCTCCAGGTAGTCGGCCACCTCGACGGACCGGTCGATCGACCGGTCCGGGGCGCCCTTCGCCACCTTGGTGGTGACCGCGCTGAACACCGGCCGTCCCTTGTGTTCCCCCGTGGTGACCCGGAACTTCCCGATCACCACCGTGCTGAGGTAGCTGGCCATCGGCGCGCCCTCGGACCACATCCAGGTGGTCCAGCCACCCTGGGTGCTCCGCCCCTTCGGCACGCCGTTGCTGACCGCCGTCAGTCCCTTCGGCACGGTGATCTCGAAGTCGTAGGTGGCCTTGTCCGACGGGTGGTCGTTGACCGGGAACCAGGTGCTCGCCGACTCCGGCTGGCCGAGCGCGATCGCACCGTCCGAGGTGTGCAGCCAGCCGCTCTCGCCGAGCACGTCGTTGTCCAACGCGGCCGGCTTGCCGTCGTACCGGATCTCCGCGACGAAGCCATTGCCGGAGCTGAGGCCGGTCGCCGGGGTGACGATCAGCTCATTGTCGGCGCGGGCGTGGGCGGCGCTGACGCCGTCCACCGTCGCCGAGCGCACGGTCAGCCCCGCCAGGTCCAGGTGGAACGCAGAGAGGTTCTCGGTGGCGGTGGCCCGCACCATGGTGGTTCCGGTCAGCCGGTCCTGCGCCGGGTCGTACCGCACCTGGACGGTGTAGTGGGCGACGTCGTAGCCGCCGTTGCCGTAACTGGGGAAGTAGGGATCGCCGGCGCCGGCCGCACCGGGCGCGAACGTCCGGGCGGCCGTCGGCGAGGCCTGCGCCGGCGCCAGTGACGTCCGTTCCGGGCCGGCCGAGTCGCAGCCGACGAGCGCCAACGTCCCCACCACCAGCAGCCCGAGGCCCCGTCGCACGCCCCGCCGCGTCAGCGTCATCGTCTCGACCCTCCCCGGGAACGACCGCGGCGGCCCCGCCCGGCCGCTCCGCCCGCGGCAGCCTACCGAGCGGCCTGCGGGTCCGCATCACGGCAGGGCCGGGGCGGTGCCGCCGACGAGCCAGGCGTCGAGGAGCGCGCGCAGCGGCCGCCCGCCGACCCGTTCGGCGTACCCGACGAAGTCGGCGGTGGTGGCGGCGCCGTCCCGACGCTCGGCCGTCCAGCCGCGCAGGATGCGGAAGAAGGTGTCGTCGCCGACCGCGCGGCGCAGGGCGTGCACGGCCAGCGCCCCCCGCCGGTAGACGGCGTCGCCGAACATCGCCGGCCGGCCCGGGTCGAGCGACGGGCGGGTCCAGTCGGTGGCCGCGTACTCGGTGGCGAAGGCCCGCCCCACGGTGCGGCCGCCGTCGTGCTCGGTCCAGAGCCATTCCGCGTACGTCGCGAAGCCCTCGTTCAGCCAGATGTCGCTCCACCGGGCCACCGAGACGCTGTCGCCGAACCACTGGTGGGCCAGCTCGTGCGCGACCACCCGGGTGTCGGGCCGGCCGGCGCGGAAGAAGCCCGGACCGTAGACCGGCCGGGACTGGGTCTCCAGGGCGTACCGGATGCGGTCGTCGGCGACCGCGATGCCGCCGTACGCGTCGAACGGGTACGGGCCGAAGCGGCCGGCCAGGAAGTCGGCGATCTCGCCGGTGCGGGCGAGCGAGGCGGCTGCCGGCCCGTCCGCCGGCAGCCCGGCGGCCACCGCGGTGACCATCGGCTTCCCGGCATGGGTGCCGGTCGACACGCGGTAGTTCCCGATCACCAGGGTGGTCAGGTAGCTGGCCATCGGCGAGCCCTCGGACCAGCTCCAGGTGGTCCAGCCGTCCCGGCCCGCCCGGGACCGCAGCACCCCGTTGCTCAGCGCGGCGAGCCCGTCCGGGACGGTCACCTCGACGTCGTAGGTGGCCTTGTCGGAGGGGTGGTCGTCGACCGGGAACCAGGTGCTCGCCGACTCCGGCTGGCCGAGCGCGATCGCGCCGTCCCCGGTGGCCTGGAAGCCGCCGCTGCCCAGCTCACCGATGGGCAGCGGCTGCGGCACCCCGGCGTACGCCACGTCGACCGTGAACCGTCGTCCGGCCGGCAACCCGTGCGCCGGGGTGACGATCAGCTCGGCGTCATCCCGGCGGTGCTTCGCCGGGGCGCCGTCGACGTCAACCCGGTCGACGGTGAGGCCGGCGAGGTCGAGGTTGAACCGGGACAGGCCGGCGGTCGCGGTGGCGGTGATCGTCGCCTCACCGGTGAGCCGGTCACTGCCCGGGTCGTAGCGGACCTTCAGCCGGTAGTGCTCGACGTCGTACCCGCCGTTCCCGGCCCCCGGCACGTACGGGTCGCCCGCGTCGACCGCGCCGGGGCGGAACCGGTCGTCGTCGCCGCCGGTGCAGCCGCCCAGCAGCAGCGCCACGACCTGCGCCGCCGCGTACCACCGCCCGCGCGTCACCCGCCGAGCCTAGATGCGCGACGGCGCGGGTGGGACCGGAATCCACACCCGCGCCGTCGGTCGCTCGCGTCGCCTCAGCGGTCGAGGACGAGGCCGACCTTCTGGAACTCCTTGAGGTCGCGGTAGCCGCACTTGGCCATTGCGCGGCGCAGGCCGCCGAAGAGGTTGAGCTGGCCGTCCGGCTCGTCGGCCGGGCCGAAGAGGAGCCGCTCCATCGAGCCGAGCGGCTCGCCGGCCACCTCGAACGCGCCACGGGGCAGCGACGGGTGGCTGGCGGCGGAGTGCCACCAGGCGCCACCGGCGGGGGCCTCCTCGCAGAGCGAGAGCGCCTCGCCGAGCATCACCGCGTCCGCGCCGCAGCCGAGCGCCTTGGCGATGTCGCCGGAGGTCTGGATGTCGCCGTCGGCGATCAGGTGCACGTACCGGCCACCGGTCTCGTCGAGGTAGTCCCGGCGGGCCGCCGCCGCGTCGGCGATCGCGGTGGCCATCGGCACCCGGATGCCGAGCACCGACTCGGTGGTCGACCAGTCGTCGCCGCCGATGCCGACGATCACGCCGGCCGCGCCGGTGCGCATCAGGTGCAGCGCGGTCTTGTAGTCGGTGCAACCGCCGACGATGACCGGCAGGTCGAGGTCGGCGATGAACTCCTTGAGGTTGAGCGGCTCGTCGGTGGTGGAGACGTGCTCGGCGGACACGATGGTGCCCTGGATGACCAGGATGTCCACGCCGGCGTCGAGGATCACCGGGGCGAGCGCCAGGGTGTGCTGCGGGGAGACCCGGACGGCCACCGTGCCGCCGCCGGCCCGCAGCTCACGGACCCGCTCGGCGATCAGGTCGGGGCGGATCGGCTCGGCGTACACCTCCTGGAGCCGCTTGGTGGCGCGGGCGTCCTCGTCGAGGCCGGCGAGCTCCTCCAGCACCTTGGTCGGGTTCTCGTACCGGGTCCAGAGGCCCTCGACGTTGAGCACGCCGAGCCCGCCGAGCTGGCCGAGCCGGACGGCGGACGAGGGGCTCATCGTCGCGTCGGAGGGGTGCCCGAGGCAGGGGATGCCGAACTGGTACGCGTCGAGCTGCCAGGCGGTGGAGACGTCGTCGACGTCCCGGGTCCGGCGGCTCGGCACGATGGCGATGTCGTCCAGGTGGTAGCCGCGCTGCGCGGTCTTGCCCAGCCCGATCTCGACCACGTCACGCATGGGGACTCCAGTTGTTTGGGGGTGATGGTCAGCGGGAGTGGTAGTTCGGCGCCTCGACCGTCATCTGGATGTCGTGCGGGTGGCTCTCCTTGAGCCCGGCCGCGGTGATCCGGATGAGCTGGCCCCGCCGGTGCAGCTCGGGGATGCTCTCCGCGCCGACGTAGCCCATCGCGGCCCGCAGCCCGCCGATGAGCTGGTGGGCGACCGCGGAGAGCGGGCCACGGTAGGGCACCTGGCCCTCGACGCCCTCGGGGACCAGCTTGTCCTCGGCGAGCACGTCCTGCTGGAAGTAGCGGTCCTTGGAGTAGGACTTGGCCTGGCCGCGGGACTGCATCGCGCCGAGCGAGCCCATCCCCCGGTACGCCTTGTACTGCTTGCCGTTGATGAAGATCAGCTCACCGGGGCTCTCCTCGCAGCCGGCCAGCAGGCTGCCGAGCATCACCGTGTCGGCGCCGGCCACGAGCGCCTTGGCGATGTCGCCGGAGTACTGGATGCCGCCGTCGCCGATGACCGGCACGCCGGCCGGCCGGGCGGCCCGCGCGGCCTCCATGATCGCGGTGATCTGCGGTACGCCGACCCCGGCGACGATCCGGGTGGTGCAGATCGCGCCCGGGCCGACACCCACCTTGATGCCGTCGGCGCCCGCATCGACCAGCGCCTTCGCGCCGGCGTACGTGGCCACGTTGCCGCCGACGATGTCGATGGCGACGTCGGACTTGAGCTGGCGGACCATGTCCAGCACGGCCCGCTGGTGCCCGTGCGCGGTGTCCACGATGAGCACGTCCACGCCCGCGTCGACCAGAGTGCGGGCCCGCTTGTACGCGTCCTCGCCGACGCCGACCGCGGCGGCGACCCGGAGCCGGCCGGCGGCGTCCTTGGTGGCGTTCGGGTACTGCTCGCTCTTGGTGAAGTCCTTGACGGTGATCAGGCCGCGCAGCCGGCCCGACTCGTCGACGATCGGCAGCTTCTCCACCTTGTGCCGGCGCAGCAGGTCGAGCGCGTCGTCCTTGCTCACCCCGACCGGGGCGGTGATCAGCGGGGGCCGGGTCATGATCGAGTGGACCGGGGTGGCCGGGTCGGAGACGAAGCGCATGTCGCGGTTGGTGACGATGCCGACCAGCTGGCCGTCGGCGTCGACCACCGGCACGCCGGAGATCCGGTACCGCCCGCAGAGCTCGTCGACCTCCCGGAGGGTGTCGTCCGGGCTGGCGGTGACCGGGTTGGTGATCATGCCCGACTCGGAGCGCTTCACCAGGTCGACCTGGAGCGCCTGGTCCTCCAGGGAGAGGTTGCGGTGCAGCACGCCGATGCCACCCTGCCGGGCCATGGCGATCGCCATCCGCGCCTCGGTGACGGTGTCCATCGCGCTGGAGAGCAGCGGCACGGTCAGCTCGACGTTGCGGGTGAGCCTCGTGCGGGTGTTGACCCGGCTGGGCACGACGTCCGACTCGCCCGGCTGGAGCAGCACGTCGTCGAAGGTCAGCCCGAGCGGCACCACCCGCGCCGAGCCGGCGGGCAGCTCCGGCAGGTGACCGCCCAGCTCGCCGTTGTCGGCGCCGGCCGGAAGATCGGTGCTGGGCGAATTTTCCACGATTGCTCTCCTGAGCTGGTCGGACGGGCTTCAGCGAGGCGGCGCGTGCGGGCACCGGCGCACGCCGGGGCGACGGCGCGTCGCTTCATCGTACCCATTGAGCTGGGCCGGCCCCGGCAGTGGCGGCGGGGATGAGCGGCGCCACCGTGAGCGTCGGGGGCGGACTTCCCTCGCCGGTTGGGACTACGGTGAGGGGGTGCACGACGAGCCCATCGACCCGTTCAACGGCGACCCGGCCGATCCGACCGCCGGCTTGCAGGATCCGCGCGAGGATGACCCGCTGGACCCGCTGACCGAGGTCGAGCGTCAGGACGTCCTGGAGGATCTCGCCGACCTGGAGATCTACCAGGCCCTGCTGGCGCCGATCGGGGTGCGCGGGCTGGTCATCGAGTGCGAGGACTGCCGCGAGCCGCACTACTTCGACTGGGACCTGCTCCGGGGCAACCTGCGCCACCTGCTCAGCTCCGGTCGGCCGCGGGTGCACGAGCCGGCCTACGACCCGGACCCGGACCACTACGTCACCTGGGACTACGCCCGCGGCTACGCCGACGGGGTGCACGACACACTGACCGAGGGCACCGAGGAGGACGACTCCTCGGACGCCTGACCCGCCGGGCCCGGCCCGCGGGTGGCACGGTCGCCGGCGGTGGGGCGGCTCAGGCGACCAGTCCGGCGCGGAAGCCGGCGGCCACGGCGTGCGCCCGGTCCCGGGCGCCGAGCTTGCGGAACAGCCGCCGGGCGTGGGTCTTGACGGTGTCCTCGGAGACGAACAACTCCCGGCCGATCTCCGCGTTGCTCTTCCCCTCGGCCATGCCGAGCAGCACCTGGAGCTCCCGTTCGGTCAGGCCGACGGGGTTCCGGCCGGTTCGCGCGCCGGCGCGCTGCTGGCCACTCGGCGGCGCGGGTTCCGGCTCACCGGCGGCCGGCTCGGGCTCGTCGTCGCCGCGCTGCACCGGCACCACCGTCGGCACCCCGCCCGTTCCCTCCCCGGGGACGGTCGCCCAGCCGGGCGCCGGCCGCCCCGGCGCCGCGGGCCGTACCGGCCCGCCGACGGCCGCGGCGTCCCGGGCCGGGTCGGTGACCCGGTGCCGGGCCGGCCGTCCGGGCGCGGCGAGCAGCAGCAGCGCCTTCGCCACCGCGCTGGTGAGGTCGTGGTCGGCGCCCTGGATCAACCCCCGCGCCCCGGCGCTGATGGTGGCCGCGGCCGCCTCGGACTCCTCGGTGCCGAGCAGCAGCACCGCGGCCTGGGGCGCCCGGGCGAGCACCCGGCGTACGAAGCCGGCGCTGTCGGGCCGGGTGAGGGCGGTGTCGGCGAGCACGACGTCCACCGGACGCTCGGCGAGCCGCAGCATCACCTCGGGATCGGAGACGGCGGTCCGGACGATCGCGGACAGCCCGAGTCGGGCCGCCGCGGAGGTCAGCTGCTGGGCCGCGGTCGGTGTCCGAACGCACACGAGAACGGTACGCACAGTGGTCTCCTCTCCGCCTCAGAGCAGACCACGGTCGGGTCGCGTCGCGAGGAGGTTCCGGGCAAACATCCGAACTTTTCCGGCAGATGGGGCATATGCCGCTAGTTGTCCGAGGTTTTCGATCACAGATGTGTGAGCGCGGGAAAGCCCGGGTACCGAGACGCCAGGCCGGAAACGGTGCGCCTGCGCGGACCGCCGCCCGGTAGCTGGCCATGAAGGATTCTCCGCGGTGCCGCGCGGGAGGAGGGGTGCTGATGTCGAACGTACGTAGACTGCCCGGACCCATCGTCGATCTCTGGGACTGGCAGCGGCTCGGTGCCTGCCGGGGCCGGGACAGCGCCCAGTTCTTCCACCCGGACGGCGAGCGCGGCTCGTCGCGGCTGCGCCGCGAGTCCGGCGCCAAGGCCGTCTGCCGGGCCTGCCCGGTGCGCGCCGAGTGCGCCGCGCACGCCCTCGCGGTCCGCGAGCCGTACGGCGTGTGGGGCGGATTCAGCGAGTCCGAGCGGCTCCGGCTGCTCGCCCTCGGCTGGGAGGACCTGGCCGACCGCCGGCAGAGCCGGGTCGACGTCGCCCGACTGGAGGCCCGCCTCGGCCGGCCGCACAAGTCGACCGTGCCGGACCAGCGGAAGATCGCCTGACCCCGGCCGCCCAGACGCACCGGCGCCGCGTCCCCACCCTCGGGGGCGCGGCGCCGTCGTCACAACGCAGGCGCCGGAGCCGCCGAGTCGGAACTCCGGTGCGGTCGGTACGAGGCTGATGACGCGAATGGATCGGCACGACGACCGATTCATCGACGACATCAGCTTCGTAGCGTCCGACAGCCACTCTCCCTTCCGCTCCGTCACCCCGGCGCCATCGCCGGGCGCGGTACGGAACCAGGCGGCGACCGCGCGGATCAGCGGATCAGCGGACCGTGACCTTCACGCTGTGCCAGCCGGTGGCGCCGTCCGGCTCGACCGGCCGGCGCTCCGGCGTCTGGGTGACGCCGTCGGCGTCCGTGGCCCGCACCTGGAGGGTGTGCTCGCCCGGGGTGGCCGCCCAGCGCCAGGACCACTGCACCCAGGTGTCCACCGAGACCGTCGGGGCGAGCGTCGCCTCCCGCCAGGGGCCGCCGTCGACGCGTACCTCGACCTTGCGGATGCCCCGGTGCTGGGCCCAGGCCACCCCGGCGACCATCACCGGACCGGCGGTGAGCCGGTTGCGCGACCGGGGCGTGTCGATCCGCGACTCGGTCTTGATCGGCCCCTGCGCCGACCAACCGCGCGGCACCCAGTACGCGTCGAAGTCGGCGAAGCTGGTCAGCTCCAGCTCGGTCACCCACTTGCAGGCCGAGACGTAGCCGTACAGCCCCGGCACCACCATCCGCACCGGGAAGCCGTGCTCGACCGGCAGCGGCTCCCCGTTCATCCCGACCGCGAGCAGCGCGTCCCGCCCGTCCCGCAGCACCGCGGTCGGGGTGCCGCAGGTCCAGCCGTCGACCGAACGGCCGACCACCTGGTCGGCGTCCTCCTCCGGTTCGGCCTCGTCGAGCAGCTCCTTGATCGGCACGCCCAGCCAGCGCGCGTTGCCGATCAGGTCCCCGCCCACGTCGTTGGAGACGCAGGCCAGGGTGACGTACCGCTCCACCATCGGCCGGGCGAGCAGGTCGGCGAAGCTCAGCTCGATCTCCCGGCGCACCCGGCCGTGGATGCGCAGCCGCCAGGTCGCCGGGTCCACCTGCGGCACCACCAGGGCGGTGTCGATCCGGTAGAACCCCGAGTTCGGGGTCACGTACGGGGCGAGCTGGGCCAGCGAGAGGTCGGCGCCGGCCGGTACCGCCGGCCCGGCGGCCAACGGGGTCGGCAACGCGACGGCCCGCCGGGCCGCCGACACGCCCCGCCGCCCGGCCAGCCAGTGCCCGCCGATCCCGGCCACCGCGGCCACGCCCATCAGCGTCCCGACCCCGGTCAGGAAGCGCCGCCGCCCGTCGGGGTCGACCTCGTCGCCACCGGCTGCGGGTCGCACCGCCGGCTCGACGGGCCGGTCCTCGGCCTCGGCCGGCTCGCCGGGCCGGGCAGCCGCCGCGGTCTCCGCGCCCGGGCCCGGAGCCGGTTCCCGGCCGGGTGGGACCGGCGGCGCCGGGGCGGCCGGTGGCGACCACGACCAGAGCTCGGGTTGCAGCGGCCCGGCCAGGAGCAGCCAGAGTGCCATCGCGCCGAGCGCACCGCCGATCAGCGAGGGGAGCGCGTCGAAGACGTTCGCGCCGGCCCGGGTCAGCGCGGCGGCCACCCCGAGGGCGGCGAAGGCCGCGATGCCGGCCAGCCCGATCCAGAGCCGGCGGGCGGCCAGCACCCCCAGCACCGCGGCGAACCCGGCCAGCAGCACCGCCGTCCCGACCAGCAGGGCGATCTTGTCGTACGTGCCGAAGAGCGAGATGGCGAACTGCTTCAGGGTCTCGGGGACCACGTCGACGATCAGCCCGCCGACCGCGATCAGCGGCGCGGAACGGGCGCCGGTGAGGACGGCCACCGGTTCGGCGGCGCCGATCGCCACGGCGGCGGCGGTGATCCCGGCCAGCGCGGCGTACCCGCGGGACGTGGTGGTCATCGGACCAGTCTTGTCGATCACGGCGCCGGACCGGTAGCGGCGTCAGCGTTCCGTAACCAGATACGGGTCAGGGCACACCGTCGGCGTGACGGTGTGCCCTGACGTCGTCCGTACGGCGTCGGGTCAGAAGCCCGGGCCGTGCTGGTGACCGTGGCCGTGGCCGTGGCCACCGGCGGCGGCCGGCTCGGCCTTCTCCGGCTTCTCCACCACGAGGCTCTCGGTGGTGAGCAGCAGGCCGGCGATCGACGCGGCGTTGGTGACCGCGTTGCGGGTCACCTTCACCGGGTCGATGATGCCGGACTTGACCAGGTCGACGTACTGGCCGGCGGCGGCGTCGAGGCCGTTGCCCCATTCCTTGCCGGCGACCTTCTGCACCACCACGTAGCCGTCGTGGCCCGCGTTCTGGGCGATCCAGCGCAGCGGCTCGACCAGCGCCTTGCGCACGATCGAGACGCCGGTCTTCTCGTCACCGGTGAAGCCCAGGTCGTCGTCGAGCACCGGCAGGATCTGGGCCAGGGCGGCGCCGCCGCCGGGGACCGTACCCTCCTCGACCGCGGCCTTGGTCGCCGCGATGGCGTCCTCGATGCGGTGCTTGCGCTCCTTCATCTCGACCTCGGTCGCCGCGCCCACCTTGATGACCGCGATGCCGCCGGAGAGCTTCGCCAGCCGCTCGGCCAGCTTCTCCCGGTCCCACTCGGAGTCCGAGGCCTCGATCTCCTTGCGGATCTGGGCGATCCGGTCGGCGACCTCGGAGGCCTGGCCGCCACCGTCGACGACGGTGGTGTTCTCCTTGTCGACCACCACGCGCCGGGCGGTGCCCAGCACCTCGAGGCCGACCTGGTCGAGCTTGTAGCCGAGCTCGGGCGCGACCAGCTCGGCGCCGGTCAGGATCGCCATGTCCTGGAGCATCGCCTTGCGACGGTCACCGAAGCCGGGGGCCTTCACCGCGCAGACCTTGAGGGTCTTGCGGATGGCGTTGACCACCAGCGTGGACAGGGCCTGGCCCTCGACGTCCTCGGCGATGATCAGGAGCGGCTTGTTGTTCTGGAGGACCTTCTCCAGCAGCGGCAGCAGCTCCTCGATCGCCGAGATCTTCTGCGTGGTGATCAGGATGTACGGGTCCTCCAGGACCGACTCCTGCCCCTCCACGTCGGTGACGAAGTTCGGGGAGATGAAGCCCTTGTCGAACTGGAGACCCTCGGTCACCTCCAGCTCGGTGGTGAGCGCGGAGCCCTCCTCGACGGTGATGACACCGTCGCGGCCGACCTTCTCCATCGCCTCGGCGATCAGCTCGCCGATGGTGGCATCCTGCGCGGAGATCGTCGCGACGTGCGCGACGGACTCCTTGTCGGCCACCTCGACGGCCCGGCCGAGCAGCGCCTCGGAGACCTTGGCGGCCGCCGCGTCGATGCCCCGCTTGAGGCCGGCCGGGTTGGCGCCGGCGGTCACGTTGCGCAAGCCCTCGCGGACCATCGCCTGGGCCAGCACTGTCGCGGTGGTGGTCCCGTCGCCGGCGACGTCGTTGGTCTTGGTCGCCACCTCCTTGACCAGCTGCGCGCCGAGGTTCTCGTACGGGTTGGTGAGCTCGATCTCCTTGGCGATGGTCACGCCATCGTTGGTGATCGTCGGCGCACCGAATTTCTTGTCCAGGACGACGTTGCGCCCGCGCGGGCCGAGGGTGACCTTGACCGTGTCCGCGAGGGCGTTGACACCGTGCTCGAGCAGGTGTCGGGCGTCGTCCGAGAAGCTCAGGATCTTCGCCATGAATGTCCCTTCGAAGCGACGTTGCCCCGGCCCGGCGAGCCGGACCGGGGCAACGACACTGATCGGTTGCTTACTTCTCGATGACCGCGAGGACGTCGCGGGCGGAGAGCACCAGGTACTCCTCGCCGGCGTACTTGACCTCGGTGCCGCCGTACTTCGAGTAGATGACGGTGTCGCCGACCTTGACGTCAACCGGGATCCGGTTGCCCTTGTCGTCGACTCGGCCCGGGCCGACAGCGAGGACGGTGCCCTCCTGCGGCTTCTCCTTGGCGGTGTCGGGGATCACGATGCCCGACGCCGTGGTGGTCTCAGCCTCGTTCGCCTGGACCAGGATCCGGTCCTCGAGCGGCTTGATCGCAACCTTGGTCGCGGTAGTCACGGGCATACCCTCCTGGGGTACTGGTTTCGTTGCCGGACGGCAAGCCGAACGGCGTCAATCTGCCACATGCCACCGGGCGGGGCCGTCGTCGCGGGTGCCGGTCCGCCTGGCGTTCAGCGCCCGGGCCGAGGCCCGGAAGCTGGCACCCTCGATGGGAGAGTGCTAATCGCAGGTTATTCCTCGGCTAGCACTCCGTCAAGGAGAGTGCCAATCCACCGCCCGGCGCGTCGCCCCGACTAGCATGATCGACTCCGCTTGCGGAAGGACGCGGCATCCCGGCGGCCGACACCCCGACCTGCCGCACCCGGGCCCCCGCCCGGCCGGCCCGTGCGCGCGGACGGGGAGAATGGCGCGGTGGATCTCGACCAGCTGGCCGCGCTGCGTACCGCCGAGGGGTCGGCCGCGCTCGCCGCGGCCACCGAGGTGGCCGGCGGCGACCCGCTGGCCGCGGCCGCCGCGCTCCGCTCGGCCGGCGTGCCGGCCGGGCTGGCCGCCGCCGCGCTCACCCAGGCCGAGCTGCGCCGCCGCGCCGCCGGCAAGTTCGGACCGGCCGCCGCCGGGATGTTCCTCACCCGGGCCGGGCTGGAACAGGCCACCCGCCGGGTGGTCGCCGACCGGCGGGCCGCGCGGCTGCGCGCCGCCGGGGTGCGCACCCTGGCCGACCTGGGCTGCGGCCTCGGCGCGGACGCGCTCGCCGCCGCCCGCGCCGGGATCCGGGTGTACGGCGTGGAGGCCGACCCGGTGACCGCCGCGATGGCCGCCGCCAACGCCGAGGCGGCGGGGCTCGCCGAGTCGTTCACGGTGGAGTGCGGCGACGCGACCGCCTTCGACGTCAGCCGGGTGGACGGGGTGTTCTGCGACCCGGCCCGGCGCAAGGCCGGCACCGGGCGGCGGATCTTCGACCCGAACTCCTACTCACCGCCGTGGGACTTCGTGACCGGACTCGCCGAGCGGGTGCCGCACACCGTGGTCAAGGTGGCCCCGGGACTGGACCACGCGCTGATCCCGGCCGGCGCCGAGGCGGAATGGGTCAGCGTGGACGGCGACCTGGTCGAGGCCGCGCTCTGGTGCGGCCGGCTCGCCGAGGTCCCCCGCCGGGCCACCCTGCTGCGCGGCGACACCCCGCACGTGCTGACCGGATCCGGCGCGGCGGAGGCCCCGGTCGGACCGGCCCGCCGGTTCCTGTACGACCCGGATTCGGCGGTGGTCCGCGCGCACCTGGTCGCCGAGCTGGCCGGGGAGCTGGACGCGACCCTGGCCGACCCGAGCATTGCCTACCTGTACGCCGACTCCCCGGTCCGCACCCCGTACGCCCGCTGCCTGGAGGTGACCGACGTGCTGCCGTTCTCGCTCAAGCGGCTGCGCGCCCTGCTCCGGGACCGCCGGGTGGGCCGGGTGGAGATCCTCAAGCGCGGCTCGGCGCTGGAGCCGGAGAAGCTGCGCCGGGACCTGCGGCTCTCCGGCGAGGCGGCGGCGAGCCTGGTGCTGACCCGGGTGGCCGGCGCGCCCACCGTGCTCGTCGGCCACCCGGTGCCCGCCTGAATTTCGGCTCGCCCGGCGGCCGGGTCCGGGTTAGCTTGGCGGCATGGCGGGACAGGGCACTCCGGCGACCGCGCTGCTCGCGAAGCAGAAGATCACCCACAGCACCCACCCATACGACGTCTCCCCCGCGGCGCCGAACTACGGCGCCCTGGTCGCGGCGGCGCTCGGGGTGCCGCCGGAGCGGGTGTTCAAGTCGCTGGTCACCGAGGTGGACGGCGGGCTCACCGTGGCGGTCGTGCCGGTCACCGGGGAGCTGGACCTCAAGGCCCTGGCCGCCGCGGTCGGCGGCAAGCGGGCGACCATGGCCGACCGCACGGTGGCCGAGCGGGCCACCGGGTACGTCCGCGGCGGCATCAGTCCCCTCGGCCAGCGCAGGCGCCTCCCGACGGTGGTCGACGCCTCGGCGCTGGACCACCCGACCGTGTACGTCTCGGCGGGGCGCCGCGGGCTCCAGCTCCAACTGAACCCCACGGACCTGATCGCCCTGACCGCCGCGGTGACCGCCCCGCTCGCCGTCCGCTGACCGCGGGGCGCGACGGCGGGCCGGCGACTGCCGGATGGGAACCGGTGTCCGGCAACCCGGGAGGAACCGGAGGTCAGTTGCGTTGCCGAATTGTTACTGGCGGCAACAAACCGCTGACCAGTACGGTCTTGTGCGCCCGTGCGGCGAACAATAGGTTGCCCGGAACAACAAACCGCTGGCGGCGCGGCAGCGGCTCACCGGCGCACCCTCACCCACCACGCCCCCTCGAGTTCCGTCCCCCTTGAAAGGAACCGTGCAGAATGCGCAGAGGGATCCTCACCGTCGCCGCAGTCGGCCTGCTGGCCGCGGGAAACCTCACCGCCTGCGGTAACGACGCCGCTGAGGATGCCGCGAGCCGCCCCAAGCCGAAGATCGGCGTCATCCTGCCAGACAGCGCCTCGTCGAACCGGTGGGAGACCGCGGACCGCAGATACCTGGAGGCCGCGTTCAAGGCGGCCGGGGTGGACTACGACATCCAGAACGCCCAGAACGACAAGGCGCGATTCGTGACCATCGCCGAACAGATGATCACGAATGGGGTGACCGCCCTCATGATCACCAATCTCGATTCGGGTACCGGGAAGGCGGTCCTGGACAAGGCGACCCAGAAGGGCGTCGCCACCATCGACTACGACCGGCCCACCCTGGGCGGTTCCGCGCAGTACTACGTCAGCTTCGACAACGTCGCGGTCGGCAGACTGCAGGGCGAGGGCCTGGTCAAGTGCCTCACCGACAAGGGCGTGCAGAATCCGGTGGTCGCCGAGCTGAACGGCTCGCCGACCGACAACAACGCGGCCCAGTTCAAGGAGGGCTACGACTCGGTCCTGGCGCCGAGGTACGACGCGAAGGAGTACCTCAAGGGCCCCGACCAGTCGGTGCCCGAGTGGAACAACACCACCGGCGGCACGATCTTCGAGCAGATGCTGACCCAGACGAACGGCCGGATCGACGCCGTCGTCGCCGCCAACGACGGGCTGGCCAACGCCGTCATCTCCGTGCTGACGAAGAACAAGGTCAACGGCAAGGTCCCCGTCACCGGCCAGGACGCCGACGCCCAGGCCCTGCAGCACATCCTCTCCGGAGACCAGTGCATGACCGTGTACAAGCCGGTCAAGACGGAGGCCGAGGCGGCGGCCGACCTGGCGATCGCGCTGGCCAGGGGCGAGAAGAAGAAGACCGAGCAGAGCTTCCGCGACCCCAAGGGCAACCGGAACGTCCCCGCCGTGCTGCTGGGCGCCCAGGCCATCACCAGGGAGACGGTGAAGAACGTCATCGCGGACGGCTACGTCGACAAGGCCGACGTGTGCACCGCGAAGTACGCCGACCTGTGCGCCCAGGCCGGCATCGGCTGAGCCGACCGGACCGCGCGGACGGCCGGACACCCACCCGAAGGAGACATCCGTGCCCGAGACACCCCTGTTGGAACTGCGTGGACTCGACAAGAGCTTCGGCCCCGTGCAGGTGCTCCACGATGTCGCCTTCTCGGTGTATCCGGGCCAGGTGACCGCGCTCGTCGGCGACAACGGAGCCGGAAAGTCGACGCTGGTCAAATGCATCAGCGGCATCTACGGCACCGACGCCGGCGAGTTCTTCTTCGAGGGCCGGCCGGTGACCGTCAACGGGCCCCGGGACGCCGCCGCTCTCGGCATCGACGTGGTCTACCAGGACCTCGCGCTCTGCGACAATCTCGACATCGTGCAGAACATGTTCCTCGGCCGGGAGCGGCGCTCCGGCCTCGTGCTCGACGAGCCGGCCATGGAGGAACTGGCGGCCAGGACGCTCGCCGGGCTCTCGATCCGGACGATCAGTTCGCTGCGGCAGCACGTGTCCAGCCTCTCCGGCGGCCAACGCCAGACGGTGGCGATCGCGAAGGCGGTGCTCTGGAACAGCCGGCTGGTCATCCTCGACGAGCCGATGGCGGCCCTCGGCCTGGCCCAGACCGCCCAGGTCCTCGAACTGGTCCGGCGACTCGCCGACAACGGGCTGGCGGTCGTCCTCATCTCGCACAACATGAACGACGTCTTCGCGGTGTCCGACCGGATCGCGACGCTCTACCTCGGTCAGATGGTGGCCCAGGTCCGGACCACCGACGTCACGCACGCCCAGGTGGTCGAGCTGATCACGTCGGGGCGCAGCGGCTCGCTCGGGACAGCCACCACGAACGACAGCGGTTACCGGAGCATCGGGACCAGGGGAGCCGAGAAATGATCACGCAAGCTGACGTGGCCCACCCGAACACGGGGACGGCCGTCCCCCGGGCCACCCTCGGCGTCCACGTACGCGGCTACCTCGCCCGACTGCGGGGCGGCGAGATGGGCGCCCTGCCGGCGATCCTCGGGCTGGTCGTGCTCTGCGTGTTCTTCTCGATCCTCCGGCCCAACTTCCTCACCGCCGGCAACTTCGCGAACCTGTTCACCCAGGGCGCGGCCGTCGTGCTGATCGCGATGGGGCTGGTGTTCGTCCTGCTGGTGGGCGAGATCGACCTCTCCGCCGGCTTCGCGAGCGGGGTCTGCGCGGCCGTGCTGGCCAACCTGCTGACCCTGCAGGGCTACCCGTGGTACGTGGCCACCCTCGCCGCCCTCGCCACCGGCGCGGTCATCGGGCTGGTGCTCGGCTTCCTGGTGGCGAAGGTCGGCATACCGTCCTTCGTGGTCACGCTGGCCGCGTTCCTCGCCTTCCAGGGCATCATGCTGATGCTGATCAAGGGCGGCACCAACGTCTCCGTCCAGGCCGCCCCCATCGTCGCCATCGAGAACCGGAACCTGCCGCCGCTGGTCGGCTGGCTGCTGGCCGCCGCCGCCGTCGGCGGGTACGCCGCCACCCAGTTGCTCCGGTACCGCAACCGCCGGGCCCGTGACCTGGCGACCGATCCGATGTCGATGGTGCTGATCCGGATCGGCAGCCTCGCCGTCGTCGTCGGCGTCGCGGTGTACGTGCTCAACATGGAACGCAGCCTGAACAGCCTGATCAGCTCGAACCGCGGCATGCCGGTCGTCGTGCCGCTGGTCGGGCTGCTGCTCGTCGCGCTGAGCTTCGTCCTGTCCCGCACCGCGTACGGGCGGCACATCTACGCGGTGGGCGGGAACCGGGAGGCCGCGCACCGGGCCGGCATCAGCGTCGACCGGATCCGGATCTCGGTCTTCGTGATCTGCTCCTCGATGGCGGCGGTCGGCGGCATCGTGGCGGCCAGCCGGTTCAGCTCGGTGGACGCCCGAACCGGCGGCAGCGACGTGCTGCTCTACGCGGTCGGCGCGGCGGTGATCGGCGGCACCAGCCTCTTCGGCGGCAAGGGTCGGGTGGTCGACGCGGTGCTCGGTGGCGCGGTGGTGGCGGTCATCGACAACGGCATGGGCCTGATGGATGCGAGCTCCGGGGTGAAGTACCTGTTCACCGGGCTGGTGCTGCTGCTGGCCGCCGGCGTCGACGCGCTGTCCCGGCGCCGGGCCCTCGCGACCGGAAATCGCTGAGCCCGGTCATGCGCGCGGGTCCGAGCCAGGAGGAGATTCGGCGGCAGAATCTCGGCGCGTTGCTGCGCCACGTCCACGTCCACGGAGCGATGTCGCGGGCCGAACTCACCTCCGCCCTCGGGCTCAATCGCAGCACCATCGGCGCGCTGACCGCGGACCTGGCCACCGCCGGCCTGGTCAGCGAGGCGACACCGAAGCAGCGGGGGCGGGCCGGGCGACCCTCGCTGGTCGTCCGGCCCGAGTCCGCCCGGGTCCACGCGTGGGCGTTCAGCGTCGAGGTGGATCGGTTGTCGGCCGCCCGGGTCGGGCTCGGTGGGGTCGTACTCGATCGACGTGAGCTGGGCCGGCCGCGCGGTCTGGTCGCCGCGGAGACCGCGCCGCTGCTGGCCGGGGCGCTCAAGGAGATGCGACAGGCGGTGCCACCGGGGACGATCTGCGTCGGGGCCGGGATCGCGGTCTGCGGCATGGTGCGCCGCGACGACGGCCTCGTCCGGCTCAGCCCCCACACGGGCTGGATCAACGAACCGATCGGCGCCACCCTGGCCACCGAGCTCGGCGCGGAGACGCCCGTCGTGGTGGCCAACGTGGCCGACGTCTGCGCCTTCGCCGAACACGCCCGCGGCGCCGCGGCCGGCCGCGACAACGTCATCTACCTCTACGGGGACGTCGGCGTGGGCGCCGGCATCATCGCCGGCGGGCGCCGGTTGACCGGACACGGCGGCTACGGCGGCGAGGTGGGCCACATGGTGGTCAACCGGAACGGGTCCCGCTGCGAATGCGGGTCGCACGGCTGCTGGGAGACCGAGATCGGCGAGTACGCGCTCCTGCACGCCGCCGGTCGTCCGGCGGCCTCCGGCCGGGAGGCGGTGCTCGCGGTCATCGACGCCGCCGACCGGGGGGACGCGCGGGCCCAGGCGGCGGTGCGGCGGGTCGGCGACTGGCTGGGCTTCGGCGTGGGAAACCTGGTCAACATCTTCAATCCGGAGATGGTGATCTTCGGGGGCACGATGCGGGACCTCTACCTCGCGGCGGCGGCGCAGGTGCGCAGCCGACTCAACTCGGTGGGTCTCTCGGCGTGCCTGGAGCACGTCCGGCTGCGCACCCCGCAGCTGGGGCAGGACGCCGCCCTGGTCGGAGCGGCCGAACTGGCCTTCGAGCGGCTGCTCGCGGATCCGCTGGAGACCTGACGGGGCAGGCCTCGGCCCGCGGGCACCGGGACTCGGGTGAACTGATCGGGTCGATGATCCGTACCAGTGTCCGGACGGGCGGCCGGCGGGGTGCGGCCGTCCGCGACACACGCGTTCGGTCCGGACCGAGGAGGCACCGCAACGATGGCACCGCTGGAATCCGCACGCCGCCGGCCAGCGCACCGGACCCACCGGGTGGCGCTGCTGCTCATCACGCTCGTCGCAGGGCTCGGCGTCCTCCCCGGGGTGGCCGTCGCCGCGCCGGGCGCGCAGCTGAACGCCGCCGACATGACCCTGCTCAACGGCGTACGGCTGGCCGGGCTCTGGGAGATGCCGGCCGGTCAGATGGCCGCCGAGAAGGGCCAGTCGGCACGGGTACGCCAGATCGGGGCGGAGATCTCCCGGCAGCACGGCGTCCTCGACCAGCTCGTGGTGGACGCCGCCAACAAGCTGGGCGCCACCCTGCCGACCGACCCGACCACCGAGCAGAAGGGGTGGCTGGCCGAGATGCAGAACTCGACCGGCGCCCGGTTCGACCAGATCTTCGTCACCCGGCTCCGGGTCGCCCACGGCAAGATCTTTCCGGTCATCGGGGCGATCCGGGCCAGCACCCGCGACGCCACCGTCCGCAAGCTCGCCGACGCGGCCAACAAGTTCGTCTCCGACCACATGGCGATGCTGGAGAGCACCGGACTGGTCCGCTGGCAGCAGCTGCCGCCCGCCGCGCTGCCCCCGGCGCAGAGCGATTCGCTGGTCGCCGCGGCGGCCGCCAACGTCGGCAGCGGCGGCCGCGGCGCCGAGGTCAGCACCACGGTCGTCTGGCTGGTCTTCCTCGTCGCCCTCGGCACCGGCGGCATCGCGACGTACCGCATCCTGCGCCGCAGCTGACGCCCGGCCACCGCGGGCCCCCGCCTCCCCGGGCGGGGGCCCGTCGCATCCGTCAGCCGTGCCAGGAGCGCCACAGGGCCGCGTAGGAGCCGCCCGCCGCGACCAGCTCGTCGTGCGAACCCAGCTCGGTGATCCGGCCGTCCTCGACCACCGCCACCCGGTCCGCGTCGTGCGCGGAGAAGAGCCGGTGCGCGATCGCGATCACCGTCCGCCCGTCGAGCACGGCGGCGAGGGAGCGTTCCAGCTCCCGGGCGGCGTGCGGGTCGATCAGCGAGGTCGCCTCGTCCAGCACCAGGGTGTGCGGGTCGGCGAGGACCAGCCGGGCCAGCGCGAGCTGCTGCGCCTGCGCCGGGGAGAGCGGGTGCCCACCCGAGCCGACCGGCGTCGCCAACCCGTCCGGCAGCGCCTCCGCCCAGCCCAGCGCGTCGACGGCCGCCAGCGCGGCCCGGACCTCGGCGTCGCCCGCGTCCGGCCGGACCATCGCCACGTTCTCCGCCAGGGTGCCGATGAAGACGTGGTGCTCCTGGCTGACCAGCGCGACGTGGGTGCGCAGCTCGGCCAGGGGCAGCTCGGCCAGGGGCCGGCCGTCCACGGTCACCGAACCGGAGCGCGGCGCGTGCACCCCGGCCAGCAGCCGGCCCAGGGTGGACTTCCCGGCGCCGGACGGGCCGACCATGGCCAGCTTCTCGCCCGGCCGCGGCACCAGGGTCACCCCGTGCAGCACGTCGTGCCCCTCCCGGTAGGCGTACCGGACGTCCCGGGCGGCGAGGCGGCGCTCCCCGTCCGTCGGTGCGGACGCGGCGGGCGCCGCCGGCGCCGCCGGCCCGTCGACCGCCACCCCGAGCAGGCGGGCCATCGAGGCGCCACCGACCTGGAGCTCGTCCAGCCAGGAGAGCAGCCGGTCGATCGGGTCGACCAGCTGCTGCACGTACAGGGTGGCAGCGGTGACCTGACCGAGGCTGGCCCAGCCCTTCAGGTGGAACCAGCCGCCGATCACCAGGGTGGCGACCACCGGCACCACGTACCCGATCTCGGCCACCGGGAAGAAGACCGTGCGCAGGTTGAGGGTGTAGCGCTCGGCGGCGTACGACCGGCGGATGTCGGCGTCGCTGCGGGCCCGGCGGCGGGCCTGCTGCCGCAGCGTCTCGGTGGTCCGCGCCCCCTCCACGGTCTCGCTGATCCCGTCGGTGATGTCCGAGTAGGCGGCGTTCTCCCGCAGGTAACCCGCCGGGGCCCGGCGCAGGTACCAGCGAGTGCCGGCCCAGAGCACGGGCACCGCGAGCAGGCAGGGCAGCGCCAGCAGCGGGCCGGTCAGCAGCAGCGCGCCGACGACCAGCGCGACCGTCACCACCGCGATCAGCGTCTCCGGCACCGCGAACCGGACCGTCCGGGACAGCGCCGAGACGTCCCGCGAGGTCCGGGTGAGCAGGTCACCGGTACCCGCCCGCTCCACCGTGGACAGCGGAAGCGCGAGCACCCGGTCCACGAAGTCCTCCCGCAGCTCGGCCAGGACCCGCTCGCCGAGCCGGGCCGAGGCGAGGTGCGCGAACCGGACCAGCACCGACTGGACGACCACGAAAGCCGCGATGGCCAGCGCGACCCGGTCGACGGTGACCGCCGACACGCCGCGCGAGATGCCCTCCACCAGGTCGCCCAGCAGCCGGGGCGCCACCAGGCCGGCCGCTGCGGCGAGGGCGTGCAGGCCGAGCGCCCCGGCCAGGCCACGCGGGTGCCGGCGGACCAGCGTGCGCGCGTACCGGCGGACCTGGTCGGCGTCGGCGACGGGCAGCGCGTTGCTCATCGCGCCTCCTCCCGGCTGACCGTGGCCGCGTAACGCGGCTCGGCGGCCAGCAGCTCGTCGTGCCGGCCCTCGGCCACCACCTTGCCGTCCTCCACGAAGACCACGTGCTCGGCCCGGCCCAGCACCAGCGGGCTGGTGGTGCAGACCAGGGTGGTCCGGTCGCGCCGGGCCGCGCCGAGCCGGTCGGCGATCCGCGCCTCGGTGTGCGCGTCCACCGCGCTGGTCGGCTCCACCAGCACCAGCGTCTCCGGGTCGGCGACCAGCGCCCGGGCCAGCCGCAGCCGCTGCCGCTGCCCGCCGGAGAACTCCCGCCCCCGCTCGGCCACCCGGCCGTCCAGCCCGTCGGGCAGCGCGGCCACGATGTCCGTCGCGCTCGCCGCGACCAGGGCCGCCTCGACCGCCGACCGGTCGGCCGCGTCGTGCGGGTCCAGCTCTGACCGGAGCGGGCCGGTGAAGAGATGTGCGTCGTTGTCGGCCACCAGGATCCGCTCGCGCACCGTCGCCACCGCCAGGTCTCGCAGCGGTACGCCGTGCAGCGTCACGTCCCCGTCCCCGTCCACGTACCGGCCGAGCCGGTCGGCGATCGCGGCCGCGTCCTCCGGGGCGGTGGCCGCCAGCGCGGTGAACCGGCCCGGGCGCAGCACCAACCCGGACTGCACGTCGACCAGCTCACCGGGGCCGGCGGGCAGCGCCGCCGGGCGGACCGTGTCGACCAACTCCGGGGTGAGCCGGAGCAGCCGGACCACCCGCCGGGCGGCGACGTGCCCCCGGGTCAGCTTGTCGGCCGCCTCGGTCAGGTTGCGCAGCGGGCTGACCAGGAAGGCGGTGTAGCCGTAGAAGGCGACGAGCTGGCCGGCGCTGATCTCGCCGCGCAGCGCGAACCGGGCGCCCAGCCAGGTCACCAGCACCACGAACGCGCCGGGAAGCAGCACCTGCGCCGCCTCCAGCAGCGACTCGACCCGGGCCACCCGGAGGCCGTCGGCGCGCAGCGCCTGGGACTGCGTCCGGTACCGGGCGGAGAGCATCGGCTCGCCGCCCACGCCGCGCAGCACCCGCAGCCCGGAGACGATGTCGCCGGCCCGGGCGGTCAGTCGCCCCTCCGAGTCCCGGTACGCGTGCTGCTGCCGGTGCAGCGGCCGGATCAGCAGCCCGACCAGGCCCATCAGGAGCGGCACGCCGAACACCACCACCAGCCCGAGCGGCAGCGAGGCGTCCAGCAGGATCACCGCCACGGTGCCGATGGCGACGATCGAACCGGCACCCCGCGCGGTGATGTCGACGGCGCTGCCGATGTGCTCGATGTCGGCCGTACCGATGCTGACCACCTCGCCGGCGGCGACCCGGCGGGGCAGCGCGGCGCCCAGCCGGTTGGTGGCCTCGACGGTGACCTGCACGGTCCGGTAGGCGGCGGCCAGCCAGTTGTGCACCGCGCAGCGGTGCCGCAGGATCCCGGCCACCGCCTGGAGCACGCCCAGCCCCAGCAGCACGGCGCCCCAGGTCAGCAGGGCGTCCGGGTCGCGGTGAGCGAGGCCGGCGTCGACCGCCCGGCCCACGGCGGCCGGCATCAGCGCCTGGGCGACCATCCAGACGATGCCGAGCGCGATGCCGGAGCCGAAGAGCAACGGGTGCCGGCCGGCCAGCCACACCAGGTAGCGGGTGGCGGACCGGTCGTCGGGGATGCCGGGATCGCCGGCCGGTGAGAAGCGCATGACGACCCGACGCTAGGCGGCCGCGACTTCCCGCCGCATCCGAATTCCCGCCGGCCAGCGCCGATTGCGACGCAGGTCGCACCGCCGGCGAGGACGGCGGGACCACCCCGTTCGCCAGTGGTCGCTACGCTTCCGGCGGGACGCGGCAGGTCCGGGTCCCTCCACAGTCGACCGGGAACGGGGTGGCCACGTGACCGACCAGTACGACCGACCGGACGGCCCGCTGGGCCGCTTCACCGCCGCCCGGGGGTCCGGTGACGCGGCGGGCGGCCTGGTGCACGTCGAGCTGGACGGCACCGGCGACCTGACCGCCCTCGACCTGGACCCGCGGGTCATGCGGCTGCCCGCCGAGGACCTGGCGGCGGCGATCCGCGAGGCGTTCGGCACCGCCCGCGCCGCGCTCCAGGCGGCGCTGCAGGAGCAGCTCGCCGCGCAGCCGGTGACGCTGCCGCAGGGGCTCGGTCCGCTCCTCAACGACCTCGGCTTCGGCGCGCAGCGCCGGCTGGACGACCTGACCGCCGCGGCGCAGCAGATCGCGGACCGGCTGGACCGGATGGGCGGGGCGGCGCCGCGATGATGAAGCCGATGCACACCGAGCCGGAGGTGCTGGCCGGGGCGGCCCAGCAGATCGCCGGGGCGGCGGTGGAGCTGGAGACCGGCCTCGGCGCCCTGGAGGCGACGGTGACCACCCAGAACCCGTGGGGCGCCGACGAGCCGGGGACGGTCTTCGGGGCGGCGTACACCGAGGTGCTGTCGCACGCGCTGGAGACGTACGGCTCGCACGTGCAGCTGCTGATCACCGCCGCCGAGGGGCTGGCCGACTGGGCGCAGCAGGTCGTCGAGGCCGACCAGGAGTCCGACGCGCTCTTCACCTCGCTGCACGGCCGGTTGGGGGCCTGACCCGTGGGGCTCGAACTCCCGGCCGAGCTGACCGAGCCGCTGAGCTGGATCGGTCTGGAGTGGCCGCAGGCCGACGAGGAACTGCTCTTCGCCGCCGGACAGCACTGGCTGTCGTTCGGGATGACGTTGCAGGCCGCCGCGGAACGCGCCAACGGGGCCGCCGAGGCGGTCGGCCGGTACAACACCGGCGACACCGTCGACGCGTTCGAGGCGTGGTGGCGGCGGGACGACGGCCCGCAGCTGCGGCTGCTGGAGGACGCGATCGCGGCGCAGCTGATCGGCGCGGTGCTGATGGTCTTCGCGGCGATGACGTTGGCCATGAAGATCGCGTTCATCGTCCAGCTCATCATCCTGCTGGTGCAGGTCACCATGGCGATCGCCGCCGCGGTCGCCACGTTCGGCGCCTCCACCGCCACCGTGCCGGGCTTCATCGCGGTCACCCGGATGGCCTGCCAACGCCTGATCAAAATGATCGTGCAACAGGTCCGTACGGTGCTCAAACACATTCTCGAGCAGGCCAAGCGGCTGCTCAAGCTGGCCCGCAAGGTCGGGGCCAAGCGGGCCGCCCGCAAGGTCGAGCGGCAGATCGCGCACGACCTCAAGCGGGTCAACCCGAAGTTCAACCCGCCCCACCCGGACTACTCGGCGAACTGCACCCACTGCGTGCAGACGTACGAGCTGCGCCGGCGGGGCATCGACGTCGAGGCGACCGCCCTACCGAAGCAGTTCCACAACTGGGGCGGCCGGTCGATCGGCGACATCGAGAACACCTGGGGCCGCCGGTTCACCGGCGGCGGCCAGGGCGACATCGAGCAGGCCTTCCAGAACTTCGGCCCGGGCTCCCGCGGTGTCGTCGCGATCCGCTGGAACAACGGCGGTGGGCACGTCTTCAACGTGGAGAACGTCGGCGGCAAGGTCCGCTTCATCGACGGCCAGAACGCCGGCCGGGACGTCGCCGACTACTTCGCCAAGGGCCACAGCACCTCGTTCGTCCGGCTGGACGACATCCCCATGCCCGGCGGGCTCACCGAGTTCGTCCGGCCACCCGGTTAGGATCACGCGTCATGGCTGTCACCTACGAGCAGGCCCGGGACATCGTCCGCCGGGCGACCGAGCCGGACTGGCCGGTCGGCACCTACTGCCTGGACGACCGGAAGATCGTCGAGAACGACGCCTTCTACGTGTTCGAGGTGGGCGCCCGGGAGTTCCTGGTGGGCGGCGACATGTCGTACATGATGGCCGGCTCGGTGCCGGTGGTGTACAAGGCGGACGGTCGGCTGGAGTTCGTGCCGTCGTTCCAGATCGGCACCGACCCCTCGGTCCGCAACCGGCCCAACCCGACGCCCACGCTCCGGGACTGACCGACCGTGGGTCGACCGCCGGCCGTCGGGTCAGCGGTCGACCTGGGCGAAGTCCCAGGAGTGCGGGGGCCGGGCCACCAGCCGCATCGGCGGTTCCGGCAGGTCCCGGGGGCTGCTCCGCCACTTGGAGATCACCACCAGCCGGTGGTCGGTGGAGGAGAAGACCTCGCTGGACAGGTGCAGGGGGTCGTGCTCGAATTCGGGCAGGGCGGTGTCGCAGACCCAGGAGATCAGGTCGGCGAACCCGTACGGCTCGGCGCGTGCCTCCCACATCCGTACGATCACGTCGTCCCTCTCGTCAGCGGCCGGCGGCACGTCAGACGCTGACCACGGTCAGCGGCATGGCGGAGTCGGCGGGCAGGTCGAGGCGGCTCGGCGCGACGCCCGAGGCCACCAGGTGTGAGCCGAGCGCGGCGACCATCGCGCCGTTGTCGGTGCAGAGCTTCGGCCGGGGCACCCGGACCCGGATGCCGTGCTTCGCCGCGCGGTGCTCGGCCATCGCCCGCAGCCGGGAGTTGGCGGCCACTCCCCCGCCGATCACCAGCGTCTCGACACCCTTCGTCCGGCAGGCGTCCAGCGCCTTGCTGACCAGCACGTCGCAGACCGCCTCCTGGAAGGACGCGGCCACGTCGGCCACCGGCACCGGCTCACCGGCCCGCTGCCGCGCCTCCACCCAACGGGCCACCGCGGTCTTCAGCCCGGAGAAGGAGAAGTCGTACCGGTGGGCGGCGAGGTCCTTGGCGGCGGTGAGGCCGCGCGGGAAGCCGATGGATCTGGCGTCGCCGGCCCGGGCCTCCCGGTCGATCCACGGCCCGCCCGGGAAGGGCAGCCCGAGCAGCCGGGCCACCTTGTCGAACGCCTCACCGGCGGCGTCGTCGATGGTCGAGCCGAGCGGAGTCACGCCGCGGGCCAGATCGTCGATCAGCAGCAGCGAGGAGTGGCCGCCGGAGACCAGCAGGGCGATCGCCGGCTCGGGCAGCGGCCCGTGTTCCAGGGTGTCCACGGCGACGTGCGCGGCGAGGTGGTTGACCCCGTACACCGGCTTCTCGGCGGCGACGGCGTAGCCCTTGGCCGCCGCCACGCCGACCAGCAGCGCCCCGGCCAGGCCCGGGCCGGAGGTGACCGCGATCGCGTCGATGTCGGCGATGGTCACCCCGGCCTCGGCGAGCGCGCGGTCCATGGTCGGCACGATCGCCTCCAGGTGGGCCCGGCTGGCCACCTCGGGCACCACGCCGCCGAACCGGGCGTGCTCCTCGACGCTGGAGGCCAGCGCGTCGGCGAGCAGGGTGTGCCCGCGCACGATGCCCACGCCGGTCTCGTCGCAGGAGGTCTCGATGCCGAGGATCAGGGGTTCGTCAGCCATGCTCATCAATCCTCGTTGCGCCGCATGACCAGCGCGTCGGTGTTGCTCGGTTGGTAGTAGCCCCGCCGCACCCCGATCGGCTCGAAGCCGTAGGTGGCGTAGAGCCGCTGGGCCGGGCCGTTGTCCGCCGCGACCTCCAGCAGGGTGCTGCGGGCGCCGCGCCGGTCCGCCTCGGCGAGCAGCGCCTCCAGCAGGAGCCGACCGATGCCGCGGCGCTGGGCGTCCCGCCGGACCGCGATGTTCTGCACCCAGGCCTCGTCGGGTGGCACCACGGTGAGCCCTGCGTAGCCCAGCAGCTCACCGTCGTCGGTGGCGACCAGGTAGTGGTGCCCGTTGGCCAGCTCGTTCCAGAACATCGCCGGGGTCCACTGTTCGGCGCCGAAGAGGTCCGCCTCGATCGGCAGCACCTGGTCGATGTGCCACCAGCGGAACCGGCTCAGCCGTACCGCGCTCACGGTGCCACCTCGGTTCGCGACTGCGGGGCTCGCAAACCCAGCTCACTCCTCGCGCTCACGGTAGGACCGGCTTGTGCCCGGTCGCCGCCACCGCGTCCGGGCGGCGCAGGTAGAGCGGGGTGAGCGGTTCGCCGGGGGCGCCCGCCCGGATCCGCTCGGCGGCCAGCGCGGCCAGCACGGTGGCGTCCGGGTAGCGCGGCTCGGCCCGCAGTGGCAGGCCGAGGACGTCCGCGTACCGGTGCGCGCCGTCGCCCACCGCGACGGTGACTGCCAGGTCGCGGGCGCGCTCGGCGGCGACCGCGGGGGCGTCCACGTTCGGCCCGGCGATCCGCTGACCGGCGCCGTCGTAGACGGCCCAGTAGACCTCCCGGCGGCGGGCGTCGCTGGCGGCCAGGACCGGCTCGCCGGCCGCCACCGGGTAACCGAGGCCGTCCAGCGAGCAGACGCCGTACGTGGGAATGCGTAGCACCTGGCCCATGGTGGCGGCGGTGACCAGGCCGACCCGCAACCCGGTGAACGGCCCGGGGCCGAGTCCGGCGACGATCGCGGCCAGGTCGGCCGGCCGGGCGTCGGCGTCGGCCAGCACGGCGTCGACCTGCGGGGCGAGCAGTTCGCCGTGCGCCCGGGCGTCGACCGTGCACCGCTGGGCGCGGGCCGCGACGCCGTCCGCCGTGACCTCGACCAGCGCCGCGGTCACCGCGGGCGTCGAGGAGTCCACCACCAGTACGAGCACGGTATGCCAGCCTAGTCGGCTCCCCGCTCATGCCCGGTCACACCCCGTCCCGGCCGGACGGGGACCGCGACCAGCGACGGCCGTCCCACGTCGGCGCCCGGTCCGGAGCCGCCGCCACCCTTCGCCGGGTGCGGGACACCCGGCTAGTGACCCAGCGGGCGCTGGCCGACCTGGCCGGGGCGAGTCAGGCCGCGGTGGCCCGGGTCGAGCGGGGTGACCGGATGCCCAGCATCCCGCTGGTCGAGCGCCTCCTGGCTGCGCTCGACCTCCAACTTTCCGTCGCCGTCGAGCCGCTGGACGCCCACCTGGACGCCAGGATGGCGGAGCTGGCGGCGCGGTCGTTGGCCGACCAGATCGACGCTCTGGGGGCGACTCGGCCCGGTTCAGCGCCTGGCTGAGAGCCGCGTACGGACAGCGCCGGAACGCCCGGTGGGAGGAGTTCGGCGGTCTCCATCTGGAGCCGGAGGAGCCGGGCGAGCACCGCTGGCGGACCCGGTACGGCGAAATCCGGGCTCAGCTGTGCGACGAGCTGCCCGAGTCTATCGAGGTACGGCACGCCGGCCGTTCCTATCGGGTCGTGCCGCTGCTCCAGGTGGAGCTGACCGATCCGCGCGCCGCCGACCTGCTGCGCCGCCACCGCCAGCGGTCAGCCGGCTGAGCGCTCCCACTCGATGGTGGGCAGGCCGGCGTCGGCGAGCGCCTTGTTGGCCGCGCTGAACGGGCGGCTGCCGAGGAAGCCGCGCGGGTTCATCGGGCTCGGGTGGCCGGCCTCCAGAACCACGTGCCGCGGGTTGGTGACAAGGGCCGCCTTCTTGCGGGCGTACCCGCCCCAGAGCAGGAAGACCACCCGCTGGTCGAGGGCGTCCAGGGCGCGGATGGTGGCGTCGGTGAACTCCTCCCAACCGGAGTTGGCGTGCGAGCCGGGGGTGGCCTGCCGGACGGTGAGCACCGAGTTGAGCAGCAGCACGCCCTGCGCCGCCCAGCCGTTCAGGTTGCCGCTGCCCGGCTTCGGCACGCCCAGGTCCTCGCCCAGTTCCTTGAAGACGTTGCGCAACGACGGCGGCACCGTCACCCCCTCGCGCACGCTGAAGCTCAGCCCGTGCGCCTGCCCCGCCTTGTGGTACGGGTCCTGCCCGAGGATCAGCACCCGGCTTTCCGCCGGCCCGCACAGCCGGTAGGCGGAGAAGAGGTCCTCGACCGGGGGGAAGACGGTCCGGGTGGCGTACTCCCGGGCGACGAACTCGGCCAGCGCCGCGGTGCGGGCCGGGTCGAGGTGCGGGTCGAGCACGGTCCGCCACTCATCGGGGAGGAGCGCCAGCAGGTCGAGGGTGGGGGCGTCGTCGGGCATCGGCAACCTTTCGCAGTCGGTCCCGGGCACTGTAGGCAGCGGGTACGACAGCCGTCAGTCGAGGGTGGCGACGCGCTCCGCCCAGTCACCGCCGACCGATTCCAGGGTCACCACCCGGGTGTCGTCCTCGCGCCGGTCGATGCGGATGCGCAGGTGGGCGTCGACCAGTTGCTCGACCATCCCCTCACCCCACTCGACCACGGTCACCGCCTCGTCCACCGAGGCGTCCAGGTCGAGGTCGTCGATCTCGGCGCGCGGGTCCGCCGACTCCCCCAACCGGTACGCATCGGCGTGCACCAGGGCGACCGTGCCGCCCCGGGCCGGGTCCGGCCGGTGCACCCGGGCGATCACGAAGGTCGGCGAGGTGATGTCGCCGCGCACTCCGAGGCCGGCGCCGATGCCCTGGGTGAGCGCGGTCTTGCCCGCGCCGAGCGGGCCACTGAGCAGCAGCAGGTCACCGGCGCGCAGCACACCGGCCAGCCGGCGGCCGAACTCGTGGGTGTCATCGACCGTCTTCAGCTCGATGACGACGCCGCTCACAACCCCTCCAGGAAGTTCTCGAGCGCCGCGTTGACCTCGTCGGCGTGCTCCAGCATCACCACGTGCCCGCTGTCGTGGATCTTCACGAACTCGGCGTGCGGCAGCCGCCGGACGATCTCCTCGGAGTGGGTCACCGGAGTGAGCATGTCCTTGTCCCCGACGATCACCAGCACCGGCGTGCCGGCCAACGCGGCCAGCGCCGGGAACCGGGAGTGGGTGGCCAGGGTCCGCAGGTAGCGGGTCACCGTGTCGGCCGAGGTCCGCGAGTTCATCGTCTCCACGTACGAGACCAGGGCCGGGCTGGGCTTCGGGGTGCCGAAGCCGTACCTGCGGGTCAGCAGCCAGGCGACGTTGGTGGTGGACTTCCGGGCCTTGTCGATCACCGTGCCGCCGTACCGGGTGGCGTTGCTCATCATGTAGAGCACCGGGGCGCCGACCCGGCCGATCAGGGCGGGCGCCACCAGCTTGGTCTCCGCGAGCAGGCCGCCCGAGGTGGCCATCAGCACCGTGCCGACCACCCGGTCGCCGAACATCTCCGGGTACAGCTCGGCCAGGGCCATGATGGTCATCCCGCCCATCGAGTGGCCGACCAGCACCAGCGGCCCCTCCGGCGCGGTCTCGTCGATCACCCGGCGCAGCGTCCGGCCCAGGGCGACCAGGTCGTACTCCCCGGTCTCCAGCCGGCCCGACCGGCCGTGCCCCGGCTGGTCGTACGCGACGATCCGGTGGTCGCCGCGCGCGGCGAGCATCTTCCGCTGGAAGTGGAAGGTTCCCATGTCCAGGCAGAAGCCGTGCACCAGCACCACGGTCGGGTGCCCGGCGACCGGGCGGGTCGGCTCGACCACCTCCACGTGGATGTCGGTGCCGTCCGGCATCTCGAACCGGTACGACTCGTCGTACCGCTGCTCGCCGAAGACCTCGTGCGCGTACGGATCGGCGGGGTCGTCCTTGAGCCGGCGGATCAGGACCCGCTCGCTCACCACGCCCGCGGCGAGCCCGGCGGCGGCCACGCCGACGGCAGCCCCGACCACGCCCGCGACCTTGCCGGCCGCCGTCCGGGGACGGGGGATGCGGAACCGCTGGCTCACGGTGCCACCTGGGCTCGCGACTGCGGGGCTCGCAACCCCGGCTCACTCCTCGCGCTCACGGTGCTACCTCGGCTCGCGACTGCGGGGCTCGCAACCCCGGCTCACTCCTCGCGCTCACGGTGCTACCTCGGCTCGCGACTGCGGGGCTCGCAACCCCGGCTCACTCCTCGCGCTCACGCCCGCTCGCCGTCGAAGACGCGGGGCACCCGGACCCCGCCGAACCGGGTCACGATCTCGTAGTTGATGGTGCCGACCGCCTCGGCCCAGTCGTCGGCGGTGGGCTCGCCGTCCGCGCCGCTGCCGAAGAGCGTCGCCACGTCACCGGCGGCCACCTCGTCGTCGCCGCAGTCCAGCACGAACTGGTCCATGCAGACCCGGCCGGAGATGGTCCGCCGCTTGCCGCCGAGCTGCACCGGGCCGGTGTTGGAGGCGTGCCGGGGCACCCCGTCGGCGTAGCCGAGCGGCACCACCGCCAGGTTCGCCTCCCGCTCGGTGAGGTAGGTGTGGCCGTACGAGACGCCGGTGCCGGCCGGCACCCGCTTGGTCAGCATCACCCGGGCCCGGGCGGTCATCGCCGGGCGCAGCCCGTACCGCTCGCCTGCCACCGGGGAGAGGCCGTAGATCGCCAGCCCCGGGCGGACCAGGTCGAAGTGGGTGTCCGGGCGGGTCAGCGTGGCGGCGGAGTTGGCCAGGTGCCGGTAGCGCGGGCGCAACCCGGCCCGCTCGACCATGGCCAGCCCCTCGTGGAAGACGGCGAGCTGCCGGTCCGTGGTGGGGTGGCCGGGTGAGTCCGCGTACACGAAGTGGCTCCACACGCCGACCACCTCGACCAGGCCGTCGGCCTGGGCCTTGGCGGCGGCCTCCAGCAGGGTGGGCCAGTCGGCGACGGTGGCCCCGCCCCGGGACAACCCGGTGTCGATCTTCAGGTGCAGGCGGGCCGGGCGGTCCGCGCGCCGGCTCGCCTCGATCATCTCGTCCAGCTGCGGCAGGCTGGCGCAGCCCAGGTCCACGCCGACGGCGACCCCGTCGTGCAGCGGCAGCCCCGGGCTCAGCAGCCAGGCCAGCACCGGCGCGGTGATCCCCTCCCGGCGCAGGGTCAACGCCTCGTCGAGGGTGCAGACACCGAGCCAGTCGGCCCCGGCGTCGAGCGCGGCACGGGCGGCCGGGACCATGCCGTGGCCGTACCCGTCGGCCTTCACCACCGCCATCAGCTCGGCGCTGGTGCCCGACTTCAACCGGGCCACGTTCTCCCGGATCGCGTCCAGGTCGACGCGCACCTCCGACTGCCACATGCCTCCAGCGTACTTCCGTCGGTGATCACGCCGGGTCGCAGCCGCACGGTCCGGCCCGCCGGACGCGGCCCGGCCGGGCGGTCAGGGCAGTCGGGCCAGCACCGGGCGCAGGGCGGCGGCCACGTCGGGCGCGGTCACCGGACCGCCCCGGGCGGCCTCCCGGCCGGCCAGCCCATGCAGGTACGCTGCCGCGGCGGCCGCCCGGTCCGCCGGCACCCCGGCGGCGAGCAGCGAGCCGAGCAGCCCGGCCAGCACGTCGCCGGTGCCCCCGGTGGCCAGCACCGGGGTGCCGGTCGGGTTGACGTACGCCCGGCCGCCCGGCGTGCCGATGATCGTGCGGTCCCCCTTGAGCAGCACCACCGCGTTCATCCAGGCGGCCAGCCGCAGCGCCGCCGCCACCCGGTCCACGCCCGGGCTCTCGCCGCAGAGCCGGGCGTACTCCCGGTCGTGCGGGGTCACCACGATCGGGGCGTCCCGATCGCGCAGCCGGTCGGCCAGCTTGCCGTCCACCAGCAGGGTGAGCGCGTCGGCGTCGAGCACCACCGGCACCGGCGCCGACAGCACCGCCCGCAGCTCGGCGGCCGACTCCTCGCCGATCCCCAGCCCGGAGCCGCAGACCCAGGCCTGCACCCGGCCGGCGTCCGCGACCCGGCCGGTGGCGATCACCGACGGGTGCTGGTGCAGCACCTCCGCGCGCGCCCCGCCGGCGTAGCGGACCATGCCGGTCGGCCCGGCCAACGCGCCACCGACCGAGAGCACGGCCGCCCCCGGGTACGTCGCCGACCCGGTCGCCACCCCGACCACGCCCCGGGTGTACTTCTCCGAGGACGCGCCGAGCCGCGGCCACCAGTCGACCACGTCCGACCACTCGGTCACCCGCAGCGCCGGCGACCCGCGCAGCCACGGCGCCAGCCCGATGTCGACCAGCTCGACGTGCCCGGCCAGCTCGGCCGCCGGGCCGACCACCAGCGCCGGCTTCAGCGCGCCGAAGGCCACCGTCACGTCGGCGCGCACCGCGCTCGGCCCGCCGGACGCGGTCAGCGGCACGTACCCGGTGTCCACGGCGACGCCGCTCGGCACGTCCACCGCCACCACGACGGCCCGGTCGCCGTCCCGCCCGCAGTACCGGAGCAGGCTCGCCGCCAACTGGTCGGCGGTCTCCCGCAGCCCGCCGGTGCCGCCGATCCCGACGATGCCGTCGAGCACCAGGTCGACCACGGCGGGCGGCCGGTCGACCAGCCGGCCGCCGGCGGCGCGGAACGCGGCCAGCCCCTCGGCGTGCGCCCGACCAGGGGCGAGCAGCAGCGCCGACACGGCCGCCCCGCGCCGGGCCAGGCGCTCGCCCGCGTACAGGGCGTCACCGCCGTTGTCACCGGAGCCGACCAGCAGCAGCACCCGGGCCCCGTAGACCCCGCCCCGGTCGGAGAGGAGGAGCGCGCAGCGGCGGGCCAGCCCGGCGGCGGCCCGCTGCATCAGCGTCCCGGGCGGGAGGGTGGCCATCAGCCCCGCCTCCGCCGCGCGTACGTCGCCGACCCGCCACACCGGTTTCATGCCAGCCCGTCCCATCCCCGGCGGGTCGGCCCGCCGGTCAGCTCACCGTTCCGCCACCACCATCGCCGACGCGATCCCGCCGTCGTGCGACAACGACAGATGCCAGCGGTTGATCCCGCGCTCGGCCGAGGCGGCGGCGACCGTGCCGGAGACGGTCAGCCAGGGCCGGCCGTCCGGGTCCGGGACGATCTCGCAGTCGTGCCAGCTCAGCCCGGCGGGGGCGCCGAGCGCCTTGGCCACCGCCTCCTTGGCCGCGAAGCGGGCGGCCATCGACTCCGGCGAGCGCGGGTTGCCGGAACGGGTGTAGCGCTCGGGCTCGGTGAAGAGCCGGTCGGCGAGCAGCGGCGTCCGGGCGAGGGCCCGGGCGAACCGGTCCACCAGCACGACGTCGATGCCGACAGCCACGATCACGGCACTCACCCTACCGGCGGTGGGGGTCGCAGATTAGCCACCGGGTCCGCGATGGGCAACGCCTGTGGACAATCCGCCGGTACGACCACCGCCCGTCGTCCACAGGGCCGGTGCCCGGGGGCGGCCGTTGCCTAACGTCGTCCCCGTTGCCCGCCCGACCCGGACCCGTCGCCGGGGTGGGCGTCGATCCGCCGCCCGACGTCCCGTCGGCGGCAGCCGAGCCGGGGAGCCCGCCGATGACCGAGGTGCCGTTGACCGTCGAGCTCGAACTGCTGCGCGAGGTCGCCCGGTCGCTCGGGGAGGACGCGTACCGGCTGGCCTGCGGGCTGGCCGGCACGCCGGGGCTGGTGGTGCCGGCCGAGGGCTGGCGCGCCGGGGTGGCGCTGGCCGAGTTGGAGTCGGCGGTGCATCGCTGGTGCGGGGCGCTGGCGGCCCGGGTGGCGGGCACCGCCGACGCGATCCGCGTCGCGGCGGAGGGCTACGAGGCGGTCGACGACCGCGCCGCCCGACGCCTGGCCGGAGTGCCCCGGTGAGCCGCCGCCCCGCGCCCTCGGCAGCCCGGCGCGTCGCGCCCCCGGGCGCCGGCCCCGCCGCTCCGCCGGAGGCGGTCGGGTACGCCCAGCTCTGGTCCGTCGACCCGGCCGCCTGGGCCGCCGCCGGGGCGGCCTGGCGTGGGCTGACCCGCCCGATGGGCCGGCGGGCCGACGGGCTGGACGCCCGGGTGGCCGGCCTGCGTCCGGCCTGGTCCGGCGCGGCCGGCGACGCGGCGCGGGAGCGGGTCACCGCGCTGCGCACCGAGCTGACCGACGTGCTGCCCGCGCTGATCGAGGTCGACCAGGTGCTCGCCGAGTTCGCCGCCCGGTTGCGCGGGGCGAAGGCCCGGCTCGCCGCCGCCGTCGCCCTGGCCGACCAGGGCCGGCTGCTGGTCGACCGGGCGGGCCGGGTCCGGGCGGATCCGGCGGTGCCGCGTCCCGCCGAGCGGGTCGGCCCCGGGGTGGCCCAGGTGGCGGCGGCGGTGCGACGGGCGGTGGAGCTGGCCGCGGCGGCGGACCGGGAGGCGACCGCCCGGTTGGCCGAGCTGTCGGCGGCGGCCGGCGTGGGCTGGGTGAGCGTCCCGCCCGGCCGGCGGCCGCCGGCGGGTGCCGGCCCGGCAGAGGTGGGCCGCTGGTGGGCGGGGCTCACGCCGGCCGAGCGCCGGTGGCTGGTGGCGCACGAGCCGGCCCTGGTCGGTCGCCTGGACGGGGTGCCGGTGACCGCTCGGGACCAGGCCAACCGGCTGCTGCTGGCCGCGCGGCGGGCGGCGCTGCTGGCGCGGCAGCGAGGGCTGCTGAGCCGGGCGCCCCTCGGTGCGGTGGAGGTGGCCGGGCTGGCCCGGGTCGCGGCGGCGCTGCGCGGGCTGGACGCGCTCGCCGAGCGGTTGGCCGCGCCGGGGCCACCCCGGGCGTACCTGCTCGGGCTCGACCCGGCCGGCGACGGGCGGGCGATCGTGGCGCTGGGCAACCCGGACCGGGCCGGCGCGGTGCTGACGTACGTGCCGGGGATGACCGCGGACCTGGCCGACGCCCCTGGTGAGCTGGGCCGGGCCGCTCGGGTGCTGGACCGCTGCGCGGCGCTCGCCCCGGCCGAGGAGACGGCGGCGCTGCTCTGGCTGGACTACGACGCCCCGGATTTCCTCCACGAGGCGGCGCGGGGCGGGCAGGCCCGGGACGCGGGGCCGGCGCTGCACCGGTTCCAGGAGGGGCTGCGCGCCTCCCACGACGGGCCGCCGGCCCGGCACACCGTGCTCGGGCACAGCTACGGGTCGGTGGTGGTGGGCACGGCCGCCCGCGACCACGGGTTGAGCGTCGACGCGCTGGTCTTCGTGGGCTCGCCCGGGGTGGGCGTGGCGCACGCCGCCGAGCTGCGGATGCCGGCTGGTCAGGTGTGGGCGAGCACCGCGCCGGACGACGTCATCCGGCTGGCCCGGCCGCCCGACGAGCTGGCCCGCCGGGCGGTGCTCGGCGCGACGCCGCTCGGCCCGGCGGCGGCGCTGCTCGACCGGGCCGGGCACGAGCTGTGGTTCGGGCACGACCCGAGCGATCCGGGTTTCGGCGGCCGACCCTTCCCCAGCGGCCGGTACGGCCACACCGGCTACTGGGACCCCGGCAATCCCGCCCTGGACGGGATGGCCCGGATCGTGCTGGGCCGGTGAACGCGCGGGGCCCCTCCACCGGGCGGTGGAGGGGCCCCGGAGCGGACGGGAGCTGGCTACTCGACGGTGACCGACTTGGCCAGGTTGCGCGGCTGGTCGACGTCGTGCCCGCGCGCGGCGGCGATCTCGGCGGCGAGCACCTGCAGCGGCACCGTGGTGACCAGCGGGGCCAGCAGGGTCGGCGTACGCGGCACGTAGATCAGGTGGTCGGCGTAGCGGACGACCGCCTCGTCGCCCTCCTCCGCGATCACGATGGTCCGGGCGCCACGGGCGCGGACCTCCTGGATGTTGGAGACGACCTTGTCGTGCAGCATGCCCCGGCCGACCGGCGACGGGACGACGCAGATCACCGGCGTGCCCTTGTCGATCAGCGCGATCGGGCCGTGCTTCAGCTCGCCGGCGGCGAAGCCCTCGGCGTGCATGTACGCCAGCTCCTTGAGCTTGAGCGCGCCCTCCAGGGCCACCGGGTAGCCCACGTGCCGGCCGATGAAGAGCACCGTCGGCTCGGACTTCAGCTCGCGGGCCAGCTCACGGACGGGCTCGATCCGGTCGAGCAGCTCGCGCAGCTTGCCCGGCATCTCCTGGAGCTGGGCGACCACCGCGCCCACCTCGTCGGCGAACTTGATCCCGCGCACCTGGGCCAGGTGCAGGCCGATCAGGTAGCAGGCGACGAGCTGGGTGAGGAACGCCTTGGTGGAGGCGACCGCGATCTCCGGGCCGCCGTGGGTGTAGAGCACGGCGTCCGACTCGCGCGGGATCGTGGAGCCGTTGGTGTTGCAGATGGCCAGCACCCGGGCCTTCTGCTCCTTGGCGTGGCGCAGCGCCATCAGAGTGTCCATGGTCTCGCCGGACTGCGAGATCACCACGATCAGGGTGGACCGGTCGAGGACCGGGTCGCGGTAGCGGAACTCGCTGGCCAGCTCGACCTCGCAGGGGATGCGGGTCCAGTGCTCGATGGCGTACTTGGCGGCCAGCCCGGAGTGGTACGAGGTGCCGCAGGCGACGATGAAGATCTTGTCGACGTCGCGCAGGTCCTGCTCGCTGAGGCGGACCTCGTCGAGGGCGATCTCACCGGTCTCGGTGAGCCGGCCGAGCAGCGTGTCGGCGAGCGCCTGCGGCTGCTCCTCGATCTCCTTGAGCATGAACCAGTCGTAACCGCCCTTCTCGGCGGCCGAGGCGTCCCAGTCGATGTGGAAGTCCTTGCCGGTGGCGGGCTGCCCGGCGAAGTCGGTGATCTCGATGCTGTCCGTGGTGATCAGGACGATCTGGTCCTGGCCCAGCTCGACCGCGTCGCGGGTGTGCTCGATGAACGCGGCCACGTCGCTGGCCAGGAAGTTCTCCCCGTCGCCGCGGCCGACCACCAGCGGCGAGTTGCGCCGGGCGCCGACCACCGCGCCGGGGATGCCGGCGTCGGCGGCGAGCAGGGTGAACGCGCCCTCCAGCCGCTGGCAGACCACCCGCATGGCGGAGGCGAGCAGCTGCGGGCTGTCCACCTCGCCGGCCGAGCGCAGGTCGGCCAGCGCGGCGGAGAGCAGATGCGCGGCGCATTCGGTGTCGGTGTCGCTGGCGAACTCGACGCCGTCGGCCTCCAGCTCGGCGCGGAGCTTGGCGAAGTTCTCGATGATGCCGTTGTGGATCACCGCGACCCGGCCGTCGGGGGCGACGTGCGGGTGGGCGTTGCGGTCGGTGGGGCCGCCGTGGGTGGCCCAGCGGGTGTGGCCGATGCCGGTGGTGCCGTCGCCGATGCCGATCGGGCTGGCGGCGCAGGACTCCGGGTCGACGGCGGCCCGCTCGGCGAGCACCTTCTCCAGGTTGGCCAGCTTGCCGGCCTTCTTCTCGATCAGCAGCTCGTCGTCGCACACGATGGCGACGCCGGCCGAGTCGTAGCCGCGGTACTCCAGCCGCCGCAGTCCGTCGAGCACGATGCCAAGCGCCGGGCGCGCGCCCGCGTAACCCACGATTCCACACATGGCCCCGAGCCTAACTCAGTTTCGCTCATCGTGCGTGCGCGGAAGCCCGGTAAACGATCACTGAATTTGAGCGATCAGGTGAACACCGCCGAAGGACCGGACATACCACCCATCACGAACGGTCACCGGCGCGGTGGTCGCGTGGTCGACGGCGGGCTTGCGGCGTCGGCGCCGGCCCGTAGGCTGGCCCGCGTGACGACGACGGACCCCCTGGTTGCCCGGATGCGGCCGTTCGGCACCACCATCTTCGCCGAGATGTCCGCGCTCGCCGTGCGTACCGGCGCGGTCAACCTCGGGCAGGGGTTCCCCGACACCGACGGTCCGCCGGAGATGCTGGCGGCGGCCGCCGAGGCGCTGCGCTCCGGCCACAACCAGTACCCGCCGGGCCCGGGGATCCCGGCGCTGCGCGCGGCCGTCGCCGCCCATCAGCGCCGGTTCTGGGGCCTGGCGTACGACCCGGACCGCGAGATCGTGGTGACGGCGGGCGCCACCGAGGCCATCGCCGCCAGCATCCTCGCGCTCTGCGAGCCGGGCGACGAGGTGGTCTGCTTCGAGCCGTACTACGACTCGTACGCCGCCTCGATCGCGCTGGCCGGCGCGGTCCGCCGCCCGGTCACGCTGCGTCCCGGCGCCCACGGCCGGTACGCCTTCGACCCGGCGGAGCTGCGCGCCGCCTTCGGGCCGCGGACCCGGCTGGTGCTGCTCAACTCCCCGCACAACCCGACCGGCAAGGTGTTCACCCCGGACGAGCTGGCGCTGGTTGCCGAGCTCTGCCGGGCGCACGACGCCTACGCGGTCACCGACGAGGTCTACGAGCACCTGGTCTTCCCCGACGCCGCCGCACCGCACGTGCCACTGGCCACGCTTTCCGGGATGCGGGAGCGGACGCTGCGGATCTCCTCGGCCGGCAAGACGTTCTCCTGCACGGGCTGGAAGGTCGGCTGGGTGAGCGGGCCCGCGCCGCTGGTCTCCGCGGTGCTGCGGGTCAAGCAGTTCCTCACCTTCGTCAACGCCGGCCCGCTGCAACCGGCGGTCGCCGTGGCGCTGGCCCTGCCGGACGCGTACTTCGCGGAGTTCGCCGAGAGCATGCGGCGGCGGCGGGACCAGCTCGTCGACGGGCTCACCGACGCCGGCTTCGAGGTGTACGCCCCGGAGGGGACCTACTTCGTCACCGCCGACGTCACCCCGTTGGGCGGCCGGGACGGGGTGGAGTTCTGCCGGTCGCTGCCCGAGCGCTGCGGCGTGGTGGCGGTCCCGACGCAGGTCTTCTACGACGACGCGGAGGCGGGCCGCCGGCTGGTCCGGTTCGCCTTCTGCAAGCGACCCGAGGTGCTGACCGAGGCGGTGGTCCGGCTGCGCCGACTGAAGGAGAACCGATGACCGACGGGTACGCCGATCGGGTCCGCCGGGTGGCGGCGCTGCGCGCCTGCGACACCGTGCTCGCCGGGGTCCGGCCGGCATCGGTGGCCGAGCAGCTCGACACGATCCGGGCGACCGCGACCGACGAGCTGCTGCCCGACTTCTACGGCGAGGGCGGGGCGGTCGAGGCGGTGGAGCTCCGGGTGGCCGAACTGCTGGGCACGGAGGCGGTCGCGTTCTTCCCCACCGGCACGATGGCCCAGCAGGTCGCCATGCGGTACGGCGCGGAGCTGACCGGCCGGGACGCCGTCGGCCTGCACCCGCTGAGCCACCCGCTGATGCACGAGCGGGACGCGTACGCCGTGCTCGGCGGCCTGCGTGCGGTACGGACCACGGGCGCGCCGCGCAACCCGACCGCCGAGGAGATCGCCGGGCTGGACGAGCCGGTCGGCACCCTGCTGCTGGAGCTGCCGCTGCGGGACGCGGGTTTCGTCCTGCCCAGCTGGGACGAGCTGGTCTCGGTGGTCGGGGCGGCCCGGGACCGTGGCTTCCGGGTGCACCTGGACGGTGCCCGGCTCTGGGAGTCCACCGTCCACCTTGGGCGCTCGCCGGCCGAGGTCGCCGGGCTGGCGGACAGCACCTACGTCTCGTTCTACAAATCCCTCGGCGGCCACTCGGGCGCGGCCCTCGCCGGCACGGCCGAGCTGGTCCGCTACGCCCGGGCCTGGCGGCACCGCTACGGCGGCAACCTGTTCCAGCAGTGGCCGGCGGCGCTGGCCGCCCTGGCCGGCCTGGACCGCGAGCTGCCCCGGCTGCCCGGCTACGTCGCCCACGCGAAGCGCGTGGCGGAGGCGCTGGCCGGGCTGCCGGGCGCCCGGGTCCACCCGGCGCCGCCGCACACCCACCAGTTCCGGCTCTGGCTGCCCCACCCGGCGGACGCCCTGAACGACGCCAACCTCGCGCTCGCCGAGGAGGAGAAGGCCTGGTTCGTCAGCGGCTGGCGCGACACCGAGGTGCCCGGCGTGGCGACGGCCGAGGTGACGGTCGCCGGCCCGGCCCTGGAGCTGGACGCGGACCAGATCACCGACCTGGCGGGCCGCTTCCTGCGCCGGGTGTCCACGGCCTGACCGCCGCCGTCAGACGGTGTCCCCACCGGGCCCGGAGGCACGCTGACCGGCCGTGCCCGAGCGACCGAGCGGCGGCCGGCCGCCCGACCGAGCACGGAGCCGGCCGAGCCGCCGGGTGGTCAGCCGGCTCCCTGCTCGGGCCGGGTGCTCAGCCGGCGACCGCCGGCTGGTCAGCCGGCCGCGCGGGCCGGGCCGGTGCCCTCCGTCGGCGCGGCGGTCCCGGCGCTGCCCGCCAGCGTGCCGAGCACCGCGCCGCCGTCGGCGAGCAGCGCCGACTCGGCGTCGTCGACGAAGGCGAGGTCGGCCTCCACGTGCCGGCTGGCGGCCGAGAGGAGCAGCCGCACCACCGGGTCGTCCGCCCGGCGGCGCAGCCCGTCGAGGTTGCGCAGCTCCCGCATTAGTTGCCCGCGCTGATTACCGAGCACGGTCCGGACGGTCACCGCCTCGCCGGTGCGGGCCGCGGCGGTGACCTTGAGGAAGAAGTCGTCGCGGAAGCCGCCGCTGCGCGGGCTCGGCTCGGCGAGCCAGCGGTCCAGCTCGGCCCGACCGCCGTCGGTGATCTCGTAGACCACCCGGTCGGGCTTGACCGGCTGGGCCTGCCGCTCGGCGACCACCAGGCCCTCCCGGGAGAGCCGGTCGAGGATCTGGTAGAGGTGCCCGATGTTGAGCGGGCCCCACTGCGGGCCGACCGCCTGCTCGAAGGCGCCCTTCAGCTCGTAGCCGTGGCTGCGGCCACGCGCGAGCAGGGCCAGGACCGCGTGCTGGATCGCCACCGTCTCCTCCAATCCGGTCCGGGCGCGTCCGCCCGAAGGGGTCTTGCATTGTCACAATGTATCGCGCACAGTGTGCTCGGCACACGGGGAGGCGCGACATGTTCCGTTTCATCTGGGGGCAGCTACGTGGCCGTGCGGGACGGTCGGTGGCGCTGCTGGCCGGCGTACTGGTGGCGACCACCGGTTTCGTCGTCCTGACCGGCGCCACCACCACCTCCCGGCTGGAGGTCACCGGCACCGTCGAGCGGAACACCCGCGCGGCGTACGACATCCTCGTCCGTCCGCAGGGGACCCGCGCTCCCCTGGAGGCCGAGCGGAAGCTGGTCCGGCCCAACTACCTCTCCGGCCTCTACGGCGGCATCACCCCTGCCCAGTACGAGCAGGTCAGGGCGGTCGCCGGGGTGGACGTGGCCGCTCCGATCGCGATGCTCGGCTACTCGACGACCCCGATCGACATGCCGGTCGACCTGATCGGCGCGGTCGACCGGAGCCTGGACCGCCAGGTCATCCGGGTCGACCGGACCTTCCTCGCCGAACGCGGCCTCACCCATGCCCCGGCCAAGCCGATCTACGTGTACGTGACGAAGCACCGGCTGCTCTACCCCCGGCTGGGCGACAGCTACGAGCCGGCCGCCGTGCGCTACACCGACGGCCGGGCGTACGACACCCAGGAGTGCGGGTTGGTCGCCCGCGAGGTGCTGCCGGACGGCCGGAGCGCGCCGGTCTGCGACCCGTACACCGCCCAGCTCGACACCCTCTTCAGCCTCACCGAGCGGCAGACCCGGCGGGTGGAGACGTTCCGACTACTGCCCGACGGGCGCTTCGAGCGTCCCACGCCGGGCGAAAGGCCGGGCACGCGGACGTCCAGCGCCGAGAGCCGGCTCTTGCTGCACCTGCGCCTCACCGTGCCGTTCCTGCTCGCCGCCGTCGACCCGGACGCCGAGCAGCAGCTGGTCGGTCTCTCCGGCGCGGTGGTGGACGGCCGGCCACTCGCCGTCGACGACCGGGTCGCCGACAACCGCTACCAGGGAGGCCTGCGTTCGCGGACCCTGCCCGTGCTGGCCACCAGCCGGCCCTTCCTCGACGGCACCCTCCGCGCCGGCTACACCCGGATCGTCCCGGACCGCAGCATCGCCGGGGTGCGCCCGGAGGACCTGGCCGGGACGCTGCGCGCCGCACCCGCGACCCCAGCCGGCGGCAGCACCCAGGACGCCGTCTCGGCGTACCGGAGGCAGTTGGCCACCGGGCTCGACGGGCGCACCTGCTGCTTCGGTGAGCTGCAACGGATCCTGCAACCGGGCGAGACCGGGTACGACGAGCGCCCGGACGGCACCCTGCGCGCCCGCACGGCCACCATCGATCCGTCCGTCTACGCCGATCCGAAGCTCGCCACCTGGTTCGCCCGGCCGTGGTTGACCGAGGACGTGTCGTTCCGGCCGCTGACCACGGTGAAGCTGCCGCCCTCCCAGCAGGACGCCCGGCAGTGGAAGGCGGTGGGCGTCTTCGACCCGCAGCAGCTCGCCGGCTTCAGCGACCTGGGCCGGGTCCCCCTGGAGACGTACGAGCCGCCGCGGGCCGAGGGCGCCGACGCGCGCAGCCGGGCCGCGCTCGGCGGGCAGCCGCTGGAGCCGAGCGGCAACCCGGCCGGCTACCTCTCCGCGCCGCCGCTGCTGCTGACCAACCTGGCCAGCGTGCAGACCCTGCTGCAAGGCACCGGCCCGCAGGGCACGGCCCCGATCAGCGCCATCCGGGTGCGGGTGGCCGACGTGGACGGCTACAGCGAACGCTCGGCCGAGCGGGTCCGGTTGATCGCCGAGCAGATCAACCGGGTGACCGGGCTCGACGTGGACATCACCCTCGGCTCGTCCCCCGCCCCGCAGACCGTGGAGCTGCCGGCCGGCGCGTTCGGCCGGCCCGAGCTGCGGCTGACCGAGAACTGGTCCGCCCTCGGGGTGGCCTCGACCATCACGAAGGCGGTGGACCGCAAGAGCGTGGCGCTCTTCGGGCTGGTGCTGGTGGTCTGCATGCTCTTCCTCGGCAACGCGGTCTCCGCCGCGGTCCGGGACCGCCGGCCGGAACTGGCGGTGCTCGCCTGCCTGGGCTGGCCGGCCCGGCGGATCGGCGCGCTGATCCTCGGTGAGGTCGCCCTGCTGGGGCTGGCGGCCGGGCTGCTCGCCGTCGGCCTGGCGTTCCCGTTGGGGTTCGCGTTGGGCATCAACGTCGACTGGCGACGGGCGCTGCTCGCCGTACCGGTGGCCCTGCTGCTGGCGCTGGTCGCGGGCCTGGCACCGGCGCTACGGGCCGCGCGCGCCCACCCGGCCGCCGCGCTCCGGCAGCCGGTGGCGACGGCCCGCTGGGTACGCCGACCGCGCGCCCTGCCCGGCCTGGCCCTGGTCAACCTGGTCCGCACGCCCGGGCGCACACTGCTCGGCGCGGGCGTGCTGGCCATCGGGGTGGCCGCGCTGACCCTGGTCACCGCCGCCGCGTACGCCTTCCGCGGCGCGATCGTCGGCAGCCTGCTCGGCGACACCGTCTCGCTGAGCGTGCGCGGCGCGGACACCATGGCCGCGGTCGCCACCGTGCTGCTCGGCGCCGCCGCCGTCGCCGACGTGCTCTACCTGAACATCAGGGACCGGGCGCCCGAGCTGGCCACCCTGCGCGCGGTCGGCTGGACCGACGCCGCGCTGGGCCGCCTGATCGGGTACGAGGGAATCGCCCTCGGTCTGCTCGGCGCCCTCACCGGCGCGGCGCTCGGCCTCGGCGGCGCGGCCTGGCTGGTCGGTGACCTGCCCCGGCCGCTGTTGCTGGTCGCCGCCGCGGTGGCGCTGGCCGGGGTGCTGGTCACCTCGCTGGCCGCGCTCGTCCCGGCTGCGCTGCTGCGCCGCCTCCCCACCGCACGACTGCTCGCAGAGGAGTGACCATGGACGCGACCACGGGCAGTACGGTCCGGACGGCCGGGCTGGTCCGGCAGTTCCGCACCGGCGCCGAGCGGCTCACCGCGATCGACGACGTGTCGCTCGAGATCGGGGCGGGCTCGGTGGTGGCGCTGACCGGCCCGAGCGGTTCGGGCAAGTCGACGCTGCTGCACATGATCGGAGCGATCGAGCAGGCCGACCGGGGCACCGTGACGGTGGACGACGTCGAGGTGACCGGCCTGCGCCGGGCGGCCCTGGCCCGGTACCGGCAGCGGGTCGGCTTCGTCTTCCAGCGCTATCACCTGCTGCCGGCGCTCACCGTGCTGGACAACGTGATCGCGCCGGTGCTGCCGCGCCGCGGGCGGGCCGACCACGCGGCGCGGGCCCGGGAGCTGCTCGGCGCGGTCGGCCTGGCCGGCCGGGAACGGGCCCTGCCTGCCCAGCTCTCCGGTGGCCAGCAGCAGCGGGTGGCGATCGCCCGGGCGCTGATGGGCGAACCGCGGCTGCTGCTCGCCGACGAGCCGACCGGCAACCTCGACTCGACCACCGGCGGGCAGATCCTCGACCTGCTGCTCGAACTGCGCGACCGGCACGGCATGACGATCCTGCTGGCCACCCACGAACGGGCCATCGCCGCCCGCTGCGACCGGCTGGTCCGGCTCGGCGACGGCAGGGTCGTGGAGGATCTCGACCTCACCGACGGCGAGGATCCGGCCGAGACCTTCGACCGGGCCTCCCGCCTGCGGTTGTAGGCGGCAGGGCGGCGGTTGGCGGCGTCCGCCCTGACGGGCGGCATCTGACGGAGAGGCGGTGCGACATGCTCGGTTTCATCTGGCGCCAGCTACGCGGCCGGGCCGGACGGTCGGTGGCTCTGCTGGTCGGCGCGCTCGTCGCGACCACCGGCTTCATCGTGCTCACCGGCACCACGACCGCGTCCCGTCTGCAGGTGATCGGGGCGGTGGAGCGCAACAGCGCGGCCGCGTACGACATCCTGGTCCGGCCGAAGGGCAGCCGGACCGCGCAGGAGGCCGCGCGCGGGCTGGTGCAGCCCAACTACCTCTCCGGGCTCTTCGGTGGCATCACCATGTCCCAGTACCGACAGGTCGCGGCCATCGACGGCGTGCGGGTCGCGGCGCCGATCGCCATGCTGGGCTACTCCACCAGGGGGGTGCCGGTAAAGATGGATTTGACCGCCGCGGTGGACCGGAACGCCGAGCGCCAGGTCATCCGGATCGATCCGACCTTCTCCGCCGAGCGGGGGCTGAGCCACGCTTCGGCCCACCCGCACTACGCCTACGTGACGCGAAACGAGGTGGTCTACCCGGACTTCGGCGGGGAAGACGGGTCGGGGCCCGTCCGGTACAGCAACGGCAAGACCTATCGGGTGGGGGTGTGCGAGGGGGGCCACGGGGTTCCCCTGGAGGTCCTCCCCGACGGGCGGGCCGAACCGATCTGCGGGCCACCCGAGGTCGGCGGCGAGGCCGGCACCACGCGCTCCGACCTGGAGGAGAGCAGTTTCCTGGCATTCCGGCTGCTCCCCGACGGGCGGTTCGAGGACATGGAGGTCGTGCGCGGCGAGCGGCGTGTGAGGGTCGTCAACCGCCTGGTCGTCTCCATCGGCTGGTACGTGCCGTTCCTGATCGCGGCCGTCGACCCACCCGCCGAGGAGCGCCTGGTCGGGCTGAACGCCGCCGTCGCGGAAGGCCGGACGCTCCGTACCGACGACCTGCCGGTGGACCTGCCCGGGACACAGAACACGCAGTTCCCGGTGCTCGTCACCAGCCGCCCGTACGTGGACGGGACCGTCTCGGTCTCCTACTCCCGGCTCCGCCCCGAGCGGGTGGCCGGTCTCTCCGCCGCGGCAGTGGCCCGGGCGCTGGCGACGGCCGACCGGACACCCGCCGGATCCGCGAGGCTGGACGTCGAGACCGCGCACAGCGCACAGATGACGGCCGAGGTCCAGGGCGGCGGCGACTGCTGCTACGCCGCACTGTGGCCCCTGGTGCAGGCGGGGCAGACCGGCTACGACGAGCTTCCCGACGGCGTGCTGCGGGCCCGGACGGTCGACCCCGACCCGGGGGCGTACGCGCTGCCCAACGAGCCGACAGCGGTGCCCTGGCTCAGCGCCGACGTCTCGTTCCGCCCGCTCCGACAGTTGGAGATCCGCGAGACCCCGGTGACGCGCTATCCCGGGTGGCGGCCGGTCGGTGTCTTCGACCCGGAGCGGCTGGCCAGGTTCGGTGACCTGTCAAGGGTGCCGCTGGAGACGTACGAGCCGCCCACGGCCGAGGGGGCGGACGCCCGCAGCCGGGCGGCGCTCGGCGGTCAGCCACTGCTGCCCAGCGGCAACCCCGGCGGCTACCTGGGCACCCCGCCGTTCCTGCTGACGAACCTCGCCGCCCTGCCGAAGCTGCTGGAGGAGGCGGCCGGCCCGCAGCGCTCCGCGCCGATCAGCGCGATCCGGGTACGGGTCGCCGACGTCGACGGCTACAGCGAGCGTTCCGCGGAACGGGTCCGCCTGGTGGCCGAGCAGATCGCCGCGGCCACCGGCCTGGACGTGGACATCACCCTCGGCTCCTCCCCCGCCCCGCAGACCGTCGAGCTGCCCGCCGGATCGTTCGGCCGGCCCGCGCTCCGGCTGGCCGAGAACTGGTCCGCCCTCGGTGTCGCGTCGGTCATCGTGCAGGCCGTCGACCGTAAGAGCGTGCTGCTCTTCCTGCTCGTCCTGGTCGTGTGCGCGCTCTTCCTGGGCAACGCGGTCGCCGCGGCGGTCCGGGACCGCAGGTCGGAGCTGGCCCTGCTCAGCTGCCTCGGCTGGCCGGCGCGGCGGATCACCATGCTCGTCCTCGGCGAGGTGGCCACGCTCGGCCTCGCCGCCGGCCTGCTGTCCCTCGCCCTCGCGACACCGGTCTCCGCCGCGCTCGGGATCGACGTCGGCTGGCGCCGGGCCGTCCTCGCCGTCCCGGTGGCGCTGCTGCTGGCGTTGGTCGCGGGTCTGGCGCCGGCACTGCGCGCCGGTCGCGCGCATCCGGCCGCCGCCCTGCGGCCGCCCGTCGCGGCGGCCCGCCGGGCGGGGCGGCCCCGCACCGTGCTCCGGTTGGCCGTCACGAACCTCGCCCGGACGCCGGGGCGGAGCCTGCTCGGCGCGGGAGCCCTGGCTATCGGGGTCGCCGCGCTGACCTTGGTGGGTGCCGTCTCGTACGCGTTCCGGGGCGCGGTCGTCGGCAGCCTGCTGGGGGACGCGATCTCGCTGAGCGTGCGCGGCCCGGACGTCGTCGCCGCGGCCGCGACCGTGCTGCTCGGCACGGCCGCCGTGGCCGACGTGCTCTATCTCGGCATCCGCGACCGGGCCGCCGAGCTGGCCACCTTGCGGGCGATCGGCTGGACCGACGCGGCGCTCGGCCGGCTGATTGGCTACGAAGGTCTCGCGCTCGGTGGGCTCGGCGCCGTCACCGGGGCCCTGTTGGGCCTGCTCGGCGCGGTGGGCCTGATCGGTTCGCTGCCCGGCAGCCTGCTGCTGGTGGCTGTCGTCACGGCGGTCGCCGGCCTCGTCGTCAGCTGCCTGGCGGCGCTCCTGCCGGCGGCCCTGCTGCGCCGGCTCCCGACCGCACGGCTGCTCGCCGAGGAGTGACGAGCAGCCGACGCGCCGGCAGGTCCGGCCCGTGCCGGGTCGGTCAGGCGGTGGGGCTGGCGGTGCGGACGTGGGCGGCGATGCGCTCGGCGACCTCGCGGGCTGTCGCCTCGGTGGCCGCCTCGACCATCACCCGGACCAGCGGCTCGGTGCCCGACGGGCGCAGCAGCACCCGGCCGGTCTCGCCCAGCTCGGCCTCGGCCCGCTCCACCTCGGCGCGGACGGCCGGCGCGGCGGCGCCCACGGTACGGTCGCCGACCGGCACGTTGATCAGCACCTGGGGCAGCTTGGTTACCACCGAGCCGAGCTCGGCGAGGGACTTGCCGGTGGCGGCCATCCGGGACATCAGGTGCAGCCCGGTCAGCACCCCGTCGCCGGTGGTGGCGTACGCCGGCATGACGATGTGGCCGCTCTGCTCGCCGCCGAGCGCGAGGCCGGAGGCGCGCAGCTCCTCCAGGACGTACCGGTCGCCGACCTTGGTCTCGACCAGGCGGATGCCCTGCGCGGACATCGCCAGCCGTAGGCCGAGGTTGCTCATCACCGTCGCGACCAGGGTGTCCTGGGTCAGCTCGCCGGCCTCCCGCATGGCCAGCGCCAGGATGGCCATCAGCTGGTCGCCGTCGACCTCGTCGCCGTCGGCGGTCACCGCGACGCACCGGTCGGCGTCGCCGTCGTGGGCGATGCCCAGGTGCGCGCCGTGCTCGACCACGGCGGCGCGCAGCGTGTCGATGTGGTTGGAGCCGCAGTCGTCGTTGATGTTGAGCCCGTCCGGCTCGGCGTGGATCGCGATCACCTCGGCGCCCGCCTCCCGGTACGCCACCGGGGCGACCTCGGCGGCGGCGCCGTTCGCGCAGTCCACCACGACCTTGATCCCGTCGAGGCGGTGCGGCACCGTGCCGACGAGGTGCTGGACGTAGTGGTCGGCGCCGTCGAGCAGGTCGTGCACCCGCCCGACGCCGGCCCCGATCGGCCGGTCCCAGGCGGTGGTGGCGTTCGCCTCGACGGCCGCCTCGATCCGCATCTCGATCTCGTCCGGCAGCTTGTGCCCACCGGCGGCGAAGAGCTTGATCCCGTTGTCCGGCATCGGGTTGTGCGAGGCGGAGAGCATCACGCCCAGGTCGGCCTTGGCCTCCGCGGTGAGGAACGCCACCGCGGGGGTGGGCAGCACACCGACCCGCACCACGTTGGCGCCGGCGCTGGTGAGGCCGGCCACCACGGCCGCCTCCAACATCTCGCCGCTGGCCCGGGTGTCCCGCCCGACCACCGCGAGCGGCGGATGGCTCTTGTCCGTCTCGGCGAGCGTGTGGGCGGCGGCCACCGCCACCGCGAGCGCCAACTCCGGGGTGAGATCCGCGTTCGCCCGCCCGCGTACCCCGTCCGTGCCGAACAACCGGCCCATACCCGCCAACCTCCGATGGAACTGCCGTTGAGAGGAGAAAGCGGAACGGCCGACCCACCTCCCCGGTCGAGGGGAGGCGGACCGGCCGTCCGTCAGAAGAAGTACAACGCGCTGGTGGTGATCAGCGCTTCGAGTACTGAGGAGCCTTACGGGCCTTCTTGAGGCCGTACTTCTTGCTCTCCTTGACCCGGGCGTCACGGGTCAGGAAGCCGGCCTTCTTCAGGGCCGGGCGGTCGTCCGGCTCGTTGACGATCAGCGCCCGGGCGATGGCCAGCCGCAGCGCACCAGCCTGGCCGGTGGTGCCGCCGCCACGCAGGTTGGCGATGACGTCGAACGCCTCGGGCTTCTCGGCGGTCACCAGCGGGTCCTTGATGAGCTGCTGGTGCACCTTGCTCGGGAAGTAGGCCTCGAGGTCCCGGCCGTTGCAGGTGATCTTGCCGCTGCCGGGGACGATGCGAACCCGGACGATGGCCTCCTTGCGCCGACCCACGGTCTGGATCGGGCGGTCACCGCGAGGCGCGCGGGCGACGGGCGCCGGCGCCTCGGCGGCCTCGGGGGCAACCTCGGTCTCGGTGATGTCGGTCATGCTGCTTCCTTCGCCCGCGCTCACTGCGCGATCTGCTTGATCTCGAACGGCACCGGCTGCTGCGCGCCGTGCGGGTGCTCGGCACCGGCGTAGACCTTCAGCTTCTTGATCAGCTGACGGCCGAGCTTGTTGTGCGGGAGCATGCCCTTCACGGCCAGCTCGACGGCCCGCTCGGGACGCTTGGTCAGCAGCTCGTCGTAGCCGACCTGCTTCAGACCACCCGGGTAACCCGAGTGGCGGTAGGCAATCTTGGTCTGCCGCTTGTTGCCGGTCAGCGCAACCTTGCCCGCGTTCACGATGACGACGAAGTCGCCCGTGTCGACGTGCGGCGCGAAAGTCGGCTTGTGCTTGCCGCGCAGCAGCGTGGCGGCGTGGGTGGCCAGGCGGCCCAGCACGACATCAGAGGCGTCGATAACGTGCCACTGACGCTCGATCTCACCCGGCTTCGGGCTGTACGTACGCACAGGTCTACCTTGTCTCGTCGTCGGTCTGGGGTCGCGCGCCGAGGTGACCAGGCGCGCACGAACGACCAAGCGTACCTGATGCGGCACGCCTCTGGATGTCGTACAACAGCAGGCAACGATACCCGCCGCCCGGTCGGCGGGTCAAAACGGGGGGTCACCCCAGCGCGGCTCGCGACATGGCGATGGTACAGGTCACACGCCGGCCAGTCGGCGTGGCCCCGGCCGGAGGTAGACCGCCCAGGTCACCACGAAGCAGAGCGCGTACCAGCCGATGAAGGCCAGGTAGGCGGCGTCCGCGTTCCCGGAGGTCAGGAACGACTGCCGGAAGGCGACGTTGACCAGCACCCCGCCGGAGGCGCCGACCGCGCCGGCGATGCCGATCAGCGCCCCGGACAGCCGCCGACCCCGGCGCGCGGCCGCCGCCGGGTCGACCCCACGATCGACCTCGGCCGCCGTCCGGGCCCGGAAGATCGCCGGGATCATCTTGTACGTCGAGCCGTTGCCGATCCCGGAGAAGACGAACAGGGACAGGAACCCGGCCAGGTAGAGCGGCAGCGACCGCTCCCGGGCCGCGTACAGCACCAGCCCGGCGCCGGCCGCCATGGCGACGAAGTTCCAGAAGGTCACCCGGGCCCCGCCGAGCCGGTCGGCGAGCTGCCCGCCGAGCGGTCGGATCAGCGAGCCGACCAGGGGTCCGAGGAAGGTCAGCCAGGCCGCGTCGACCGGGGTCGGGAACTCCTCGTGGAACTGGAGCTGGAGCACCTGCCCGAAGGCGAAGCCGAACCCGATGAACGAGCCGAAGGTGCCGACGTAGAGCAGCGACATCACCCAGGTGTGCGGTTCCCGGGCGGCCTCGCGCAGTGCACCGGGCTCGTTTCGGGCCCCGGGGAGGTTGTCCAGCCAGCGCGCCGCGGCCAGCGCCGCGAGGACGATCAGCGGCAGGTAGACCGCGGGCACCAGCCGGGGGTACGCGGCCCCGGCGGTGGCCAGCACCGCCAGCCCGACCAACTGCACCGCCGGTACCCCGAGGTTGCCGCCACCGGCGTTGAGGCCGAGCGCCCGTCCCTTGAGCCGGTCCGGGTAGAAGAGGTTGATGTTCGCCATCGAGGAGGCGAAGTTGCCCCCGCCCACCCCGGTCAGGCAGGCCAGCACCATCAGCGTGGGGTACGACACGCCCGGCTCGATCACCAGCGCCATCGGCACCGCCGGCACCAGCAGCAGCAGCGCGCTGACGATGGTCCAGTTCCGGCCGCCGAAGCGGGCCACCGCCAGGGTGTACGGCAGCCGCAGCACCGCGCCCAGCGCGGCCGGTACGGCGGTGAGCAGGAACTTCCCGGCCGGGTCGATGCCGTACTGCGGGCCGAGGAAGAGCACCATCACCGACCAGAGGCTCCACACCGAGAAGCCGACGTGCTCGGCGAAGATGGAGACGTACAGGTTGCGCCTCGCGATCGGGGCGCCCGTCTTACGCCAGAAGTCCGGGTCCTCGGGGCGCCAGTCGGTGATCGCCTGCCGGCGCCCGGCGGCGGTCGGGGTCAGGGTTGGGGCGGGGGCCAGTGTGCTCACGGCGACTCCTCCTCGTCGATGCGACGAGGAGGACGCTAGGAACGGGCGGTTTCCCGACGGTGCCCGTCGGGGGTCGTTCCGGAAACGGGGATCGCACGTCCGCCCCGGACCGGTGGTGAGGCGGTCAGATCTCCTGGAGGATGCGCAGCGCCCGGCCGACCCGCTGCATGGTCTCCGTGTCGGCCACGTCCACGCACTCGGTGAACCACTTCTTCATCGGTGCGGAGAGCCGGTCGGGCATCACCACCCAGCGGCCCATCGACACCGCGAGGGGCGAGTCCCGCAACAGCGACTCGTCGACCACCTCGGCCACGATCACGATGGGCACGTCGGTGGAGTTGTAGACGTCGGAGCTGATCACCAGCCCGAGCCGTTCCCGGGCGCCCTCGATGCGCCAGACCTCTCCCCTACGCAGCACTCGGGCGCCCGCCGAAGAGCACGTCGTCGACCATGGCGACCTCGTGGGCGTCGGCGAGGGCGGCGGACTCCAGATCCAGGCCGGCGCGACCGACGGCGGCGGCGTGCGCGGTGAAGACCTCGCGCAGCGCCTTCTCCCGGGCGGCCCGGTCCATCCAGGCGGAGAGCGACAGTCCCTCCCGCTTGGCGAACCGGCGCGCCTCCTCGATCGTCTCGTCCGAGAACGAGAGAGTCACCTTGGCAGTCATGCCCGAAAGATTACCGCTGGGTATGACCAGCGTTCATCCCGGTCGTCGTCGGCTCGGCCCACGACGCCACAACGCCCACCGCCGACATTCCCGGCGAACCGGCTCCGATAGCAATGAGGCGCCGACGCGGTCAGGCCGCCCGGCCGCCGAAGACCGCGAAGCGCCACTCCTTGAAAAAGCAGTCCACGTCGACCAGCCCCGCCTCGGTGAGCCAGCCGCACTGGTCGGCCACCGTCGTCGGCCGGTCGTGCCGCATCCGCTCCCGGGCGGCGGCGATCTCTTCCCCGTCCGAGCCCAGCTCGGTGATCCGCGCGGTCCAGACCTCGTCGTAGCGGCGGTCGAGGGCGGGTGTCGGGCCGGCCACCTGCTCGGCGTTGACGAACACTCCGCCGGGGACGAGCGCCGCCGCGGCCCGGCGGTAGAGGGCCCGCTTGCCGGCGTCGGCCAGGTGATGGATGGCGAGCGCGGAGATCACCGCGTCGTACCGGCCGGGCGGCAGCGGGTCGGCCAGGTCCGCCCGGACCACTCGGTGCGGCACGGCCCGGGCGCGGAGCTGGTCGGTCGCGACGGCGAGCATCGCGGGCGCGGCGTCGACCAGGGTCAGCCGGACCCCCGGCACGGCGGCGGAGATCAGCAGGGAGAGCAGGCCGGTGCCCGCACCCAGGTCCAGCACCTCCGGGGTACGCCCCGCCGCCAGCGCCGCCCGCAGCGGCGGGGCGGCCACCTCGACGGCGGTGCCGTAGAAGGCGTCGAAGCAGGGCACCAGCCGTCGCCGGGCCTCGTCGTACGTCCCCGCCACAGCATCGAACGCGTCCGCCACGGTCATGCCAGCCTCCCAAAATGCAGGAATTCTGTCTTACATTCTAAACGCGAGGGCCCGGCCCGGTGACCCCGTGCGGTGTGAGGCGCTCTTGACAGGACCGAAACAGAAGGGACCCGGACCGGAAACCGCCCGGCGGCACGCTTTCCCGACATGACAGACGGTGCACGGGTGGCGACGCGACCGGGAGTGGGATCCCGGGAGGCGGCGACCCACTGCCCCTACTGCGCGCTCCAGTGCGGGATGACGCTGCGCGAGACCGACGGGCGGATCGAGGTGCTCCCCCGGCAGTTCCCCACCAACCGCGGCGGGCTCTGCCAGAAGGGCTGGACCGCCGCCGATCTGCTGGACCACCCCGAGCGGTTGACCACGCCGCTGGTACGCGACCCGGCGACCGGCGAGCAGCGCCCGGCGAGCTGGGACGAGGCGCTGGACCGGATCGCCGCTGGCATCCGCACCGTCCAGACCGGACACGGCCGGGACGCCGTGGCGGTCTTCGGCGGCGGCGGGCTGACCAACGAGAAGGCGTACGCGCTCGGCAAGTTCGCCCGGGTGGCCCTGCGGACCCGGCACATCGACTACAACGGCCGCTGGTGCATGTCCTCGGCCGCGGCGGCCGGCATCCGGGCCTTCGGCGTCGACCGGGGGCTGCCCTTCCCCCTCGCGGACCTCGGCCGGGCGGAGACCCTGCTGCTGGTCGGCGCCAACCCGGCGGAGACCATGCCGCCACTGCTGCGCCACCTGGCCGACCAGCGGCAACGCGGCGGGCGGCTGATCGTGATCGACCCCCGGGTCACCGCGACCGCCCGCCAGGCCGACCTGCACCTGCAACCGCTCCCCGGCACCGACCTGGCGGTGGCCAACGCGCTGCTGCACATCGCGCTCACCGAGGGCTGGCTCGACCGCGACTACGTGGCCGCCCGCACCACCGGCTTCGACGCCGTCCGTTGCACCGTGGCCGGCTACTGGCCGGCCGAGGTGGAACGGCTCTCCGGGGTGCCGGTGGCCGACCTGGAGGCGACCGCGCGGGCGCTCGCCACCGCCGGCAGCGCGATCATCCTCACCGCGCGGGGCGCCGAGCAGCACGCCAAGGGCGTCGATACGGTCACCGCCTTCGTCAACCTGGCGCTCGCCCTCGGCCTGCCCGGTCGCCCCGGCTCCGGGTACGGCTGCCTCACCGGGCAGGGCAACGGCCAGGGCGGCCGGGAGCACGGGCAGAAGGCCGACCAGCTCCCCGGCTACCGGCGGATCGACGACCCGGCGGCCCGGGAGCACGTGGCGCGGGTCTGGGGCGTACCGGCCGACGACCTGCCCGAGCCGGGGGTGCCGGCGTACCGGCTGCTGGACTCGCTCGGCACGCCGGACGGCCCCAGGGCGCTGCTGGTCTTCGGCTCCAACCCGGTGGTGTCGGCGCCCCGGGCGGCCCGGATCGAGTCCCGGCTGCGCGACCTGGACCTGCTGGTCGTCGCCGATTTCCTGCGCTCGGAGACGGCCGCCCTGGCCGACGTGGTGCTGCCGGTCGCGCAGTGGGCCGAGGAGGACGGCACGATGACCAACCTGGAGGGTCGGGTGCTGCGCCGGCGGGCGCTGCGCGAGCCGCCACCCGGCGTCCGCACCGACCTGGCGGTCCTCGCCGACCTGGCCACCCGGCTCGGCGCCCCGGTGGGCTTCCCGACCGACCCGCGTGCGGTCTTCACTGAGCTGCGGCGGGCCTCGGCCGGCGGGCCGGCGGACTACGCCGGCGTGACCTGGGCACGGATCGACGCCGATACCGGCGTCTTCTGGCCCTGCCCCGACCCGGACGGCCCGGACACCCCCCGGCTCTTCGCCGACCGGTTCCCCACCCCGAGCGGGCGGGCCCGGTTCCACCCGGTGACCCACCGGCCGGCCGCCGAGGAGGTCTGCGCCGACTACCCGCTGCACCTCACCACCGGGCGGGTGCTGGCCCAGTACCAGTCCGGCACCCAGACCCGGCGGGTCGCCGCGCTGCGCCGGGCCGCGCCCGGCGCCTTCGTCGAGCTGCACCCGGACCTGGCCGCCCGGCTCGGCGTCACCGACGGCGAGGAGGTGCGGGTCGTCTCCCGCCGCGGCGAGCTGCGCGCCCCCGCCCGGGTCAGCCCCACGATCCGGCCGGACACCGTCTTCGCGCCGTTCCACTGGCCCGGCGCGGCCCGCGCCAACTCGGTCACCAACGACGCTGTCGACCCGATCTCCGGGATGCCCGAATTCAAGATCTGCGCGGTACGGGTGGAGAGGGTCCAGTCGTGAACGACCGGGTGATCATCGTCGGGTACGGGATGGCCGGGTCCCGGCTCGCCGCCGAGCTGCACGCCCGGGGCGGGTACCAAAAGGTCACCGTGCTCGGGGCGGAGCCGCACCGGGCGTACAACCGGATCATGCTCTCCACCCTGCTGGCCGGGAAGATCGCCGAGCCGGACGTGGAGCTGGCCGAGGTCGCCGGGCAGGGCGTGGACGTGCGTACCGGGGTCGCGGTCACCGCGATCGACCGGGCCGCCCGGGAGGTGCGCACGGACGACGGTGACCAGCACGGCTACGACCACCTGGTCCTCGCCACCGGCAGCCGGGCCGTGGTGCCGCCGCTGCCCGGGCTCGACCCGCTGCCGGAGCGGGTGGTGCCGTTCCGGACGCTGGACGACTGCCGGCGCATC